>JANPDV010000406.1:0-3404 GCA_031431655.1 Gammaproteobacteria bacterium | reverse complement strand
TCGGGTAAGTATCGCAGCAACGACGGTGCCAGCATCGCCGCGGCGCCGGCTTCGACGCATCCGATCATCCTCGCCCATCCGGAGACCGGTCGACGCTGCCTCTATGTGAACGTCTCGTTCACCTCGCACGTCATCGGACTGCCCCGCGCGGAGAGTGACGCGCTTCTGGACCAGCTCCGCCGCCACGCCTATGCGCCCGAGTTCATATACGAACACCACTGGAGGACCGGCGACATCGTGATCTGGGACAACGTCGGGCTGCAGCACATGCGGCCGCCGCTCGACTCCGGAAAGCGCCGGACGCTAAGGGTGTTCCAGGGTGTATCCGAAGCCTGGCGGTTACCGTCGGGCCTGATGTCGTCGACGGGGGGAACGCCGTGAGCATCGAGATCATCGGTATTCTGCCGCACCGCTTCTATTCTGAGGTCTACGCGCGTCCGCTCGAGGAGTTCGACACGGACCTGATCGACGAGTGCGCGCGGGCCCACGAGGCCGCCGGCTACGACCGCGTGCTGATCGCGAACTCAGCGACCTATCCGGACAGCATGCCGATCGCGGCGTGGGTCGCCGGGCGGACACAGCGCCTGAAGTTCATGATCGCGCATCGACCTGGGTTCGTTTCGCCGACGATGACCGCGCGAATGCTGGCGACGATCGATCGCCTGAGCCATGGCCGATGCGGCGTTCACATCATCACCGGCACCGTCGACCAGGAAATGGAGGCGGATGGTGATTTCCTGACCAAGGAAACGCGCTTCGAACGGAGCCGCGAGTACGTTCAGATCCTCAAGCGGATGTGGTCGAGCGACGCGCCTTTCGACCACCACGGACAGTTCTACCGTTTCAAGCGCGGCTTCTGCGCCGTGAAGCCCGCGGCGCCCGGCGCGATCCCGGTGTTCTGGGGCGGGGCATCGGAAAAGGGTGCAGCGATGGGCGCCGAGGTCGCCGATGTGTTCGCGCTGAATGTCGCGCCGAAGGAACGCCTGTTCGGCACGATCGACAATGTCCGGCGCATGGCGGCCGAGAAGGGCCGCAGCCTCGAATTCCTGCTCTCGGCGCGCGTCGTGACCGGCGAAACGGAGGCGGCAGCGTGGCAGACCGCCTACTCTCATCTTGAGGCCTTGGTCAGCGAACTCGATGACAGCGGGCGCCTTAAGTATCAGCCTGGCGAAACGCCTGGCGAAGCACGCCGTCGCGTGTTCGAGACCGCTGCAGAAGGCAGTCGCGACGGAAACCTGTTCAGTGCGTTCGGCAAGGTTGGAATCGGTCGCCCGGTCTCAAACTGTCTCGTGGGTTCCGTCGACCAGATCGTTGCTCACCTGATGGAGTTCCATCGCGCCGGCGTGTCCCGCTTCATCCTCGCGGGGTACGACCCGCGGAAGTATCCGGCGGAGTTCGGCGCGGCATTGCTGCCGCGTCTGCGTGCGGCGGTGGCCGGCGAGTCGTCGCGGGCCATGGCGCGTGCGGTGTAGCCGCAATGGCGGCGGAGTCAGGCCGAGGCGCGAACCAGACGGACGCGGCGTACTGGCACGACTGGCTGCGGCAGAACTCCAACTGGGGCCGCTGGGGTGCCGATGACCAACTAGGCGCGATCAACCTGATAGACGCGCAGAAGCGCCGCGACGCCGCCGGCCTGGTACGCGCGGGCGTCAGTTTTTCCCTGGCGCGTGATCTTGCCACCCGGCCGGGCGCGCAGAACCCCCAGCCCGTGCAGCATTTCCTCCGCTGGTTCGTGCGGCCGCAGGGCCAGGGCGGCGGCGCCGGGGAGTACCTCGGCCTGCACGTGCATGGCTACCAGACGACGCACGTCGATGCGCTCTGCCACAGCTGGGGCGACACGGGCATGTGGAACGGCCGCGAGCCGCTGCAGGCGCTGACCCCGGTCGGTGCGCGCTGGGGTGGCATCGAGCAATGGCGTGACGGCGTCGTCACGCGCGGCGTCCTTCTCGACGTGGCACGCCATCGCGGCGTCGAGTACCTCACTCCTGGCGAATCCGTCCAGGATGCGGAACTGTACGCGGTCGCGGCCCGCCAGGGCGTGAACGTCCGGCCCGGCGACGCCCTGGTCGTCCGTGGAGGGCGGGACGCGTTCGAGCGTGCCAATCCGCAGTGGAACCCCAACGCTGATCCGCACCCGGGACTTGGCGTCTCCACGCTGCGCTTCATGCGCGAGCGGGACATCGCGGTGCTTGCCTGGGACTTCATGGACGCCCAGCCCTACGAGTTTGACTGGCCACTCGTACCGCACGCCGCGCTGCACGCACTTGGCGTCGCGCTCGTTGACAACTGCGCTCTCGATGCGCTCGGCGCCCACTGCGCCGCTGCAGGATGCTGGGAGTTCATGCTCGTACTCGCGCCGCTGCGCCTGGTCGGCGGAACCGGCTCCCCGTTGAACCCGCTGGCAGTTCTCTAGGAGGCTGGCATGTCGAGCCCGGACACAACGGCGCCATTGATCGTCGGCATTGGCGGCAGCGTCAGCGGCACGACGGCGGCCGATCGGGCGCTGAGTTTCGCGCTGCGCATGGCGGCCGCCGACGGCATGCGGGTGCTGCAATTCGTTGGCCCTTCCATCGTGCTGCCCATGTATCTCGCCGGTGCCGAGCACCGTACGGCCGAGGCGGGTGCGTTGATCGCGGCGCTTCGCCAGGCCCATGGTGTGATTCTCGCGTCTCCGGCCTACCACGGGTCGCTTTCGGGTACGTTGAAGAACGTACTCGACTACGTCGAAGACATGCGTTCCGACCCGGAAATCTATCTCGAGGGCCGTGCCGTCGGGCTGATTGCGGCCGCGCCGGGCTGGCGCGGCGCCGGCACGGCGCTGTCAGCCATGCGTTCGATCGTGCATGCGTTGCGTGGCTGGCCCACGCCGATGGGCATCGCGATCAACGAACGGGAGGTGCAGTTCTCCGGCGACGGTACGCCGCGCGACGAAGGCATCGCGACGCAGTTGCAGATCATGTCGAGCCAGGTCGTCGCATTCGCGCGACTGCGGCACCGGCCGGGCCGCGACATCCGGGATGTGGCCGCGTGAGCGGGGCAACGGAAGGCCAGCCCCTGATCGTCGGGATAGGGGGCACGATGCGGGAGAATTCGGCGTCCGAATGCGCGCTGAGATTCTGCCTCCGGCACGCCGAGGCGCTGGGCGCACGGACGAGGATGTTCTCGACCTCCGACCTGGCGCTGCCGCTCTACGCGCCGCTTCACGAGTGCCCACGCTCTCCGTCCGCGCTGCAACTGGTCGAAGACCTGCGGTCGGCGCACGGTGTGATCGTTTCGAGCCCGTGTTACCACGGTTCTTTTTCGGGGCTGATCAAGAACGCCCTCGACTATGCCAACGACCTGCTCGACGACGAACCCCCGCTACTCGAAGGCCGCGCCGTGGGCCTCATCGCCTGCGCGTTCGG
>JANPDV010000405.1:0-10533 GCA_031431655.1 Gammaproteobacteria bacterium | reverse complement strand
GCACCGTTTCCCCGAGCAGGGCGACTGACAGCAGCGTCGTAAAGGGAATGCCGAGCTGCCCTGCGATCGCGACCGCGGAGACGTTGGCCGCGATGGCAATGCCGGCGAACATCAGGCCGAAGCTGACTGCTCCCGACAAGGTCGCCGCGACCAGCATCGCGCCCATTTTTCCCGGCACGATGCGCAGGAAGAACACCAGCGGCAGCGCCAGAATGGTGAAACGCAACGTCGTGAACAGCAGCGGATCAACTTCGCGCAGGCCGACTTTGCTGATCACGAGGTTCAGCCCCCAGATCAGCGTAATGACGATCAGGAACGTGAGGTGACGCGGCGCAACCCGTGTCATCCGAAGCGCTGTCGGATCAGCTGGTATGCCAGGCGCACGCACTGGGCTTCCGCGCCCACGGGTCGACCCGGCCGTTCCCGGGGGTTCCAGGCAAACAGGTCGAAGTGCGCCCAGGCCGTGGTTGCGGCGACGAAGCGCTTGAGAAACAACGCGCCAAAAATCGCCCCGGCGTAGCCGGAACTCGCGACGTTGTTGAGGTCTGCTACGCGGCTGTTGAGTTCTTCGTCGTACCCTGCCCACAGCGGCAGCGGCCAGACCGGATCGCCTTCGCTCAGCCCCAGGTCGCACAGCTGCCGCAGCAGCGCAGGATCCGGAGAGAACACCGCGGGCAGCTCAGGCCCGAGGGCGACGCGCGCTGCGCCGGTGAGAGTGGCAAAGTCGAGCAGCAGATCCGGTCGCTCCTCGTCAGCCGCACAGAGGGCGTCGGCAAGAATCAAGCGCCCTTCGGCGTCCGTGTTGCCGATCTCCACCGTCAGCCCCTTGCGCGAACGCAGCACATCGCCGGGCCGAAACGCGTCACCGGATACGCTGTTCTCGACTGCCGGGATCAGCAGCCGCAGCTGGATCGGAGCGTTCTCGGCCATCAATAACTGCGCCGTAGCCAGCGCCACCGCTGCGCCACCCATGTCTTTCTTCATGAGCAGCATGCCGGCCGAGGGCTTCAGATCCAGCCCGCCGGTGTCGAAGCAGACGCCCTTGCCCACCAGAGTGACGCGGGGCGCTCGAGGATCACCCCACCGCAGTTCGACCACGCGCGGCGCTCGCGAACTCGCGCGGCCGACGGCATGCACCAGCGGAAAAGTCTCGCGCAGCGCGCCGTCCTCGCGCCACTCGGTAACCATTGCCGCATGCGCAGCTGCGACCACGCGCACCGCCGCGACCAGTTCGGCGGGCCCGAGGTCACCGGCCGGAGTGTTGATGAGGTCGCGCGCCAGTCCGAGTGCGGCTGCGGTTCGATCGATACGGTCTGCATCCACTCCGTCCGGTGCCAGCAATCGCGGCGGCTCGACGTCGTTACCAGGCTTGCGGTAGCGCCCGAACCGGTAGCGACCGAGCAGCCATCCCAGTGCAAAGGCGCCGCGCGCCTCGAGCGACCACGTCGGGGCGAGCGAATAGTTCAGCGGTGGCAGGCGATCGGAGAGAGCAGCGGCTGCCCAGATCACCGCTGACTGCGGTGAGCCGCTCGAGCCGCCGTTGACAGCAAAGCCTGTCAGCACGGCGTCGAGACCTCCCTGCAGCCCGGGCAGCAACAGCACCCGCCCGGGTTCGGCGCGAAAACGCTGCGCCGCTACCCAGGCACGGTGCTGGGTCGATGCGGCAGCAAGGAAACCAGCCAGCTGCATCTCATCAAGGCAGTGGATCGGAACAGCGTCGAATGCGGCGCGCAGCAGCAGCAACGGAGGCGTTTCGGACATCGGTGGCGGCAGCACGGAACGAGACGGCAGGTAAGCGCGCTATTGTAGCCGCCCGGGTGTCCTTGCGTTGACAAAACGGCGCGGTTTGTCGTTGAATTCAGGCCCTATTTTGCATGCCCGCCTTGGCGGTTGATGCGGGTGAGGTCAACTAGCGAAACGCAGTCAAACCCCGCACCGGCTTGATGTCGATGCGGGGTTTTTCGTCTTCGGCGTTTCGGTTCCCACAATCGGTTCCCACAATCTGTGTCTGCTGCAGGAGTTAACGATCCATGAAGCTGTTCTCCAGGAAAGATGTCGACCGCAAGGCGCTCAAGGGCGCGCGGATCTGTGTGCTGGGATACGGCAGCCAGGGCCGTGCCCACGCGCTCAATCTCAAGGACAGCGGTTTCGATGTCGTGATTGGCGTCCGCAAGGGCGACAGCTGGAAGAAGGCCCGCAAGGACGGCCTCGCTGTTTCCGAGCCGGTCGAAGCGGTCAAGGGAGCAGACCTGGTCGCAATGCTCGCTCCCGACCTTGCGCAGAAGCAGCTCTACAAGGATGTCATCGGCAACCTGAAGATTGGCGCGACGCTGCTGTTCGCGCACGGGTTCAACATCCATTTCAAGCAGATCAAGCCGCGCCGCGACCTGGATGTCGTCCTGATCGCGCCGAAGGGCCCGGGGGACCTGGTGCGCCGTCAATACGTGCAGGGACGCGGCGTTCCCTGTCTGTTGGCCGTCGGCCAGAATGCTTCGAAGCGCGCATTCGCCAAGGCACTGGCGTATGCCGACGGCATCGGCGGCACGCGCGGAGGCGTGCTGCAGACCACGTTCGCCGAAGAGACCGAAACGGATCTGTTCGGCGAACAGGCCGTTCTGTGCGGCGGGGCCACCGATCTGGTGGTCAAGTGATTCGTAACGCTGGTGGAAGCGGGCTACCAGCCCGAGGTCGCCTACTTCGAGTGCATGCATGAGTTGAAGCTGATCGTCGACCTGCTGCATGAAGGCGGCATCTGGAAGATGCACAAGTTCATCAGCGAGACCGCCAAGTACGGCGATCTCACGCGCGGTCCGCGCATCGTCACGCGCAAGACCAAGACCGAGATGAAGAAGATCCTGAAGGAGATCCAGCAGGGCAAGTTCGCACGGCAGTGGATTCGGGAGAACGCCACTGGCCGCAAGAAGTACGACAAGCTGATGAAGACGGACCTCAACCGTCAGATCGAGCGCGTCGGCTACAACCTGCGCGCCCGCATGCCCTGGCTCGACCAGGGCCGGGCCTGAGCTGCACGGCATGGTCGCCGCACGCACGATGTTCGAGAAGGTCTGGGCCGCCCACGAGGTAGTGGCCGGCACAGCCGATACGCCCGCCGTCATCTTCGTGGACCTGCATCTCACGCACGAGGTGACATCCCCGCAGGCGTTTGCGCTGCTTGCAGAGCGCGGCCTGAGACTGCGGCGCCCGGATCTCACGCTCGCGACGATGGATCACGCCACGCCGACGCGCACCGAGCAGGTGTTTGGCGGCGTGGCGATCACGATCGACTCGGCCGCCCGGCAGATCCGACAGCTCGAGAAGAACTGCGCTGAGTTCGGCGTAGAACTGCTCGGCCTGCAGCACAAGCTGCGCGGCATCGTGCACATCATCGGTCCGGAGCTGGGGGTGACGCAGCCCGGCAAGACTATCGTCTGCGGCGACAGCCACACCTCGACTCACGGCGCCTTCGGTGCCCTCGCCTTCGGCATCGGCACCACCGAGGTCGGGCACGTGTTTGCGACGCAGTGCCTGCTGCAGAAGAAGCCCAACACGCTTGCGATCGAGGTCAGCGGCCGGCTCGGTTTCGGCGTTACAGCCAAGGACCTTATCCTCGGCATCATCGGCCAGATTGGCGTGTCCGGCGGCACAGGCCACGTCATCGAGTATCGCGGCGATGCGATTCGTGCGATGTCGATGGAAGAGCGGATGACAGTCTGCAACATGACGATCGAGGCCGGCGCACGCGCCGGCATGATCGCGCCGGATGAGACTACGTTCGCATACCTGAAAGGTCGTTCACGGGCGCCGCAGGGCGCGGCCTGGGAACAGGCTTTGGCGGAGTGGCGCGCGCTGCCCACCGACGCCGGGGCACGTTTTGATCGAACGGTGAGCATCGACGCGGCGGCGCTGGCGCCGATGGTCACCTACGGCACCAATCCGGGCATGGTCGTGCCCGTGACCGGGCACGTGCCGGATCGCAAGGGCGACGCGGCGTTCGACGCGGCCCTGAAGTACATGGGCTTGACACCAGGCGAAGCCATCCACGACGTGCCGGTGAACGTCGTGTTCGTCGGCAGCTGCACCAACGGGCGGCTGGCGGACCTGCGCAACGTCGCGCGGGTGCTCAAGGGCCGGCATGTCGCAGCCGGCGTTCACATGCTGATCGTGCCGGGTTCGCAGGAGGTCAAGCGCGAGGCCGAGGCCGAGGGCCTCCACGAGATCTTCCGAGCTGCCGGTGCCGAATGGCGCGAGTCCGGGTGCTCCATGTGCCTCGGCATGAACGGCGACACGGTCGCCAAGGGCCAGTACTCTGTCAGCACCAGCAACCGGAATTTCGAGGGCCGCCAGGGAGTCGGCGCCCGCACGCTGCTCGCAAGTCCCGAGACGGCGGCCGCCTCGGCTATCCGCGGCCGGGTCACTGACCCGCGCGAACTCCTGAACGGTTGACCGTCATGCAAGCCATCAAGACCATTCGTTCCAAGACTCTGGTCATGCCTTCGTCGAACATCGACACCGACCAGATCATTCCCGGCCGCTTCCTGACGACCACGACCAAGCTTGGGCTCGGTGAGCAGCTGTTTGCCGACTGGCGTTACGACGCGGCGGGCAAGCCCAGGCCGGATTTCATCCTGAATCGTCCTGAATCCCGCGGTTGCCGCGTACTGGTAGCCGGTCGCAACATCGGCTGCGGTTCCTCTCGCGAGCACGCGCCCTGGGCGCTGCTCGACTACGGCATCCTTGCGGTCATCAGCACCGAGATAGCAGACATCTTCCGCAGCAACTCGCTGAAGAACGGGCTGCTGCCCGTGGTGGTCGATGAGACCGTGCATGGCTGGCTGCTGGCCAACCCCGGCGCGGAAGTCACCATCGACATCGAGTCGACGACGCTGCGCCTCCCGGACGGGCGCAGCGTCTCGTTCCCGCTCGAGCCGTTTGCGCGGTACTGCCTGCTCAATGGTGTCGATGAGCTGGGTTTCCTGCTCGCACGCAACGACGCCATCTCGGCATACGAGGCGCGCCGCGCAGCTGCCGGTTCGTTCCGCTAGTGCGGTTGCTGGCCAGGCGGAGGCGCGCGCGATGAGGGCGCGGATTGCCGTACTCGGTGGCGATGGCATCGGCCCGGAGGTCGTTGCCGAAGCCGTGCGCGTGCTGCAGGCGGTGGCGCAGCGGTTCTCACACCAGTTCGAACTTACGCCGGCGCTGTTTGGCGGGGCGGCCATCGACGTGCATGGCGACGGCTTGCCGCCGGCGACGCTGCAGCTCTGCCTCGCCGCGGACGCCGTGCTGCTCGGCGCGATCGGCGGACCCAAATGGGGGCCCACTGCGCCGGCCCGACCGGAGCCGGCGCTGCTGCGACTGCGTGGCGAACTGGGGGTGTACGCGAACATACGCCCGATTTCGCTGCACCCGAGGCTGCGTGACGCGTCCGTCATCAAGCCGCAGATCCTCGAGGGCGTCGACCTGGTGTTCGTCCGCGAGCTGACGGGCGGCATCTATTTCGGGCCGAAGTCACGCGTCGGCGATCGTGCCGTCGACGAGTGCGTCTACACCGTCGGCGAAGTTGAACGCATCACGCGCGTAGCCGGACGCATGGCGCAGCGGCGACGCAGCCGCATCACCCAGATCGACAAGTCGAACGTGCTGGAGACCTCGCGCCTCTGGCGGGAAGTCAGCGAGCGTGTGATCCGCAGCGAGTTCCCCGGCGTCAGCATCGAGCACATGTTCGTCGACGCGGCGGCCATGCACCTGCTGCGTCGCCCGCGCGATTTCGATGTGCTGTTGACGGAGAACCTGTTCGGCGACATCCTGACCGACGAGGCCGCGATGCTGTCCTGCTCTCTCGGACTGTTGCCTTCAGCTTCGCTGGGCGACGGGCGTCGTGGTGTTTACGAGCCGATCCACGGCTCCGCGCCCGACATCGCCGGTCGTGGCATTGCCAACCCGATCGGCACCATCCTGAGCGCCGCATTGCTGCTGCGGCACTCGCTCGGCCTGGAGGCGGAAGCGCTGGCCGTCGAGAGTGCAGTTGCGAATGCGATCACCGCTGGCGCGCGCACGGCCGACCTTTCTGCGGCTGGCGAGGCGGCGGGGACCGCGAGTCTCAGCACTTCGCAGATGGGCGACGCCGTACTGCGCGCATTTGCTGCCCTGCCCTGAAACCGCGCTGAAGTTGCGCAGCGGCCTGCGTTCGCCGCGTCCGCGGGACCGGCGACGCGGTTTCAGCGTCCGGCCCGCGCCAGTCCCGCCGCAAGATCCGCCTTGAGATCGTTCAGGTCTTCTATGCCGATCGACAGGCGCACCAGGCCATCGACCAGGCCCGCAGCGGCGCGGGCCTCCGGTGACATCGCGGCATGGGTCATTGTCGCGGGGTGTGCGATCAGGCTCTCAACGCCGCCGAGCGACTCGGCAAGCGAGAACAGCTCGAGGCCTTCGACGAGCGCCTTCACGGCAGGCGCGCCGCCGCGCAATTCGAACGAGATGATCGCGCCGAAGCCGTCCTGTTGACGGCGCGCCACGGCGTGCCCCGGGTGCTGCGGCAAGCCCGGGTAGTAAAGGCGCGCCAGCTGCGGTGCGCCGCCAAGCCATTCGGCCAGTGCGCCGGCGTTGCTTTCATGCACCGCGAGTCGCGCATGCAGCGTGCGCATGCCCCTGAGCGTAAGGAAGCTATCGAACGCGGAGCCCGTAATGCCGAGGGCATTGGCCCACCAGGCAAGTTGTTCGTGATCCTCCTTGCGCGCCGCGACCACGGCGCCACCCACCACATCGCTGTGGCCGTTGAGGTACTTGGTGGTCGAGTGCACGACGAAGTCGGCACCGAGGGTCAATGGCCGTTGCAGGCCAGGCGACAGGAAGGTGTTGTCGACGACGCTGACGGCACCGGCGGCGCGCGCCATTGCGCAGACCGCCGTTATGTCGGTGATGCGCAGCAGCGGATTGCTTGGCGTTTCCACCCAGACCAGCGCCGCGGGGTGTGACAGCGCCACCTGCACGGCCGCAGGGTCGCCAAAATCGGCAAACTCGACCGCAAGCTCGCCGCGGCGCTGCCAGGCGGTGAACAGCCGGAAGGTGCCGCCGTAGCAATCGTGCGGCACGATCACCCGCGCGCCGACGGGCAGCAGATGCCCTACCAGCGTGATCGCCGACATCCCGGAGCCGGTGACTACCGCGCCCGCGCCGTGCTCCAGATCTGCCAGCGCGTCTGCGAGCAGGTCGCGTGTGGGATTGCCGGAGCGCGAGTAGTCGTACTTGCGCTTCTCGCCGAAGGCGCGGAACGCGAAGGTCGACGACAGATGCAGCGGCGGCACCACGGCGCCGGTGTGGGGGTCGCTCTCCAGGCCGGCGCGTACGGCGCGGGTGCGGGCATCGAAGTCAGTCATCAGGGACTCCCAGTCAGTCGGGCGAAGATCGGGGCAAGCACTTCCGCCTCTTTGAGAAAGGCATCATGGCCATACAATGAAGAAAACTCATGCAGCCGCCCCTGGGGCAGGCGCGCTGCGAGAGCGCGCATGTCTCCGATCGGAACAAGCTGGTCCTCGCGGATGCCAATCGCCGTTGTCGGCGTGCCGACGCGGGTCGCATCGACGCGATGCAGATCGATGGATTCGGACAGGCACAGGAAGCCGTCCGGCTGATAACGCGCAGCGTACTCGTCGCCGCGTGCCATCAGGTACTCCTCGACCGGGAACACGAACGTGCCGCCCGCGGTCGCGCCGGCGGGCGCGGGGCGCGGCTCGCCGCCAAAGCGCGTACTGAACTCCTCGGGACTGCGGTACGTCGCCATCGCGAGCGCGCGGGCCAGCTTCAGGCCCTCGGCCGGGCGCCCGCACTCGATTGCAAATCGGACTGCGCGGCGCTGCACGCATCGCCAGGCAGTCGACATCGGGTGGGTGCGATCCGCGGCGCTGATCACCACCAGTTGCGCGACGCGCGACGCATGTCGCTCGGCAAACGCCAGCGCCACCATGCCACCGTATGAGGCTCCCACGATGGCGCGCAGCGCCTCGATTCCGAGATGATCGAGCAGCCGCAAAAGCAACTCAGCCTGGTCGTAGCTCGAGATGGCCGGGAACCCTGCGCCGCCGCGCGGCCCGGTGGTGTCGCCGCTGCCGCCGAGGTAGTCGAACGCCAGGATCCGGAATTTCTCGGCGGGCAGCGCGAGCCCCGGACCGACGATTTCACCCCACCAGCCCGGTGCGCTCGGCTCGGGGCTGTAGACGCGGCGATGCGCCGAGATGCCGCCGAGCACGGCGAGCACGGGCGCATCGACAGGGCCCGCGATGCGCCAGGCGACGCGCGCGCCCATGATCGACTGGCCATGGTGCAGTTCCAGCGCGCCGGGGATTTCCAGAACGCCCTCGCGCGCGCGGAGCGTCGGTGGCCACGGAATTGCTGCGGCGGCGGGTTGGGAATCGACGGTACTCATGATGCCGGTCAGGTATCCAGTGCGCTTGTCGAGCCTTCGAGTGCCAGAGCCCAGGCGTCAGCCGGCCGGCCAGCGACCCGAACGGGCGACGCGGGCCGTTCGAGCGCTGCTCACCTGCAGCAAACGACTGCGGCGCAAGTACGCGGTGCGGCGGGCATGGAGCGCAGCCAGGGCTGGAGGCCATGGCACTCGTCATTCACCGCGACACCGCATGGCGCTGGCAGGACGACGGCCGCTCATCTGCCCGGAGTCGCAACAGCGCTGCCGGCAGGAGTTGGCACCATGTTCCGGAGTATGAATCCGGACGGTTGCCCCGGCGTCTAAGGGCCTTATCCCTCGGCCGGTCTCGATGAGTTGCACGAGTCTAGGTAGGCGTGACTGAAGCGTCAATGCAGCGCGCCCGCTAGAGGTGCCCGCGGGCCGCGCCGCGGCCACTTGACGCCGCTCGTTCGAATGTGCCATTGTACTAGCATATTAATACATTCGTACACGCATGAAACAACACAAGCATGTCACCCCGCGGCAGGAAGCACTGCACGAGCGGGCGCTGTACCAGGCGGTACTGACGCTGCGCTCCGTCGACGAGTGCCGGGCGTTCTTCCGGGACCTGTGCACGCCGGCGGAACTGCAGGCCATGGCCGACCGCTGGGCCGTGGTCGAGCACGTCGAGCGTGGCCTGCCCTATCGACAGATCCACGGCGCTACCGGCGTCAGCCTCACCACCATCGGTCGTGTCGCGCGCTACGTCGCGGCGGGCAACGGCGGCTATGGCCTCGCCGCACGTCGCCTCGAAGCCCAGCGCGGCGCCAGCTCATGAAGGACTGCCGATGAACACGCCCGCGACTGCCCGCCAAAGCCAGCCTGCCGTGCTCGACAAGGACGGGCGGCTCAAGCTGGCCGTACAGAAGTCCGGTCGCCTGACCGATCCCTCGGTGGACCTGCTGGTGCGCTGCGGCCTGAAGCTGTCACGTGGCAAGGATCAGCTGGTCGGGTACGGCGAGAACATGCCGCTGGACCTGCTGTTCGTCCGCGATGACGACATCCCCGATCTGGTGCAGGAGGATGTCTGCGACCTCGGCCTGGTCGGTCGCAACGTCATCGAGGAGAAGCGACTCGAATTGCTTGCGCGCGGCGCCCCGGCGCGATTCGACGTGGTGCGCTCACTCGACTTCGGCCGTTGCCGGCTGTCGATCGCCGTGCCGGAGGGAACCGAGTACGGCGGCGCTGGTTGGCTGCAGGGGCGGCGCGTCGCCACCACCTACCCTTTCATGCTGCAGCAGTTCCTGACCGAGCGCCAGATCCAGGCCGAGATCGTCACGCTGTCGGGCGCCGTGGAGATAGCGCCGCGGCTCGGCCGTGCCGACGCCATCTGCGACCTGGTGTCTACCGGCTCGACGCTGGTAGCCAATCGCCTGCGCGAGGTCGAGACCGTGCTCGAGAGCCACGCGGTGTTGATCCGCACGCCCGTCGCGCTGACGCCGGTCAAGGACGAATGGGTCAGCCGGCTGCTGATGCGCATCGACGGTGTCCAGCAGGTGCGCGAGAGCAAGTACATCATGCTGCATGCTCCGCGCAGCGCGCTGCCTGAGATCCGCCGGCTGCTGCCAGGGAGCGAGTCGCCCACGATCATTCCCCTGGAGGGCTACCCGGAGCGCGTCGCTGTGCATGCCGTTTGCCGGGAGAATGTCTTCTGGGAGACTCTGGAGCGGCTCAAGAGCGCCGGCGCCAGCGCTTTGCTGGTGCTGCCAGTCGAAAAGATGCTGGATTGAGCGGTCCGATGCCCGTCTCCAGTTGACCGCGACATGCGAATCCTGACCTGGAACAGTCTCGATGGCGACGCGCAGCGTGCAGCGCTGGCCCGCCCGGTGGCGGCACAGCGCGAGGCACAGATCCGCGTTGTGCGCGAAATCGTTGCCGACGTGCGGCAACGCGGCGATGCGGCCGTGCGCGAGCTGACGGCGCGCCTTGATGGCGCGATCCTGGGCGAACTGCGCGTCGAGGCACGGCAGATCGACGCTGCCCTCGCGCGCCTCGGCATCGCGCAGCGCGCTGCCTTGCAGCGCGCCATCGATAACGTGCGGGTGTTACACACCGCCCAGCAGCTTGCCCCGCTG
>JANPDV010000404.1:0-3827 GCA_031431655.1 Gammaproteobacteria bacterium | reverse complement strand
CAGCGTCGTGGCCACTGACCTGGACGGCACCTACTTCAACCTGCTGTCAATGCGCGTCGACGAACGCCAGAGCCAGTACTCGCTAGAGTTCCGCGCCAGCGCGAGCCTGGCGCGCTTCGACTACGTCGCCGGGATCTTTGCGCTGCGCGAGCGCGCCGAGCTGCTGCCCGTCGCCGGGGTGGGCCAGGACGTCGTCTACGCCTGCGGTTGCGTCTACACGCCGCAGACCCGGCCGCGCACGCTGTTCCCGCAGCGCGAGCTCGGCAGCGCGAGCTACGCCGGCTACGCGCAGGTGACGCTGCCGCTCGCGGCTCGCCTGAGCTCGACGCTGGGCGCGCGCGTCTCGCAGGACCGCAAGCGCGTCGATGCACGCATGGTACTGCTCGATCCGGACTCGCTCGAGCCCACCGACCGCAGCATCGCGACGGGCACCAACCGGGACCGGTGGACCTCGGTCACCTGGCGCGCTGGACTCGAATTCCAGGCCACGTCCGACGCGCTGGGTTACGTCTCGGTGGCGAAGGGCTTCCGCAGCGGCGGCTTCAACGTGCGGCCGGCGATCAACCTCGTGAATCTCGGCTTGAATGCCTACGACCCCGAGACCGCGGTCACGTTCGAAGCAGGCATCCGCAGTCAGGCCTTAGGCAATCGGCTGCGATTCAATGGCACGGTCTTCGATACCGACTACCGCGGCCTGCAGTTGCGGCAACAGACCGTCGTGGCCGGCGTCGTGACGACGCTGGTCGAGAACGCGGCGCGGGCGCGGATCCGGGGCGTCGAGGTCGACGTGGCGGGAGCCCTCGGTGCTGGCTGGACGGTCGGCCTGGCACTCGGCGCTCTCGATCCGCGCTATCGCGACGCCGGTCGCGTCGCGGGTCTGACGACCGCGACGCCCCTGCAGCGCTCGCCGCGCCACTCGGCGGCGGCATGGCTGGCGCACGAGCGCTCGTTCTCCACGGGCCGACTGGTCCTGCGTGCCGACTACAGTCACCGCTCGCGCGAACAGTTGCAGCTCACGCCCACCGCATGGGACCAGCCCGGCATCGGGTTGCTCGGCGCGCGTGCCACCTGGCGCGGCCTTAAGGATGGCTGGTCGCTCGCGATCTTCGGCACCAACCTGACGGATGAGCGCTATCGCGTCGCGGGCCGCGCGACCCTGCTCGGCCAGACCGGCTTCGCGCACTCGATCGTCGGCATGCCACGGCAGCTCGGCGTCCAGCTTGAGCTGTCGCTCTAGGCCACGCGCGGAGGCTACAGGCCGAGCCGCAGCGCAGCGTCATGCTCGCGCAGGATGCGGGCTTCGAACGACGCGAGGATGGCGATCATCCGCGGCTCGGCCCGCAGCGATCCCAAAGCCGGTTCGTCCGCGAGTTCGAGCAGGTCGTCGGGCGCCGAGTGCGACCAGCCGCGCCGGACGGCGCGCTCGAGCATCTCGAGGGCGTGTGGCCGGTCGTCCGCGACCGCAGCGATGCCGGCTTCATCGGCGTCGAACGTGAGGGGCACGGCGCCCGCGGCGCGCACTGCGTTGATCCTCGAGCGCGCCTGCGCGAGCAGTGCCTGTGCTTCGGGCGCGCGGCCGGCACCACGCAGGGCCAGCGCGACGAGTGCGACTACACGCAGGTCTTCCGCCGTCAACGGCGTGCCCTTGCGCAGGCCGAGCAGACCCGAGGGGCCGTCATAGACGGCCACGAGATCTTCGTAGCGGCGCGCCGCGAGCAGCATCTTGGCGCCGACGCGGTTTTCCTCGTCATAGACGAGGGCGGCCTCCGCGCTGCGATTGCGCTCGAGCCAGAGGGCGCGCGACGGCGCCTCCGAGAACCAGAAGCGCCCCACGTTGCTGCGCAGTTCCGCGGCTGGTAGAGGAGCCCGGGGTGGCGCCGCACCCGGCAGTCGCAATGTGAAACGTGCATTGGCGAACGCGACTCGCGCCGGCTCCTGCCAGATCGAATTCGCGCTCGCCACGCTGTTCCAGCGCTGCGCCGCGGCCGCGATATCCCCGAAGGCCCAGGCGATCCGCGCCGCGAGCATCGTGCGCAGCGGGCCGGTGGCGGGCGCGGCGTTCGCCGCGAGCGCCTCGGCGCCGGCGCGATCGCCCATCTCGGCGATCGCCACCGTCAGGTCGCGCGAGGTGCGGAACCACGCGGGATCGAGCGCAAAGGCGCGGCGGTAGGCCGCGATCTCGGCCTCGTACCGCCCCGCCACGCGTTCTGCAGCCGCGAGCCTCAACTGCGCCTCGGCGCTGCGCGGATCGAGCGCGGCCGCACGTCGCAGGTGGGCCTGGGCCTCGCTCGGGACATAGCCGAGCAACATACCGAGCACGCCATGTGCTTCGGCGAGGTCCGGCGCCAGCGCGAGCGCGTGGCGTGCCGCCGCTTGCGCTTCGGGCAGCGAGTCGATCACCCGATCGTGTCCCTTCAGCGTGGCTTCGAGACGGATCGCCTCGGCGAGTCCGGCCCAGGCGGGCGCGAAACCGGCATCGGCCTTCACCGCCGCGCGCAGCAGCGCGAGCGCGTCGCCGCCGAGCAGCGGGTTGCGCGTGCGCAGCATGCCGCGCGCCGCGAGGTAGTTCCGGTAGGCGACGCCGTTGACGCGCTGGCCCGCCGCATCGGCGGGCGGGAGGCGCAGTTCCACGGCCAGCGCGTCGGCGACGGCGCTGCCGATCGCGCGCTGGATCTCCAGCACGTCGTCGAGGCCGCGCTCATAGGTTTGGGACCAGAGGCGCATCCCGTCGCGCGTCTGCACGAGCGAGGCCGTGACGCGCACCCGCCCTGCGCCGGCGCGAACGCTGCCTTCGAGGACATACCCGACCTGCAGATCGCGGCCGATGCCGCGTGCGTCCGCGACGTCGCGATAGCGTGCGGTGGAGCCGCGCGCCGCCACACGCAGGCCGGGTTCGTTGGTCAGCCGATCGAGGATTTCGTCACCGATCCCTTCGGCGAAGAACCGGTCGGCCGGCAGGGTCGAGAGACTGCGGAACGGCAACACGGCCAGCGAGCGGGGCGCGGCACTGCCACGATCCAGTGACCCCCGCCACAGCGCGATGCCGAGCGCGACCACCGCCGCCGCAACCAGCACACCCAGCCATGCGAGGCGACGCCGGGCACGGGGTGCGACGGCAGGTGGCGCATCGAACGTGGCCGGGCGCGCCGCCTCGACGAGCCGATGCCCCACGCGTGGCACGGTCTCGATCGTGAAAGGCTCCGGGCCAGCGAACGCCTTGGAAGTACTGCGTAGTGCGAGGATGCAGCGATTGATCGCGTCGTCGCCGACCACGCGCCCGCCCCAGCACCGCTCGATCAGCGAATCGCGCGACACCACCGCCGGCCGCGCCTGCGCTAGCACGACCAGCACCTGCATCACGCGGCGCTGCAGCTCCTGGCGCCGTCCGTCGCCCACGACGGCGAGCTCCCCGGGGACGACCTGCACCGAGCCCAGGGCGAAGGCGGGTTCCTGTGCCAGGTCGATTTCCACGGACCGGCGTTCGGGATCGCGCGCGCTCATCCCGGGCAGTCTGTCTTCAGCTGGTGTTGGTCCATTCGGAATCGTCCGGCTTCCAGGAGCCCCAATGGTCGGCAGCGCTGCCGCGACTTAGGGTAGCTCCGGCGTTGCGGCAGCCGCAATGCTGCCGTGGCCGCCGCCTGCGGGGTGGCAGATCGTCGATCGATCAGGAAAAGATCATCGCCGGCGCGTATTCGCGGCCGCGGCGGTTCGTGGAAGCTGCTCGCCGCCCTGATCGGCAGCGAGCGAGGACGGAGGCACCCTCTGGCCGGGCCCGGGTCCTATTAAGGAGAAGGACATGCGACGACCTGCTTCTGACTCATTTCTCG
>JANPDV010000403.1:0-9026 GCA_031431655.1 Gammaproteobacteria bacterium | reverse complement strand
GGTGCTGCGCCCGGAGTCGAGACGCAGGGTCCGCTCGTTGCGAACCATCGCATAGCCTGGCACCGCCATGCCGGGTGTAACGCCGCCGCCCGGCACCGGCCGATACATCTCGGGCGAAATCGCCCCTGGTTGTGCCGAGCTGTAGATCGTGATCGCCGTGTCGTCGGCCGCGGCGACTGCGGTGTCGCCCGCACCGAGCAGCGGGACGCTCATCGCCAGCGTTCCCAGGGCGCTCGTTCGGATCCGGTTGGTTCGTCGCATCGCGCTCTCGCCTCCAGACTCAGGTTCAGACGCCAGCTTCAACGGGCGCGCGGATGATATCGGGTTTGCTGGCGCCCTCACGGAACTGTGAGACAGCGCGCAACGCCATCGGACTGCGCAGGCGCACGATAGGTCGTCTTCCTGAACACAGGCTTGTCGAAGCATGTCAGAACGCCGTGGCCGGCCAGAATGGCGTACCGCCTTTCTCAGTCACCTCGAGCAACTGCCCGGCGCGCCGGGCAAGCGACTGCCGCGACGTGCCATGACCCCCGCGGCCCTGGCCGCGCCGGCCCGCCGCGTTCTCACTCAATCCCTGTCCGCCTCGTTGCATTCGGGCCTGCGCCTGGTGACAGCGCCATGAATGCCGTATTGAATTCGCCGATGGATACCAACACCAGGGATCAGAGTTCGCTGCTGGAACGCTATCTGGCCGGTACCTTGCAGCCCAAGGAGGCCCGCGAGGCGGAGCAGCAGGTGGCGCAGAACCCGCTGCTGGTCGAGCAGACCGGCCTTGCGGATCGCGTTGCCCGCGCCGTCGCGCTGCTGGACGCCGCCGGACGCGGCGGCGACTGGCACGAGCAGCCGCGCCGCCCGTGGGAAAATCCTCTGGTGGGACTGGCGTTCGCCGCGATCTCCCTCGTCCTCGGCATCACGGCCGCCGTGCTGTTCTCGCGGCTCGAGGCGGCCCGCGCGCGCATCACCGCCCTGACGGAACAGGTCGCGGTCCGGCCGGTCGATGCCGCCGCATCGCGCCGCGCCATCGCGGTTGCACTCAATCCGGCCGGGCCTCCGGCGGCGCCCGCCTTCGCGCTGGGCGCAAGGGCGGCCGAAATGGGGGACCTGCAGATCGATGTCTCGGCCTGGCGCCAGCCGACGTTCCGCGTGACCCTCGAACGGGTGGACCAGGGCAGCATCGCGACCCTCTACGGCCTCATGAAGGACTCGAATGGCCAGATCCGCGTGGCGCTGAACAGCGGCGCCCTGGGGCCCGGCAACTACACCGTCGCCGTGGAAGGCGTCGCCTGGAACGGTGCGACCGCGCCCGTCGGTGGCACGACGTTCGCTGTCATTCGGGGCCGCTGACCGCAGCGCTGCGCTCACCGTAGCGCTGACCGCGCTGGTCGATTCCGCTGACGGCGAACTTGCCGTCACCCAGCGGCCGCAGCGTCAGCATCTCGATCAGACTGGCGTGCGACGCGCGTGGATCATCCGCTACGACCTTGGGTATGCCGTCATCGGCTTCGCTGTCTCGCCAGCGACGCGGCACCCGGTCGATGCCGATCGAGAACAGCGACAGCGAGCCCGCCGCGTCGACGCGAAAACGCACCCACTGCTTGTAGTCCTGGATGCGCAGCGACGAGAACGCCTCGTTGGCATGGCGCCCGAACAGGCGCAGCGACAGAAACAGGTACAGCCCGAGCACGACGGCCCCGGCAAAGCCCCCGCCAAAGAAAAGGATAACCGCCGAGACCAGCATCTGCGGCAGCTCGCCGAACGGCAACGCCAGCATGCGCGTAGTCAGCAGGACGGTGACCCAGCCGAGCAGGAACGCCGCGGCAAGGTGCGACAGGGCGTGACCGATGCCGCCCAGCACGCGATACCAGCGCAGGTGCGTGTCGGTGAAGAACACGAACGCAGAAACGAAGGTCAGCATCCACAGTCCGAAGAAAGGATTGCGCAGCGCACCGCGCACGGTCGCCAGCAGCGCGGTCGACACATCGGCAAGGTCGCCGGCAGACAGGGTCGCTGATGCGAACCATGCGGTCAGCATGTACAGCACGGCAGGGATGTACAGGTACTTCGGGTTGAGCCATGGAAACAGCAGGTTGCGCCAGGTCAGCCTCTCGGAGGTGTCTACCGGCGGATAGCAGGCCTTCTCGGTGAATCCGTCGCGCAGGCTCGCGGTGAGGGGCGCGTGCGTGGGATGCAGGAACGCGCCGCCGCCGCCGGAAACCACCTTCTGCACGCCGTCGGCGTTCTCGTGCCGCTTGTAGAAGTGCAGATCGCCGGTGAGATAGATCGCGACCTTGCGGCGCAGGATCTGCCGCTCGAAGAAGCGGATCACGGCGTCGGTGTAGCTCGGATGGTCCGGATAGCTGCGTTCATAGATCCACTGCGGATCGGGCACGCACAGGATCACGTGGGCGGTTGCCGGCATGCGCGACACGACATCCTGGAAGTAGCGTACCTGCGGTTCGTCGAGATCGGCGCCAAGCTGCAGGTCAACCGCGAACAGCCACCAGTCGTGGGGCAGATGCAGCGCAAAGTAGCTGCGCGTCTGGCGCGTCGGGCAACCCGCGAAGCCGCGCTCCGGCCGGCAGAACATCCGCGAGAACGCGATCAGGCTGTCATACCAGTCGTGGTTGCCCGGAATCGCAAACACCGTGGGCCAGCGCTGCGCACCGGCGAACGCGGTTGCGTAGGGGTTCTCGGCGCGCACCTCGTAGGCTTCCTTCGAGGGGTAGGGATACACCTCATCGCCGCCGAACACGAGCACGTCGCCGCCTCGCGTGTCGATGCGCTCGCCCGCCGCGCTCTGCACCTGCAACAGCGGCGGCGCGACCGCCGAGGCCACGGCGTAGGTCGGGTTCCAGCCATCGGCGATGTCACTGACGTAGTCGAACCAGAACGCGCCGCTGCCTGCATCGCCGTCGAACACGAATTCGTGCTGCGACTGGCTCGCGAGAGCCTCGATCAGGCGCGTGTCGGAATGGCGACCGAACAGGTTGGCCAGCGTCATGAACAGGGCAGAGCGTGCCAGCACCTGCGGGTCGTACCAGCCGACCATGCTCAGGCGCTTCGATGGCCTGAGTTTCTCGAGCAACGCACGGCGCGCCGCAGCCAGGGCGGCGAGCGCGGTGCGCGGGGCGTCGGCTTCAGCCACCGCGCAGCGTCGTCACCGGCGGGGTGTTCACCACCGAACGCGTCGCCAGCCAGCCACTGAACGCAACCAGCGCTGCGCCACCGAACAGGCCGATCGCCCAGACCCATGGGTCCGGGCCGTAGCTGACCTCGAGCACGAAGCGCGCCAGCAGATAGCCGGCCACCGATGCGCCAATCGCCGCCAGCAGACCGGACAGCAGGCCGAGCGTGGTGAACTCCGCCAGTACCCCCTTGAGCACCGTGCGACGACTCGCGCCCAGCGTGCGCAGCATCGCGCTCTCGTAGCGACGCTCGTCCCGCGACCCCTGCACGGCTGCCAGCAGCACCGTGAGTCCGGCGAACAGCGTGAACACGAACACGCTCTGTACCGCGAGTACGGCCTTGTCGATCACCGAGCGCACCTGCGCCAGCAGGTCGTCGAGATCGAACACCGACACGCTGGGGAAGCGCCGTACCAGCGCCGCGATCGAACGCGACTCCTGCTTGTTGAAATAGGCGCTGGTCATCCACGTGCCCGCGGTGTCATCCAGCAGGCCGGGCGGGAAGACGAGGAAGAAGTTCGGCTTGAAGCTGTCCCACTTCACCTTGCGCACGCTCGCGACGCGCGCCTCATAGGATTCGCCGGCAACGTCGAAAGTCATGGTGTCGCCGAGTTTCAGGCCGAGCGACTCCTGCACTTCGGACGCGATCGAAACCAGCGGCTTGCCGTTGTCGCTGGCAGTCCACCAAGTGCCCTCGACCAGCCGGTTCTCATCGCCAAGATCCGCCTGCCACGTGATGTTCTGGTCGCGACGTGCGAAACCCTCGCCGCGCGCGCTCAGATTCTTCATGTCCTCCAGCCGCTCGCCGTTGATGCCCACCAGCCGCGCGCGCACCATCGGCAACGCACGCGACGTGGTAGCGCCCTCGCCTTCGATGAATTGCTGGAACGCGACGCGCTCGGTGGGCGGGATATTGATGAAGAAGTAGTTCGGCATGTCCACCGGCAGGCTGCGTCGCCAGTCGGCGAGCAGGTCGTTGCGCACGATGGCCAGCAACAACAGCACCATCAGGCCCAGGCCGAAGGCCACGATCTGCACCACGCTCTCGGCGCGACGACGGCTGAGGTTGGCGATGCCGTAGCGCCACGACACGCCGACGGTGCCGCGCAGCGAGCCGGAAAGGCGCACCAGCAACAGCCCGCCCAGCGTCAGCACGACGAGAAACGCGGCGAGCCCCGCCACGAAGCCCGCGAAGATGCGCAGATCCTGCACGACCCAGTAGATGAGGAACACGACTGCAGCCACCGCCGGCCCGAATGCCAGCCACAACAGCGGCGGTGGTGGCCCGACGTCACGGCGCAGCACGCGGATGGCGGGCACGCGCGACAGCTGCAGCAGCGGCGGCAGGGCGAAGCCGGCGAGCAGCGCCAGCGCGGTAATGAATCCGAGGCCGACAGGCACCCAGTTCGGTGCCGGAAGATCCGCCTGCAGCAACCCCTTGAGCGCACGCAGCAACCACTCCTGCGCGAGGAACCCGATGGCTGAGCCGAGCACGGCGGCAGCGACCGCGATCACCAGCAACTGAGACAAACTGACGCCCAGGGTGAAGTTCCGCGAGGCCCCGAGCGTCTTCATCAACGCAACCGAGTCCAGGTGCCGCTGCACGTAACGCCGCGCCGCCATCGCGACCGCGATCGCGCATAGCAGCACCGCCACCAGGCTCGCGAGGCTGAGGAATCGACCGGCACGATCGATGGCATTCTTGATCTGCGGGCTGGACTCGTTGATGTCGAGCAGACGCTCGCCGCGCTGCTTGCGCGAGTCGAGCCAGGTCCGGAACGACGCGACCACCGCCGGATCGCCGGCGAACAGCATCGCGAAGCTGGCGCGACTGCCGGGCTGCAGCAGTCGCGTGGTCGCGAGGTCCGCGTCGCTGATGATGACGCTGGGCGCGAAATCGGAGAAGTTGCCGCCCTGGTCCGGCCGCGTGATCAACACGCGCGTTATCCGCAGATCCGTCGCACCGATCGCAATCCGATCGCCAACCTTGGCGCCGAGGGTAGCCATCAGCTTGGACTCTGGCCACGCCTCACCCGGACCCGGCGCGGCCACCATCGGCGTCGGGACACCGAAAGGTTCGCTGGAAACGCCGACCTCCCCCCGCAGCGGATACTCGGTGCCGACCGCGCGCACGTTCGACAGCTGGCTCGCCTCGCCGAGGAAAACCACGCTGACCACCGACGAACTGCGCGTGGCGCGCAGGCCGCGCTTGCGCGCTTCCGTCAGATAGGCGTCGTCGATGGCGCGCACTGATTCCAGCCGCAGGTCGGCGGCAAGCACGGCCGTCGCCTGCTGCTCCACCGCCAGCGAGACGCGATTCACCAGGAATCCCACGCCGGTCAGCGCGGCGACCGCAACCGTCAGCGCCAGCAGCAACACGCCGAGTTCGCCGGACCGCCACTCCCGGCCGAGCATCCGCATGGCGAGCCCCAGCGCCGCCTTCATGCTTCCACCAGGCGACCCGAGTCCATCGTCAACACGCGGTTGCAGCGCGACGCCAGCGTTCGGTCGTGCGTCACCAGCACCACGGTGGTGTGCGAATTGAGGTTCAGGCCAAACAGCAGATCGGTCACCCGCGCGCCGGTGGTGGTGTCGAGATTGCCGGTGGGCTCGTCCGCGAACAGTACCGCGGGCTGCGTCACGAATGCGCGCGCCATCCCGACCCGTTGCTGCTCGCCGCCGGACAACTGTCGCGGATAGTGGCCGGTGCGATCCTTCAGGCC
Organism: Gammaproteobacteria bacterium; assembly: GCA_031431655.1. Lineage (GTDB taxonomy): Bacteria > Pseudomonadota > Gammaproteobacteria > Steroidobacterales > Steroidobacteraceae > UBA964. The sequence continues at coordinate 3,118 of JANPDV010000403.1, read as the reverse complement.
CACCCGGTCCAGCGCCTCGCGCGCGCCGCTGCGGGCATCACGACGCCCGGCCAGCTCCAGCGGCAACATCACGTTCTCCAGCGCGGTGAGCGACGGCACCAGGTGAAACGACTGGAAGACGAAGCCGACGCGCTCGGCGCGCAGCCGCGCCCGCCCGTCCTCGTCGAGGGTAGTGAGGTCCGAGCCCGCCAGCAGCACGCGACCGGAAGTGGGCGTATCCAGGCCCGCCAGCAGTGCAAGCAGGGTCGACTTGCCGGCACCCGAAGCGCCGACGATCGCGACCGACTCCCCGGCGCGGATATCCATCGACACATTGTCGACAATGGTCAGTGCGCCTTCCGGGCTGCTAACCTGCTTGGTGAGGTTCTCGGCCTTCAGGACGATGTCGCCACCCGCAATGCTCTCAATGCTCGTTTTCAAGCTCACACGTTCCTTCGTCAGGCGCAGCGCGCGCGTGTTGGCGTGCGCGGCGCTGGCATCCGTGCCGGCACACACTATGGCGACCACCGTCGTGGCGACCCCTCCGCCAGCCGCGGCACGGACGATCCTGGTGCTCGGCGACAGCATCAGCGCCGGCTACGGGATCCGCCTGGAAGAGGGCTGGGCGGCCCTGCTGCAAACGCGGCTGCGCGCGCAAGGTTACGTTTACCGGGTGGTCAACGCCAGCGTCAGCGGCGAAACCACCACGGGCGGCCTGACCCGGCTGCCGCGGGCCCTGCGGCTGCACACACCGCAGATCGTCATCCTCGAACTGGGCGGCAATGACGGCCTGCGCGGGCTGCCGCTCGCGCAAACCCGGAGCAACCTGGCGCGGATGGTCGATCTCGCGGGCACGGCCGGGGCCAGGGTTCTGCTGGTCGGCATGAAGATCCCGCCCAATTACGGCACGCGCTATGCGGACGGCTTCGAGCGCCTGTTCGTCGACCTGGCCCGGCAGCGCAAGCTGCCGCTGGTGCCGTTCTTCCTCGACAAGGTGGCGCTGGCCCCGGGCCTGATGCAGGACGACGGCCTGCATCCGACCGCCAGGGCACAACCGCTGATGCTCGACACGCTCTGGCCGGTGTTGCGGCCGCTGCTCACTGCACCTTCCAAGGCGTCAGCCGCTCGGTTGCCGCCAGACGTCCCGAAGGGCTAAATAGGCGTCCCAGACCGGCCGGACACGGAAAACATCAAATGGAAAAGATCTGGCTCAAGTCGTACCCGCCCGGCGTGCCGGCCGAAATCGACCTCACCCGCTACAACTCGATCAGGGACATGGTCGAGGAGTCGTTCCGCAAGTTCGCCGGCAACGTCGCCTACGTGCAGATGGGCCGCACCCTCACCTACGCCGAGCTGGAGCGCGACTCCCGCGCGTTCGGCGCCTGGCTGCAGCACAAGGCAGGCATCGGCAAGGGCGGCCGGGTCGCCATCATGATGCCGAACGTGCTGCAGTACCCGATCGCGATCTTCGGCACGCTGCGCGCCGGCGGCACGGTGGTCAACACCAACCCCCTCTACACCGCGCGCGAGCTCGAGCACCAGCTCAACGATTCCGGCGCCGAAGTCGTCGTGATCATGGAGAACTTCGCGCACGTCCTGCAGGAAGTGATCGGCCGGACCAAGGTGCGCCACGTCGTCGTCACCAGCGTCGGTGAGCTGCTCGGGTTTCCCAAGGGCCTGCTCGTCAACTATGTGGTGCGGCACAAGCGCAAGCAGGTGCCAGAGTACAGCCTGCCGCAACCCATCACGTTCAAGGCGGCCCTGTCGGCTGGACGCGCGCTCCCACTGACGCGCGTGGCGCTCGATCAATCGGATCTCGCGTTCCTGCAGTACACCGGCGGCACGACCGGCGTCTCCAAGGGCGCCATGCTCACGCATGGCAACATGGTAGCCAACGTGCTGCAGTCCGGTGCCTGGATCAGCTCGGTGTTCAAGACCACCACGCCAGAGACGCTGATCACGCCACTGCCCCTGTACCACATCTTTGCGCTAACGGCGAACTGCCTGGTGTTCATGCAGCTCGGCTGGCGCAACATCCTGATCGTCAACCCGCGCGATTTCCCGGCCTTCGTCGCCGAGATGCGCAAGTACCCGTTCGCGTTCCTCACCGGCGTCAACACGCTGTTCAACGCGCTGCTGAACACGCCGGGATTCGAGACGCTGGATTTCAGCCGCCTCAAGTGCACGCTGGGCGGCGGCATGGCCGTGCAAGGCGCCGTGGCAGCACGCTGGAAAGAGGTGACCGGCAAAGTGCTGACGCAAGCCTGGGGTCTGACGGAGACATCGCCCGCGGCGTGCATCAATCCGCCCGGCCTCGATTTCAACAACGCCATCGGGCTGCCGATCTCCTCCACTGACATCTCGATCCGCGACGACGCCGGCGCAGAAGTCGGCCTCGGCGAAGTCGGCGAGATCTGCGTGCGCGGACCCCAGGTGATGGCCGGCTACTACAACCGCCCGGACGAAACCGCCAAGGTGATGCTGCCCGATGGCTGGCTGCGCACCGGCGACATCGGGCGAGTCGACCCGCAGGGCTTCGTGTTCATCGAGGACCGCAAGAAGGACATGATCCTCGTGTCCGGCTTCAACGTGTATCCGAACGAAGTGGAGAGCGTCGCGGTCACCCATCCGGGCGTGCTCGAAGCCGCGGCGATTGCGCAGCCCGACGAGAAGTCGGGCGAGGTGGTGGCCCTGTTCATCGTGAAGAAGGACCCGGCCCTCACCGAAAAGGCGGTCATCGAACACTGTCGCGCGTCATTGACCGGCTACAAGGTACCGAAGTACGTCTACTTCAAGGATGAGCTGCCGAAGACCAACGTCGGCAAGATCCTGCGCCGCGCGCTGCGCGACGATCTGCCAAAGCGCTGAGCCTTCGTCAACCCGGGTCCGCCCGCCGGGTAGCATAGCGGTCAGGGCCGTCCCCGGAGACAGACGCATGATTCGCCACGCAGCACAGGATCGTTTCTTCCAGCGGCACTGGCGCTGGTCAGCGCTCATTGCAACGCTCGCGATGGCTCTCGGCAGCGGCCTGGCCGAGGCTGCGCCGAGGCTCGACCCGAGTAATCCTGAGGATGCCGTCCGCCTGACCCAGAAGCTCTGGTGTTCACTGGAAGAGGGCAAGCCTGCCCTGTTGTGGTCC
>JANPDV010000402.1:0-8661 GCA_031431655.1 Gammaproteobacteria bacterium | reverse complement strand
CCCAGCAGCCGGCAGTACTCGCGGCAGCGCTCGAACTGCAGCTTGAGATCGGCCGGGGCGGGGTCGCGATTCGCCTTGTAGGCCGGGTACAGCTTGTTGCGAAACGAACTGGTCAGGCTCTGGTCGAACGCCACGCCGATGTACTGGGGTTTGGCGCGCTCGATCAGGTCGCCGAGGAAACGTGCGAAGCCGAACAGCGCATGCGCCGGATTGCCGTCGCGGTCCAGCATGTCCGGTGGCATCGAGTAATACGCGCGGAACACATAGACCGACGCGTCGACCAGATAGATCATGGAAGAGGCAGCGTCCTGACGAGGACGGTGCTGGTACGCGGGCTCAGGACATCAAGCGCCGGATGCGCGCGTGCAGGGGGCTGGAACGGGGGAAGTGCGCCAGCAGGTACTCCATCTGGTCCACCAGCACGCGGCGCCCCTTGAGAAAAATGTACTCCGCATAAGTCGGCGTGAACGGCACGGCCAGCAGCTGCATGCGAGCCTGCTCGGGCGTACGCGACGCCTTGAGGTTGTTGCAGCGACGGCAGGCCGTGACGACATTGGTCCAGACGTCCTGGCCGCCCTGGCTGAACGGCCGGATATGGTCGCGCGACAGCTCGCGCGCCGCGAAGCGCAGGCCGCAGTACAGGCAGAGGTAGGCGTCACGCCGGAACAGCGTCTGGTTGTTCAGTGGCGGCACGTAGTCGCGACGGGAATTGCCCGGATTGCCCGTGTGCCCGACGGTCGCAACGATCGAGTTGACCTCGAGCGTGGTACGGAACCCGGTGTGCGCGCTGGTGCCGCCGAAAAGCAGGTACAGCGGCGAACCGCTGGTGTAGGCCACCTGACCCTGGTGGTACAGCCGGGCGGCCTCCTTGTAGTCGATCCATTCGAGGGGCATGCCGGCGATGTCGGTGCGAAGCACGTGATGATGCAGCGCAACGGCGCCCGGGCGCGCGACGATAAGGAATTCGTCGTCTGCACCGCGATCCGCACGATCAAGGTCGATGCCGAGCATATCCTCTGTAAGATAAGGCAGTTTCGTGCAAGAATCCAACGGCGCAACACTCTAATTACAAACGAAATTTCGCAGCGGAATGACGTTGTGCACCGTTGCAGCCGAGGGCCACTCCCCAGATGACGGCGCCCGGAAGTTCCGGCCCGGCCGAGCATCGTCTGCGCGGCGTGCTGGCGATGTTCCTCGCCGTCGCGGCGTTTTCATGCATGGACGCGCTGCTCAAGGTCCTGGCTGGGCACTACCCGCCGCTGCAGGTCAGCGCCATGCGCGGCGCGGCCTCGTTGCCATTCGTGCTCGCACCGCTGATCTGGAGCGGTCGCCTTGCCGAACTGCGGCCGCGACGCATCGGCCTTCACCTGGTCCGCGGCGTGCTCGGTGTGCTGATGCTGGGCACGTTCGTATACGCGCTGTCGGAGGGCTCGATCGCGGAGGTGTACTCGATCCAGATGTTTGCGCCGTTGCTGATCGTGCTGCTGGCGGTGCTGCTGCTGAAAGAGAAGACCAACCCCGGCAACTGGTTTGCCGTGGTCGCCGGCCTGGCCGGTGTGCTGATCGTGCTGCGTCCGGTTCCGGGAGGGATGCCGCTGCTCGCGGGCCTGGCGGCTGCGGCCTGCGCGCTGTTCTATGCACTGGCGGCCATCACCGTGCGCATGCTCGCCCGGACCGACACCGCCGCATCGATGGTGTTCACGTTCCTGCTGCTGGTCGCGGTGTTCTGCGGCGTACTCGCGGCACCGACATGGGTTGGCATCCGCGCCGATCACTGGCCGTGGCTGGCGGGGGTCGGGCTGCTCGGCGCCATTGGGCAGCATGCGATTACTGACGCGTTCCGCAACGCACCGGCGTCGACGCTGGCGCCGATCGAGTACACCGCGCTGCTGTTCGGACTCGGCATCGACGCGGTGTTCTGGCGCCATTGGCCGACCTCCACGATGCTGGTCGGGTCGGCCATCATCGTCGGTGCAGGCCTTTACGTGGTGAACCGCGAACGGCTCGCGGCGCGCCTTGCAGCGTGATGGCGGCTGCCTGCTGCAAACCGGCACGCTGGCTGTCGACGCCATGACGGGCGCCGGCGCGTCGAAGCCCGCCATCCTGGTGATCGGCGCCGGGATGGCCGGTGCGTCTGTCGCCGCACAGCTGGCCGAGCGCGCGCAGGTCACCGTGATCGAACGTGAATCGCAGCCGGGGTACCACTCCACCGGACGCTCCGCGGCGCTGTTCTCCGAGATCTACGGCGGGCCCGTCATTCGCGCGCTCTCGCGTGCCAGCCGCGGCTTCCTGTTCGATCCTCCCGCCGGCTTCGCGGACGGGCCGCTGGTGCGGCCGCGCGGCGCGCTGTACGCCGCGGCGCAGGACGCCACCGCGCACTTCGACGCCTGGCGCAGCGCGCCGGACGTCGCCGCAGGGACGCGCGAGATCTCGACCGCCGAGGCACGCCGCCTGGTGCCGATCCTCGCCCCTGGCTCGGCAGTGCGCGCGGCGCTCGAGCCGACCGCCATGGATCTGGAAGTCCACGCCCTGCATCAAGGCTACCTGCGACTGCTGCGACAGCGCGGCGGTCGAGTCGTGGTCAACGCGGAACTGACGGCGCTGCAGCGGCGCGGCGCGCAGTGGCACGCCAGCACCGCGGCGGGTGAGTTCCGGGCGGACTGCATCGTGAACGCAGCCGGCGCCTGGGCGGATGTCGTAGCCGCGCTGGCGGGTGTCGCGCCGATCGGGCTCGAGCCGCGCCGTCGCACGGCCGTGCTGATCGATGCGCCCACGGGTGTCGGCCCGATCGATGCCTGGCCGATCGTGATCGACGCGGCCGAGGCGTTCTACTTCAAGCCCGACGCCGGCAGGCTGCTGCTGTCGCCTGCGGATGAGACTCCCTCGCCCCCGTGCGACGCACAGCCGGACGAGTACGACGTGGCGCTGGCGATCGACCGGTTCGAACGCGCCACCGGGCTCGCAGTCGGCCGCGTCACGCATCGCTGGGCCGGCCTGCGTTCCTTCGTCCCGGACCGTGCGCCGGTGGCCGGCTTCGAACGCGATGCGCCCGGGTTCTTCTGGCTCGCGGCACAGGGCGGCTATGGCATCCAGACCGCCCCGGCGCTGGCGCGCTGCGCGGCGGCCCTGCTGCTCGGCGACGAGCTGCCGGCTGACGTGCGCGCCGCGGGCATCACGGCGGCGGCACTGGAGCGCTACCGGTTTCCGAATTGACAACATGTTGTCATTAGCGCAATACTTTGCCTATGGATCCGGCCAGCCCATTCCACACCACGCGCGGTTCGGCCGTCACCCGGCTGGTCCTCGAGAGCTTCCGGCTGCACGCTGCGCTGCTGGCGGTTGGCGAGCGGCTGACGCGCGGGCTCGGCACGACCAGCGCACGCTGGGTCGTGCTCACTGAGCTGCAGCTCGCCGCGCAGCCGCGTACCGTGCCGCAGATCGCGCGGGCACTCGGCCTGAAGCGCCAGGGCATCCAGCGCCTCGTCGACGCGCTGATCCGCGACGGGCTGCTGGTGTCGCTGCCCAATCCCGATCACGCGCGCGCCCAGCTCATTACACCGAGCGACGCAGGCCGCGCGCTGCTTCAACGGCTGAACCGGGCGCAGGCGGACTGGGCCAACCGGGTCGGCGAACCGCTCACCGCAGCGCTGCTGCACCGCACCGCGCGCGGCATCGAGTCGCTGCGCGCGGCCGTCACGGCGCCGCAGGCGGCGGGCCGCCGGGGGCGCAGCCCAGAGCGGCAAGGAGCCCGGCAGGCAGCGCGGCCGCAGCCACGCCATTCTTCCGCTACACGTCAGAACGCGGCCGCCGGCCGCAACAGGAGTTCCACATGAAGGATCCAACCGAGTCGAACGCGCTGCCCAGCGCACAGCGCCGCGAGTTCCTCGAAACGGCCGGCGGCGTCGGTGCCGCGCTCGCGATCGGCGCGGCCGGCCTCGCCGCAATGGGCCCGCTCGAGGCGCAGGCCAAGGCCAGCGCGCTGATGCAGTCGCAGTACGGCGTTGGCCCGGGCCTGAAAGGCCCTTATCTCGACCTGACGACGGGCAGGGGCAACCAGCTCGCCTACGCCCGCATCCAGGGCGACATCGACTTCGGCAAGAACAAGTACTTCTGGTTCAAGGGCTATGCCATGGCCGTGGAACCGAACAAGAAGATCGTCGACCTGATGGGCGCGTCCGGCTTCGGCAGCATCCGCCTGGCCGAAGGACCGAACGGCGCGATCCGCCGCATGTGTCGCGAGATCATCCTGTACACCGACCTGCGCAGCGGCGAGGTGCTCGATGAGTGGAAGAACCCGCTCAGCGGCGAGACGGTCAAGGCGGTGCACGTCGCCAACGATCCGTTCAATTACATGATCGAGGACCACTTCCCGCAGCCGCCCTCCTTCGGTGGACTCAACAAGGAAACGCCGCCGAAGATTCCGTTCGTGCTGCCGTGGTACCAGCACGGCGACCAGCTCGCGATGGAAATCCACATCCACCTCGCTTACCCGAGCGCGCTGCAGCCGGACAAGTGGCCGCGCGAATCGGCCGGCCCGATCGCCCAGGTGTCGGAGTTCTTCACGCACCACCTGCCCGTCGCGGACATGCAGAACCCGAAACTGACGGCGCTGGAGTACCACGGCCAGTGGGGGCGCGTCACCCCTTGGCTGCCGTGGATGCTGCTCGGCATGCGGCCGGGCCACATGCAGTACGCCTGCTTCCAGGGCACCACGCAGACCCTCGACCGCTACCTGTCGAAGCAGGTGCTGGACTACGCGCAGAAGAACTACCCGACGTATTTCCAGGCGCCCACCGAGTGGGTGGAAGGCCCCAGCCTCTCCAGCCTCGAGGACTACGCGCGGACGCAGAAGCCGGCGCACCTCAGGAAGTGAACGCGACGCGCCGGGCGGCAGCCCGGTACGGCAGCGTCGCCCTCGCGGCGGCGCTGTTCTTCGCCTGCGGCCCGGGTGATCGATGACTTACCTGAAGCTGCTCGGCGTCGCGCTGCTGTGGGGCGGCACGTTCATCGCGGGCCGCATCGCCGCGCCGGTGCTGCCGCACTTCACGCTGGCGACACTGCGCTTCGCGGCCGGGCTGTCCATCCTGGTCGCCGTGCTGTTGATCCTCGAGCGCCGCTGGCCGCGCCTCAGTCCGCGTCGACAGACGCTGCTCGCGCTGAGGGGCCTGACTGGTGTGTTCGCCTACAACCTGTTCTTCTTTGGCGCGCTCGAGCTGATTCCGGCCGGACGTACGGCGCTCGTCGTGGCGATGAACCCGATCCTGACCGCACTCGCGATGGCGCTGGTCTTCCACGAACCTCTCAGCGCGCGCCGCTGGCTGGGCGTGGCGCTGGCATTGATCGGAGTCTGCATCGTGCTGTCGAAAGGCGACCTGGGCGCAATCTTCCAGCGCGTCGGGCGCGGCGAACTGCTGATGTTCGGTGGTGCCGTGTGCTGGGCGGCATACACCATCGTGCAACGCTTCGTGTATGCAGCGGCACCTGCCGCATCGGGAGAGGTGCCCTCGGCTCTCGCCGTAGCGACGGTCTCGACGGCCTGGGGCACCGTCTTCCTGCTGGTCGGCACACCTTTCGAATGGAGCAGCTGGCACGCCAGCGCACTGACGCCGTCGATCCTCGGCGCCATCCTGTTTCTCGGTGCCGGCGGCACCGCGATCGCGTTCGTCTGGTATGCGCAGGGCGTCGCGAAGCTCGGCCCGGCGCGGGCGTCGGTGTTCAACAACATGGTGCCGGTGTTCGGCGCCCTGCTCGCGACCGTGCTGCTGGACGAACCGCTGCTGGTATCGATGATCGTCGGTGGGTTGGTGGCTTTGACCGGCGTCATGCTGACCAGCTATACCCGTACCTGACTCCGCACCTGCAAGCGCTGCGTATCGCGGCATGCGCCGCGACCGCGCCCGCTGCTATTGCCCGCGCCTCAGCTGCGGCCGACGCTGCTGCTGCTGCAGCCGCCGCTCGCGCATCTGCTGCAGCATCTGCCGGCGCTCGGCAGGCGACTTGGCATCCCACTCGCGCCGCAGTTCGATGCGGCGCTCGGGCGACAGCTGGCGAAACTCACGATACGCCGCGCGCAGGCGCTTCTGCTGGGCGGGGCTGAGATCGCGGAACCGCTGCCAGTTCTGGCGAGCACGTGCGCGATCGCCGTCGCTCATGCTGCGCCAGTTGTCGAAGTTGCGGCGCGCGTCAGCGCGCTGCACGTCCGTCATCTGCAACCAGTTCTGGCTGCCGCGCGCCAGCGCGTTCTGGCGCCCGGCTGGCAACTCGCCCCAGCGATCCTCGAAGCGGGCGAGCAGCTTCTGCTGTTCGGGTGTGAGCGAGGCCCACGGTACCGGCGCCGCCGCGCCCGCCGACTCCGCACTGGCAGCCTGTGCCAGCACGCGCGGCGCCAGCAGGGCGCTGCCGACGCTGAGGACCAATAGCGCGGCCAGCACGCCGCGTCGCGCACGACGCGACTCGGCGGCCGCGGGATTAAGGGATTCAGTGGAGATCATGGCTTGGCTTCCGGTCTGGTAGTGGCGGCGGGGCCAGTCTTGCGGGCGGTGCTGCTCCTCGGCGCCCGGTTGCCGATGGCCTTGTCGAGATCCGTGCGCGAGAGGAACTCCAGCCACTCGCCGGCGTCCGCGGTATCGTCATCGAGGCTGCCCAGGAATTCGAGCAGGTCGTCGTCGGCGTCGGTCGCCGTGGCCGTGGCGGCAGGCTTCACGGTGCCAGGCGGCTTCTGTGCCTGTGGCTCGCTCACGTGCCCACCGCCGTGTCCGCGGACCCGCCTGCCGTGAGGGCCGCCCACTCGACGAATTCGGTGTCGGCCTCGGTGGACAGGTCGAGCGCGTCTGCATCCGCCAGCAGCTCGATGTCCTCGAAGGCCGCGGCCGTATCCATGGCGCCTGGACGCCCATCGGGACGCCCCGTCCAGAGCACGACGGCCACCAGCGCCACCGCCGCCACCGCGCCGGCCGGCGCGAAGCCAAACCCGCCGCCCATGCCGAACCAGCGCTGCCACGCCGGCCGCAGCTGCCGCGCCGTCATCGCTTCGACGGCGCGATGGCGCGCCTGGTTGAGCCGCGACTGGATGCGCGCATCCAGCCTGGCGGTGCTTGCGTCGAGCGCCGCGCGCGCGTCCCGCTCCAGCGCCGTGCGCTGGGTGGTGCCGGACTGCCCGGCGGCTCCAGGCTGCGGGCCACCGTCTGCATTCGTCTTGATGTCATCCGTGCTCATGGCGCGGTATCCCCCAGTGCTGCGCGCAACGCCTGCAGCGCGCGGAAATAATGTGTCTTGACGCTGCCTTCCGAGCAGCCCATCGCCGCGGCTGTCTCGGCCACGTCGAGTGCTTCGAAATTGCGCAGCAGGAAGCACTGCCGCTGCCGATCCGGCAGGCCGGCAATCGCCTGCTCCAGCACCGCAATCGACTCATCGATTTCGAGCCGCGCGAGCGGCGAAGGTTCGTGGCTTGGCGCCTGCTCGATCGGGTCCTGCTCATCATCGCCGTCGGCGTCGCGTGACTGGAACGGCAGCCACGACATGACGCGCCCGCGCACGGTGCGCCGCCGCTGCATGTCGAGAATCCGATTGTCGAGGATCCGGTAGAACAGCGGCTTCCACTCTTCGACCGGGCGCTCTGCGTACGAATTGGCCAGGGACAGCATGGCGTCCTGGACGGCATCGAGCGCGTCGTCTTCATGGCGCAGCGCCAGCTGCGCGATCTTGAAGGCCTTGCGCTGGATCGAGGCCAGGAACTCATCGAGCGCGCGGGCTTGCGGCGTCGTCGATACCAAGTCGCGGCATCCGGCCCGACGGGCGGGCATGCTATAAGTCGCATTGAGGGTAGCAGCAAATCCGGTCATGGTCGGCATAACGGCGCAGCGACGCTGCCGTTGACGGCCCCACCCTGCCACTGGACCGTCAACCACAAATCAGAGACTTACGAACACTCCTGCATGCCGGGGTTCACGTGTTTGTCATAAACACCTGCCGAAGGCCCGATGCAAAGTTCCAAGTGCTTGAATTAACTGGACTTAGTCCGTACTGCTCAAACTTTGACCACAGCCGCGAGAAAGCCCGGAAAACCGCGAGATTTGCCGCTTGCGGAGCAGCCTTCCACAGCTATATCCACAGGCTCTGTGGACAACCCGGATGCGGCCGAACCGGTGCTGCAGGTCGCGCTCGATACGCCGCTGCGGCGCCTGTTCGACTACCTGCCACCGCCTGCACGGCTGCCGCCGGACGACTCGAGCGTCGCGGCCGCGCTTGCGGCCTACCTCGGGCGCCGGGTGGCGGTGCCTTTCGGTCGCCAGCGCCTGGTCGGCGTGGTCGTCAACGTCATTGCCGCCAGCACGCTTGGCGCCGACAAGCTCAAACGCGCGACTGAACTGATCGATGACGCCGGCAGCCCGGCGGCGCTCGATGCCGGACTGCTGGCACTGCTGCGCTGGGCCACCGACTACTACCATCACCCGATCGGCGCCGTGATCGCCAGTGCCCTGCCGAAGCTGGCGCGCGAGGGCGCGCCGGCTCGCCCGATCGTCGAATGGTGGACCATCACTGCCGCGGGCGAAGCCGCGCTCGACGCCGACGAACCGCGGCGTGCGCCGAAGCAACGCGCGCTGCTGCGGGCGGCATCCGCGGCGGGCGCCTCCGCCTCGCGGCTTACCGCGGAACTGCCGG
>JANPDV010000401.1:0-5166 GCA_031431655.1 Gammaproteobacteria bacterium | reverse complement strand
CCTTGAACGCACCGATCAGCAGGCCGGGCGGGACACCGCCGGCCGGCGGCGCTGCGCCCGCGCCAGCAGCGGGCGGGCCCGCAGCACCCGACGGCGCAACGCCCGGCGCGGGGGCACTCGCGGCACCGGTGCGTGACATGCCAAGGATCGCGCCGCGATTGACGTTCTGCCAGTAGTCCGCGAACGCCTGCATCAGCAGCGATACGTCATTGGCAGTGGTGCCATAGGCGATGTTGGTGTCGTAGCCGAGCTGGATCGCCGCTTCGCTGGCGCCATGCGACGCCAGGAAATCGCGCACGGAGATGTCGTACTGCGCGTACTTCGGGTCATACCAGTTTTCGAGATCCTTGAACGGCATGTGCCGCTTGAACATGGCATCCGCCCAACCCGTAGGCGGCAGGCGACGCATCTCGCCTTCGAACGGATTGCGCGGGTCGTCGGCCCAGGTCTTGAGGTCCACCACTGCGCCGCCGACATAGATTGACTGGCCTATCGGTTTGCCGAAGATGCGCGGCGCGAGGTTGACGATCTCGACGCCGTACTTCTTCGAGGCCGCGATGCCGCGACCATAGGCGTTCGCGAGGCTGTTGAAGCCGACTTCGGGATGCCCGGGAATGTCGAACAGCGTGTAGACGCGGCCGCCGACGCGCTGCCGGCCTTCTAGCACCAGCGTCTTCAGTCCGTTCTCTTCGAGCGTGATGGCCGTCTCGAGCCCGGAGAGGCCCGCTCCCAGCACGATGACATCGGGCGTGCCGGGGCCTGCGGCGTAGGCGGTGGTACGCAACGTGCTGGCCACGGCTGCCGCTGCGGCAGAAGTGGCAACGAACCCGCGACGGGAAATGCTCATGGTCGGTCTCCGCAGAGGTTCAGTTATCCATACCGCTTCTACCGCGCCGGTTGGGGCGGCGGGCAGTCAACGCGGCCCGTCCGCCGCCTCGTGGCCGCGCGCCGCGGCGGGAAGCAGCCGCAGCGTCCGCGCCAGCATGAAGATGACCAGCGCCAGCAGCGGCAACGCGACGTAGTAGCCACCGAGGATCCGGAATACTCGCGGCAGGTCCTGCCAGCCCCATTGCGAGTAGAACAGCAGCAGGAAGCCGGCATAGAGCCCGACCAGCGTCAGGTTGATGCTGCGCCGCCACCCGAGGCCGAAGGACTGCGTGACGATGAATATGCCGAACAGGCCAAAGCCGAACATGTGCCACATGCCGTCGGCGTTCATCATGGCCACCATCACGCCGTGCACCATCACCAGCACTTCCAGCGTCAGCGTCCACCAGCGGTTGGTGTGCGCGCGGGTGAAGAACAGGCTCCCCTGGGTGAACAGCAGGAACATGTAGAGGAAGCCAAGCGCGTGGCCCGAGGTGAACACCATCGGGTGGTACCAGAACGTATAGATGGTGGCCCAGGCAAAGTAATAGCCGTGGTAACGCCGCGCCACGTCGCCCGCCTCGCGCACGAAGCCGCCCCAGGGAATGCCGAACGCAATTCCGCGACGGCGGTTCTCCATCAGGATGACGACCAGCAGCAGCAGGATCACGGACCACATCGCCGTCCACTCGGGGACGTCCTGTGCCAGGCCGTCGTAGAACAGATGGGTCTGGACGAAATGCAGCAGGATGAAACCGGCGGTGGCGCCGAGTGCTGCAACGTTGAGGGGCTTCAGTCCGGAGGTGTAGCGCGTGCCTGCGCGCTGCGCGCTCCAGATCAGCCACCAGATCGTCAGCTGGTGCAGCGCATAGCCGCCCCACGCAGTGATGCGCGACAGCACGCCGGGCTCGGCAAGTTGCCAGGGATAGATGCGCGGGCCGCCGGGGGTGCGCTGCGCGAGCGTCCAGTCCGCAAGGTTGACGTTGGCGGCCCAGATGAGCGCGCTGAACGCGAAGCTGGCGCCGATGGCCAGTGCGAGCGCGCGCTGCGAGCTGAAGGTGGAGGAGGCCGTGTTGTCCGGGAGCGTCGCGCTCACGGCAGGCGGCACCGCAGCAGCTTGCGGTCGGTGATCGAGCCGATCAGCAGCTGGCCGTCATGCACGGCGCCCACGCTGCCGGCGGAGATCTGCTCGCCAAGGTTTAGGTAGACCTGCGTGACCCGCGCCGCGGCCTTCGGGTCCGGATTGATGCGGAAGATCTGCGTTGGCGCGAGCTTCTTCGCGTCGCCAAAACTCATTGCCAGCGCCAGCGTCTTCGCGTGTGCCGCAACCCAGATCGAACCGTCCGCGGCGACGTTGATGTTGTCCGGCGCGCTGCCGAGCTCGATGTGCTCCTGCAGCGTCAGGCCGCCGCTGACCGCGTCGCGCCGGAATACGGCAAGCCGGTTGCCGGAGGTTTCGGCGACATAGATCAGCGCGCCGTCCGGGCTCATCGCGATACCCGAGGCAGATTTCAGGCCGCTGGCGACGACGCGCATCTTCTGGCCGTCGAAGTACGTGACGGTGGAGAGGCCACGCCGGAACAGCAGCTCGAGGCCGCGCCGGAAACCGTTGCGTGCACCGCGATCGTTGGCGACGTAGAACTGGCTCGGGCCGGCGGCGAGCATGGCGTTGGGGCTGACCAGCAGCGGGTCCGTTACCCGACCCAGCGAGGCGAACGCGCCGGTGGCGGTCTGCTCGAACATCTCGATCGCGTGGCCCTGCCCGGGCGGATGGCTGATCACGAACAGGCGCTCGGAGCCATCGCCGACGCGGTACAGCGACATGCCGTGCGGATGGAACGACGCGGGATCGGTCGCCAGCGCGGGCCGCGGCCGCGAATCGGGCAGATTCAGGTCGAGCATCAGCACGGTGCCGAGCACCGGCCTGCCCTCGATCTTGCCGCGCCGGTCGAGGTAGGACAGATAGGCCACGCCGCGCGCGCGATCGATCTGGATGTCCTCGGCGCTGGCCTCGAGCGGAATCGTGGTGCAGCTGCCGCCGAACCCGGGGGTCAGTGTCTTGAACTGGCCGCCGTGGCGCAGGAAATCGAACACGACGACTCCGAGCGCCAGCACCAGCGTGAGCAGCGTCCAGCCCAGACGCTTGAGCCATTTCTTCAATCGAGTTCCCCAGTCCGCGACCCTGCCAGGGCAACCGACGTCGCCGCCGCTGACTGCGGCGCGGTCCCGGCCCGGCGGCATCATTGTACCGTGCGGGGGCCGACGACTACTGTCGGTACCCGTCGCATCGCAGAGAGGTTGCCATGACAAAGCCTGTTTCCCGACGCAGGGCCTTGTTGCTCGGCGCCAGCGGCGCTGCCGTGGTGGCGGTCGCGGACGCTGCCGCAGCGGCCCGCAAGACGCGGCCGATGCGCGCGCTCGATTTCGGCAATCCGGCAGACAACGTCACCGCCTACCTGAAGCTGCGTGCCAGCACCCAGACCCAGGACGTGTTCATGTGGTTCACGGGGCGGCTCGATCTCGTGGTGCCTGGCGAGCCGGTCATGCCCATCATCAACGTCGAAACCCTGATCCTGCGGCGTACCGAGCGCGTCGGTGACCTCGCGTGGAACGTCATCGACTGGGAGGCATCGCTCTATCGCCATGCGGAAACCGGCGAGTACCTTGATGACGGCGTCGAGATCGTCAATCCGTACACGAAGCGCAAGGTCAGGCCGCTGAACTACCGCGAAGGCCCGGTGCGCTTCCGCTTCACCGATCGCGAGCCGCGCATCATCGGCTCGCGAGATGTCATGCCGAACACCGGCAAGCCGTTCAACTATCCGGCGAAGATCGTGCACGGCGACCTGTGGATGACCAAGTCCAGCTACATCAGGGCGCCGAACTGGCTGCAGCCCGCCGACTGGCCGCTGGAGTCCTCGGGCAAGGACATCATCGTCGCCACGCATTCGAGCCTGAAGGCACCGCTCGACGAGGTGCAGAGCCTCAACGTGCCGAGCGTGCGCTCGGAGTTTGCGTACACCGCCACTTCGGGCTGGCTGCCGTGGATGCTGATGGGGCCGACGCCGGGATTCGTGGTGTGGGCGGAGTCCGGCAAGAAGCTGCTGAGCATCGACGAGGCGCCGGCCGAGCAGGTGGCGCGGTTGCGCAAGGTGCATCCGCAGTTCTTCCTGCGGCCGGAGCCCTGGCCGGAGTTCACGAACATGTATATGCAGTACAAGGCGGCGCGGAGTCCGGAGAAGGCGGCCTGACGGGGAATTGTTAGGGAGCGTACTGTGCCGGCGCCAGTCAAGGTCAGCATGCGGGGTCTCAAGCGCGGCTGGTGCGCCCCTTCCGGGACGGCGTGAACCCGTCCATGGGGCCTCCGGGCGCGCCGTCCATGGCGCGCACGGCCCGGTCGGGGCGCACCTGCAGCGCTTGAGACCCCGAGAGACAACATCGCCGGGCGGTCAGGCCGGTGAGCGAAGAATTAAGAGGACGTCATGTCAGCTTCAAGACGGGAGTTTCTGACGGGAGCGGTTGCTGCGGGTGTTGCGGCGGCTGGGGGAGTCGCGCGCCCGGCTCGGGCCGCGGCGCGGTTCGATGCGGATGTGATCGTCATTGGCGCTGGGCTCGCGGGCCTTTATGCGGCGGTGACGCTGCAGGGAGAGGGCGCGAAGGTGCGGGTGCTGGAGGGCAGTACGCGCATCGGAGGGCGGGTGTGGACGCTCGATGGCGTGACGGGCCGGCCGGAGGCGGGTGGCTCGGAGGTGGGCACGGGGTACGCGCGCATCCTCGACATGATGACGAAGATCGGCAATCTGCCGACCAACAAGTTTGCCGATGTGTTCGAGACCAATGCGGCGCTGTACTCGGGTGGTGCATTGATGAAGGTGGGGGATTGGGCGACGTCTGCCGCCAATCCGTTCAAGGATCGTGAGCGCTCGCCCGGGCCGGGTGGGCCGTTCTCGCTGAACGGAATGTACGCCGTCCGGCCGTCGCCGCTCACCTCGAGCGAGAGCTGGCTCGACCCGGCCGTAGCGGCGCAGTACGACATCCCGCATTCGCAGTTCCTGAGGTCGCGCGGCGCCAGCGACCAGGCGATCGAATGGGTGGGTGACCTGCTGACGCCGGATGGCGCGGACAAGGTCTCGACACTCTGGCAGATGCGCTCGTCGTTCCTCGAGGTGTCGACCGGGGGCCTGAGCGGTCTGGTCCGCCTGAAGGGCGGCATGAGCCGATTCACCGATGGCATGGCTGCGATGCTCAAGCAGCCGGTGCAGACCGGCACCCGCGTCGCGCGGATCGCGGCCGATGGCG
>JANPDV010000400.1:0-4115 GCA_031431655.1 Gammaproteobacteria bacterium | reverse complement strand
CCAGCGCGGCCTCCCCCCCCCCGAGCACCACGCCGCCTTGGACGTGAACCTCGAACCCCCGCGCGCCACGCTGACTCCGAGCCTGGTACTGAAAGACTGCAAACCCTGGCTAGCTTTTGAAGAGCAAGGCGGCGATCCAGGCTGCCTACGATTTCTTCTATCGCGGGGCGCTCGGCGCCGAGTTTGCGGCGGCCGTGCAGGCCCAGGGCGGCCTGATCACACGCGAGGACCTCGCCGGCTGGCAGGTGAAGCTCGAAGCGCCGCGCGTCACCAGCTATCGCGGCGTGGACGTCTACAAGCTCGACACCTGGGTGCAGGGCCCGGTCATGCTGCAGACCCTCAACATCCTGGAGGGCTTCGACCTGCGAGCGATGGGCTACAACTCGGCGCGCTACATCCACACGCTGTACCAGGCGATGAACCTGGCCTTCGCGGATCGTGATTTCTACTACGGCGATCCCGCCTTCCCGCCCGCCGAACCGATCCGCGGGCTGCTGTCCAAGGAATACGCCCGCAGTCGCGCAGCCCGGATCGACCCGGACCGGAACGACGCTGCCGCGGTGGCGGGAGATCCCTACCCGTTCCAGGGCGAGACCAACCCCTTCCTGCAGTACCTGCGGCCACCGGCCGGCTCGCCGGATGCGCGCGGCCCCGCCGTCGACGGTCAACGCGCGCCCTTCTCGCCGACCCAGGCTCCGCTGACTCGCGCGCCGACGCCCGCTTCGCAGTCTGACTTCGAGCGCCAATCCTTCTATCGCGGCACCACCAGCGTGATTGCCGCCGACAGGAACGGCTGGCTTGTATCAGTGACGCCGAGCGGCGGCTGGGTGCCTGCCGTGATCGCCGGCAAGACAGGCATCGGGCTATCGCAGCGCATGCAGTCGTTCGTGCTCGATCCGGCGCAGAACCCGTTCAACGTCGTCGAGCCCGGCAAGCGCCCGCGCGCCACGCTGACTCCGAGCCTGGCACTGAAAGACGGCAAACCCTGGCTCGCATTTGCAGTGCAAGGCGGCGACAGTCAGGACCAGAACCTGCTGCAGTTCCTGCTGAACATCGTGGAGTTCGGCATGACGCCGCAGGAGGCCGCCGAAGCGCCGAACTTCAACAGCTTCCAGTTGCGCGATTCGTTCGGCGATCACCGCATCGAGCCCGGGCGCATGCTGCTCGACGACGAAACGCCGCAGTGGGTGCGCCGCGACCTGCAGCGCCGCGGCTACCGGATGGAGTTCCGCTCGCGCACCTCCGGGCCGATCAACGCAATCATGGTCGACAGTGAGCACGGCACGCTGTGGGGCGCGTCCAGCAATCACGGCGAAGACTATGGCATCGGCTGGTAACGCAGACTGCGCGACGCCGTCGCCAGCCTCGAGAAGCAAGTGAGGCAAGTAATGAGTACCGGTTCGTTCTTCGTCTGCGTCCTGCTGGCCGCACCAGGTTGCGCGCTGGCGGCATCCTCAGGCGTTGCGCCCGCGCCGGTTGCCGCGCGGCCGGCGCAGTGTGCCGCGTTTCTACAGCAGGAGTTCACGCGACTGCGCTCGTCGAGCAAGGTCAACCTGTGTGAATCGTTCGCAGGCAAGCCGCTGCTGATCGTCAACACCGCGAGCCATTGCGGCTACACGCCGCAGTTCGGCGGGCTGGAAGCACTGCATCGCCGGTTCAGCGCACGCGGGCTGGTCGTGATCGGCTTCCCCTCGAATGATTTCAACCAGGAGGCGGCGAGCATCGCCGAGACCGCCGAGGTCTGCTTTGTGAACTACGGCGTCACGTTCACCATGCTCGCGCCCTCGACCGTGACCGGTGCGAAGGCCAACCCCGTGTTCCGCGAGCTGGCGCGGCAGACCCGCGAGCCCGAATGGAACTTCAACAAGTACCTGGTGACTCCCGCTGGCAACGTGGTCGCGGCCTGGGGCAGCGATGTCAGCCCGGACTCGCGCGAAATCGTGTCAGCGATCGAGAAGCTGTTGTAACTCAGGCCGCGAGAATCACTCGCAGGAACGCCGGCCCGTAGCGCTCCGATTTCTGCGCACCGAACCCCGGTACCTGCTGCAGCGCCGCCGGTGTCGTCGGCCGCTGGCGCGCCAGCTCCCGCAGACTGCGGTCGTGCGCCACCACGTATGCCGGCACCGCGTGCTCTTTGGCCAGCGACAAGCGTGCGGCGCGCAGCGCCTCGAACAGCGCCTGGCCGGCACTGTCCAGCTCGATGTCCGCGGCGAGGCCAGCCGCGCCGCGCCGCGCTTCACCCGGACCGAACGCAGCCCGCGTGCCCGCACGCCCGCGGCCGGTACGCAACTCGCCGGATGACTTCACGCGCGGCCGTTCCGCTGGCGGCGGCAGCCAGCGCGCGGCTTGCTGCGCGCGCATCACGGCGATGCCGTCCGAGGTCAGCCGCACGACGGGATGCTCCTCGCCGGAGAAGGTCACCCAGCCCGCGGTTACGCAGCGCGACAGTGCGCGCTGGATCCATTCCTGCGGCCGGTCCGACAAGCGGCCGAAGGTGCTGACCTCGGTGAGCCCCAGGCGCTCCAGGCGCGGCTCGGCCTCGCCGTGCAGCAGGCGCACGACCTGCTTCAGGCCAAAACGGCCGTCGAGGCGGGCAACACCCGACAGCAGGATGCGAGCCAGCTCGGTCGGGTCGCGCCCGGGCTGCGGCGCATTCGACGCGTCACCCGCGTCCGTCGCAGCGAGCGTCACGCAGACATCGCAACGGCCGCAGCCTGCCAGCGTTTCCGCCTCGTCGCCAAAGTAGCGCAGGATCGCGTCATGCCGGCAGCTGCCGCCCTCGGCCCAGCGGATCAGCTCCAGGAACAGTCCCCATTTGTGCTCGATGACCGCGGCATCGGGCAGCGCATCGCCCTGCGGTCGCTCGAGCAGCCGCCGGCGCAGCGGCAGATCCTGCTGTGACCAGCACATCAGGCCGACCGCATCCTCGCCATCACGCCCGGCGCGGCCAACCTCCTGGTAATAGGCTTCGATCGAACCGGGCGGACCCAGGTGAATGACGGCACGCACATCGGCCCGGTCGATGCCCATGCCGAAGGCATTGGTCGCGCAGATCACCGGCACCTCGCCACGCATGAACTGCGCCTGCGCGCGCGTGCGCGAATCGGCGTCCAGTCCGGCGTGATAGACGCCGGCGCGCCGCCCGGCCGCCTGCAGCCGCTGCGCCTCGGATTCAGCGAGCTTGCGGGTCGGTGAATAGACGATGGCGCCGCCGGGGACCAGGTCGCTGCGGTTCGCGCTGCCCGGTGAGGCGCAGCCCAGCGCCTCGTCGAGTGCGGCATCGACCTGCGTTTCACGTTCCCGCGCGCCCGCGAACTCCACGACCCGCAGTGCCAGGTTCGGCCGCGCAAAGCCGCGCACCAGCTGCGGCGTGTCCGCCGGCAGCCCGAGGCGCACCAGGATCTCGTTGCGCACCACCGGCGTCGCCGTGGCGGTGCATGCCAGCACGTGCGCCGGCGCCAGCTCCTGCAGCAACGTACCGATCTGCAGATACTCCGGGCGGAAGTCGTGGCCCCACTCGCTGATGCAGTGCGCCTCGTCGATCGCCACCAGTCGGCACTGCAGCCGCGCCAGACGAGCGCGGAACTCCGGCGCCACCAGCCGCTCGGGCGCGACGTAAGCCAACCGGTACTCGCCGCGCATCAGCCGGGCAAAGCGCTGCCGCAACTCCGCGGAATCCAGCGTGGATGCGAAGTACGTAGCCGCCACGCCGCGCGCATGCAGCGCCGCCACCTGGTCCTGCATCAGCGCGATCAGCGGCGAGACCACCAGCGTCGTGCCGGGCAGTACCAGGGCGGGCAACTGGTAGCAGAGGCTCTTGCCGCCACCGGTAGGCGCTACCAGCAGGACCTGGCGCCGCTCGAGCAGTGCTTCTATGGCCTCGCGCTGACCGGGGCGGAACGCCGCATAGCCCAGTCGTTGCAGGGCGGAGTCCAGACGTTCGCTCGCTAGGTTCATGCGGCCCGCAGCGTGGCTGCGGATCCGGCGGAACGCAAGCGCAGAAAGACGGAATTCCTGCGTGAATCTGCGCCGATCACCGGCGCTCGACAGCGGTCAGCTTGCGTTGCAGCAGCCGGTGCTCCGCCCAGTGCATCCCGACATCGGCACCCGTCTTC
>JANPDV010000399.1:0-6235 GCA_031431655.1 Gammaproteobacteria bacterium | reverse complement strand
ACCTTCGTCGGGAAGCGACGCAGCGCTTCCGAGACGAAGCGCTCGCCGGTGCAGTGCATCGGGATCACGTAGTCCGGTGCGACCTTCTCGAGCTCGGCGGCCGTCTCCAGTGCCTCCGGCTCGGTGCGCGGCCACACGAGGTGGAACCCGCCGATCACCGCATGGACGTGCTGTACGCCCGAGATCTGCTGAGCGCGTCGGATCGCGTTCAGCACGCCGCGATGGCTGCACGACGACGACACGACGAGCCCGCGATCCTTCACCACCCACGCGGTCGCGATTTCGTGGCGCAGGTCGTCGGGCACGATGGTGAGGTCGCGTTTGTCCGCTTCGAGCAGCGCGCGCTCGCAGCCGACGCCTGGACGCATCAGCGTGGGGTTCACCGTACGCTCGGTCGTGACGAGCGGGATGCGGCCGGTCGTGAACGCATGACCCGCGACGACACTCGGCTCGAGGCTCGATTCGATGCGCAGCCCGGCCGCGAGGATCGCTTCGCGGTCGAGGCGCCCGAACGGAAGCTGTACGTTCTTCACGAGCGTTTCGCGCGCGCAGAAAATCTCCTCGCCGCCGACGTAGACCGGCGTACCGCGCCGCAGCGGGCGGTCGCCGGAGAGCAGCGCGACGAGACCGCCGAAATGATCGTAGTGGCCGTGGCTCACGACCAGCGCGTCGAAGGTGGCCGGATCGAGACGGAGCAGTTGCAGGTTGTTCGCGATCGTCTGCGGCGAGTAGCCAGTGTCGATCAGCACGCGTCGCGCTTCGTCACCGCGGTGGGAGTCCGCGAGCATCGAGAAGCCGAACTCGGCGGTGAGCGTGCCGTCGGGTGCGCCGGCGTCGAGGCCACGCGGTCCGGCACGGTCGACGGTCAGGTCCGGGCGTTGCACGGGTTCGGCGAAAGCGAAGACCTGGGCGTCCACGACGATGTGCAGCGTCAGGCGATCGACGATCGGAACGACCGGCGTGGCGGCGGCACGGTCGGCCGCGCGAGCCAGAGAGCCGACGAGGGCGAAGCCCGGGAGTGCGGCGAGCAGCGCGCGACGGCGGCGATCGACGGCGGGGGCGCGAGTGGGCATGGACTTCAGAATGGGCGCCCGTTCATGGGTGAAGGGTACACCCCGCGCAGTGAATCTGCCCGCTGTGATCCGCCAAGAATCGGCCTGCCCCCAACGGCATACGATTCATCGCGCCGATGTCGCGACTTGCCAGGTGGATTTCGTCCCACACCGGAGCGAGGCGGGTGCGGGACACCGGGACCCAGCGCCATATGCGGTCGAGCCCCATTGTAGTGGGGAATCCAAGATTTCAGGATTGAGCGCAAACGCGATTCACACAACGGAACGAGCCAATCAAGGCATTCCCGACGAGCGGAGCCGATCACTCGTTCGCAAATCGCATTGGTCTTAGGACTTCTGGGCGGGGATTTGAGCACGCTGACGCCGGGCTTGGCGATCGACTCGTCCAAATGTCGGGCAAAAATGCTATCTCGATCGTGGATCAGGTACTCGTACCGGGCCTCGGGACCGATCGCCTCTCGCAGTTGCTGCAAGGTCCATGCGGCGGTCGGATGAGCTGTGACATTGCAGTGGATCAGGCCCCGGCATCGATGCTCGATGACGACGAGTACATACAGCGGATAGCAAAATTCCAAACGCCCTGCTCACCATCGCGGCTCACCGCGGCTCACGGTGACGGACGGCGCCACGGAGCGGCCTCGCCGAGTCCGGATCGGTCCGGAACGGCCTGCGGGACGCCCGGATCGGCCCTGCAGCGCAGCTCGATCGGACCTGGTCCACAACAGACGCAACCCGGCCCGCCTCGCGACCGCGATGGCGGCGCTGAATCCGTTGGCCGACGCGGCCAATGCGCGGCGACCGCTAGGGAACGTCTGATTTACCGCTCATTCTGACGCAAGATCGAACCAGGAAACGGAGGTTTCGATGAAGCAGCAGACGTTGGTGCCGAGCGGGTTTGAGAAGTACGGCAGGACGACGCAGCGAGCGCAGTTCCTGGAGCAGTTGGATCGGGCCGTGCCGTGGGCGGAGATTGCCGCGACGATCGAGCCGTTCTATCCGAAGCCGAGCGAGCTGGATGGCCGACCGCCGATTCCGCTGGAGCGGACGCTGCGGGTGTACTTCCTGCAGCTGTGGTTCAACCTCTCGGACCCTGCGGTCGAGGAAGCGCTTTACGACTCGGAGGCGATGCGCCGCTTTGTGGGCATCGATCTGGGGCAGGAGGCGGCGCCCGATGAGACCACGGTATGCAAGTTCCGCCACCTGCGCACGCACGGGATCAAGATCAGCAACGGCACGATTGTCGATGCGACGATCATCAGTGCACCGAGCTCGACCAAGAACAAGGACGGCAAACGCGACCCCGAGATGCATCAGACGGCCAAAGGCCAGCAGTGGTACTTCGGCATGAAGGCGCACCTGGGCGTGGATAGATAGCCGGAACAAGCTGATCCACACGATCCTGGCCTCGGCGGCGAATGTCGCCGACGTCGAAGCCCTGCCGCACTTGCTGCACGGGCGAGAGCGGCGGGTCTACGGGGATCAAGCCTATCGGGGGCGGCGCGAGGCGATTCGCCGTGCCGCGCCGCAGGCCAAAGACTTCACCAACCAACGCTATCGCTGGGGCGCGCGGACCGATGAGATCTTGAAAGCGCGTAACGTCCGCAAGTCCAAGGTCCGAGCGAAAGTCGAACATGCGATCGGCGTAATCAAGCGCTTCTTCGGCTTCCAGAAGGTGCGCTACCGCGGCCTGCCGAAGAACCTGCACCGGCTCGAAGTGACCGCGGCGCTGGCCAACTTGTTCATGGTGCGTCGGAAGTTGCTGCGTGCGTAGCGTCAATCCGCCTGCAGACCGGATCGAGGCACCCATGCTCGACAGAATCGAGCAAGAACCCGCTCCTCTCCGCCGCCGCCACGCTTCATCCGCGAAATCGCCGGCTGCGCGCCTCATCGTTGCCGGTAAATCAGACGTTCCTTAGGCGTCAGGAGGCGTGGGTGCATGGGCGAGGGCAAGAGTCCGGCCCAGGCGCTACTTGTTGCGCGTCGCGCAACACGCTACAATACCGCCGTGATCCAGTCCTTCCGGCACAAAGGTCTGCGCCGCTTCTATGAGACAGGGTCTCCGGCCGGCATTCAGCCGAAACACGCCCAGCGGCTACGCATGCTTCTGGCCGCGCTGGAGACTTCACAGAAGATTGAGGACATGGGTGTTCCGGGGTTCAGACTGCATCCCTTGAGGGGCCAGGAGAAAGGTCGCTGCTCAGTCTGGGTCAATGGAAACTGGCGTCTGACGTTCGAATTCAGGGACGGGCAGGCATATGTGCTCGACTACGAGGACTATCACTAATGGCTATGCACAATCCTCCGCACCCGGGTGAGTTCATCACCTCGGTTTACCTCGAACCGAATGGAATTAGCGGCCGAGAGCTCTCGGCGAAGCTTGGCGTATCGGCGTCGACACTTAATCGCATTCTGACCGGCAAGAGTGGCATCACTCCCGAGATGGCGCTGCGTCTGTCCAAGTGTGTTGGGCGCTCGCCAGAGAGTTGGCTCGCAATGCAGCATGGGTATGATCTATGGAACGCGAAGAAGCATGTAGATCTGAAGGCGGTCGGGACTCTGCGTCTAACTGCCGCCTAACAAGCGGATGGGAAATTCAAACCACCCATCCAGGCCCATCCGATTCGCGTATCCAGCCTCATTGCGAGCCGAAGCCTACCGTCGACAGCCCTTTCCCGGTAGACCCGGCGCCCAGGCTGGCCCATCAGGCCGCCAAACTACTCCGAGTAACCCGGCCGCGCCCCCAATCCGCCCCCTTCCCGCCCCTCAGCGCAGTCCCGGCACGCAGCAGCCGCAGCCGGTCGGCTCGTCCGCCAGCACAAACGCCCTCACCTTCAAGGTCAGTTCACAGCAAACGAGACTGCGCCGGCGGCGCCCTCGCTCCGAGCGGCAGCACGCTCGGGTACGGCTCGGGCGCCGAGCGCTCAAGGTGCGAGAGGATCTTCGCGATCACCTCGGGCCCCTCGATGCTCGCGATGATCCGCAGCTTCCCACCGCAGCCGGTGCAGTGCTCGATCTCGATGCCGAACACGCGCTTGAGACGCCGTGCCCAGCTCATCGCCACGTGACGCGGCGTCGGCGGCTGGGCCGGATCAGCGGCCGCGTACTGCGCTGCGCCCTGGCCACGATGCGCCGGCGTCACCGCCGCGCGCAGCTTGCTGTGTGGGGCGAACACGCCGTGACAAATCGGCAGGATTGCCGATTCGCACAGCCGCAGGCTGCCCCGAAGGGGCGCGCCACAGGGATGTGCCGCGTGATACCTCGTCAGGTGCATCCCTGGCGGTGGCACCAGCGCGGCCAGCCGCGCGATGAAGTCCAAGGGCTCCAGCACGATGTGCGTGGTGCCGTCGCGGTACGGGCTCTTCAGTTGATGGCGCACCTGGCCCGGCCGACTTCACGGAGGGAAGGTTCAATTTCACGTTTGGATGGTACCGCAGACCATCCAGAAACAACTGACTCGCCGACGCGCGCCGTCTTCGTATTGCCGCGTTGTAGCGATTAGTGCGGCTCAATTTGTATCGCGTGACGCACCTAGAGAACCGATGAACCGACGCGATTCGCCGGTCACGGTCCAGACAGCCCCCACTTCTTCCGCATTGGGTCCGAAGATGCGTCCGGATATCGAACCCCTTGCGGGGCGCGCTGCGGGATTCGGTCTCGGTGTGGCGGGTTCGAGGATGCCGTCGAAGCGGTTCGTGGCGAGATCCAGAACGGCCGTGAATGCCAGATCATCCTCTGGGCCGTACGGGTAACTGTCGGACCCGATGCCGAGGTCGGTGAATACACCAGTGACTGAGCGCGCAGCGAAGTCCACGCTCAACCGAACCGTTCCAGAGATCAACGCGAAGTAATGGACCGGTTCCTCGTACAGACCGAAGGTTTTCCCGACATAGCCCGCGGGTGTCGCAGCGCGCAGCACATCGACAGTCGAGACGTAGCCGCCCGTGAAGGCGCCACCGTTCTGAAATGAGGTGCCTTGGTTGGGAGCCGGGTCGTTGGTGATGTACCAGCCGCCGACCAAGACATACTGCATGCGGTTTGTACTCCACATTCCGTTTGCACCGGCCGATAAACGACGGTCGCGGGGGATCCTGGATTGGGAGGACGGGAAGGCGGCGTCGACCACGTCGAGCAACGTGTTATTGAGCGTGAATGCCGTTCTCCCGGGGCTGACATTCAGGGCCAGGGTCGCTCCTTGGGAGGTCGTGATTTCGTCGCCGGCAAAGTCTTCGTCTACGGCGACTTGCAACAGCGGAATGAGGGTGTTCGGCGGAGCCGTTTCCAGCGTGGGTCCGCGCTGAACGGCGATCGGCGATGCGAGTAGCGGGCTCTGGAACGGCACGGGCAGATCGGCGCGCGCCGGGACGGTTGCCGTCGGAGTCCCGGGGCTTACCCCGTCAGAGCCGCCTCCGCCGCAGGCCCCCAGAACGGTAACCAGCGATATCAGAGCGCCCCCACGCCAACGTTTTTCTGTCGCCATGACCCTCTGCCTCCAGTTGATTGCGTTCGGCAAGCCTCGGGTGAGACAGTCCCGCGGGCCCGCGTGACGCGTCCATGGCCGCCCGCCGATCTATCGGTGATCGATTGCCGATATCGAACCGCGGGCGGCACCGAACGAGCTGATGATCCGACGCACGCCATCTTCGTCCTCCCAGGTTGCGGCGATTTCGCTGGCGCCGGGTCCCAGCAGCCGGCCCCGGATCATGCCGGTTGCGGAGGCCTCGAACCCGCTCGGCGCCGGGATGAAGTTCTCGAGATTCACGTTGGCCGCGAAGCGCGTCCCGGACCCATCGAGGGTGGTGGAAAAGCTGAAGTCGTTGATCGGACCGTGCTTGTTGATGTCGAAGCTCAGGCTGATCTGGGAGATGACGCCGGTGACAGTACGCGTCGAGAAATCGACGCTCACCCGCACGAGCCCGGCGTCCACGGGCACGAGGGTCGCCGGGCCCTCGTGGTACACGCCGATGATCGTCCCGGTGTACTCGGCACGACCCGTCGTCGGCACGTCAGAGGACGCAGTCGCGTAGCCCCCGGACCATGCGCCCTTGGAGAGGTCCGCCGACGCAAAGGGTGGACTTCCACGAGGCGCAGGATCGGCGTCGACTTGCCAGTATCCGAAGGTCGCTTGCTCGAGCATGCGCACCTCGGTATACAGATTGCGATTG
>JANPDV010000398.1:0-2899 GCA_031431655.1 Gammaproteobacteria bacterium | reverse complement strand
GCGCAGCGTGTCGCCCGACCAGGCCTCGGGAAACTCCCCGGCCTTGAGCGGATTCGGGCGCTCGCCCCAGACCGAGGCGGTGTACCAGACCTGGTTCCCTGCCACGCTCCAGCGACCCTCGAGATTGCTGTAGGGATCGCGGCCTTCGGCCTCGGCACCGACGGCGAAGCGGCCGCCGGTGGGACCACCGCGATAGTGATAGACCTTCACGTCGCGCCCGGTGACGGGATTGCGCCAGCGATCCAGGATCTGCCGCGTCTTGTAGTCGACGTAGAAGCCGAGATCGTAGTCCTGGTTGCTCCAGCTGCCGTCGGCGGCGCGGCGCCAGTGCGACTTCTGCAGCCCCCAGAAGCCGATCAACGGCACGCCGAGCTTGCCGTCCGCAGTCAGGAAAATGTCGCCGCCGTAGGGCTGGTACACGGTCTCATCGACGGTCGAGCCGCGCAGCTTGACGTACGACTCGAGCGCGACCCGCGGGTCGGTCAGGTCCAGGCGAGGGTGGGCCGGCACCGAACCGCGCGGTGCCGCGAGCGCCGCGCCGCTGAGGCCCGCGGCCGCGAACAGCAGGTGGCGTCGCGTCGGCGTCGCGCGCGGTCCGGTCACGGCGTGCCGCCGGCCGCCGCGCCCACTTCCACCAGGAACCTGTCGATGCGGTCCGCGATCACGTCTGGATCCTCTCCGGGCGCGTAATGGCCGGTCTCCGGCAGCAGTTCGGTCGTGACACGCGCGCCAGGCAGCTCGCGCGCCATCTGCGTCATTGTAGGAGGGGGCAGCACCGGACCACGAGCGCCCCACAGCAGCAGCGTGGGAGCACGGACCTGCTGCAAAAGCGGCGTGATCTCCCCGGGTGTCTGCGGGATCGGACGCAGCCGCGGATTGCGGTCGAGCTTCCGCCGGTTGATGTCGTAGTACTCCTGCACCATCGCGCCGGTGACCTCGGACGGGTCGCCGGTGACCCACGCCAGAAACAGGCGCCAGTAGGCGCGCGGGCGATAGCCGTCCATGACCGCGAAGGAAAGCCAGCCGAGCGCCGCCAGCACCGGCGACTGCGACGCGCCCGCTTCCCCGACGACACCGGGAGGCGTGTTGGACAGCATCAGCGCCCGGACGCGCCCGGGCCGCGTCGCCGCGAAGCGGTAGGCCTCGATGCCGCCACTGGAAATCCCGTAGATCGACAGGCGATCGATCTGCAGCTGGTCGAGCAGCCCGTCGAGCAGGTCCTCGACGCGCAGCCCGCGCGCGACGGCTTCATCGGGTATCGGGCCCGACAGCCCGGTGCCCGGGATGTCGATGCGCACGAGCCGATAGCGATCCTTCAATCGCGCGACGACCTCGTCGTACTGCCGCAGGGTTCCGAACGAGCCGGGCAGCAGCAGCACCGCCGGGCCGCGCCCCTCGTCCCGGTAGTGCAGCTCGATGCCCTCGACGTTGCGGTACTGCGACTCCGGAGCCGCGTAACGCTCGCGCAGCTCCTGCAGCGACAGGCGAAATGCGCCGGCCCGTCCGGCGAGGACGTAGCCCGCAACGACGACTGTCAGCACCCCAAGCACCAGCCACGCGATCCGGACGCCTCGACGCAGCTGATCAGCAGCGACGACAGAAGGTGATTTTGTGTTCGTTTCAGGGGAAGACACGCGTGCAACCCGAAGACCCAGGACTCGGCGTGCAGCATAGCCAGCAGGGCCGGCTCCGGGCGATCACAAGTGCGCCGCGAGCCATTAGCGCGCTAGCATCGACGCTTGGCGGCCATCGCGGTCAAGGGCAAGGAGCTGAACGTGAGCGTCGGACTGAAGCGTGTCGGCGTGCGATGGCTGGCTCTCGCGGCGGTAGCGCTCGGTGCGCTGTGCATCGCGCCGCCGGCGGTGCGGGCTGCGGAGCGCAACGCGAGCATCGTCCGCAGCGTATCGGGCACCATCGAGTACCGGCGCATGTCCACCGGCGAGGTGAACGGCAGCGAGCGCTGGACCATGATCGTGCGTCCGGACGGTTCGCGAATCCTCGAGACCCGCAATCGAATCGATCCCGCCGGGCTCTCGCGCCTGGTCGTGCTGACGGTCGCGCGCGACTTCCGCCCGCGCAGCCTGTTTGCGGACTTCTGGCGCGAGGGGCGCTGGATTGGCACCGGGCTGTTCACCGTGGAGGG
Source organism: Gammaproteobacteria bacterium (assembly GCA_031431655.1). Lineage (GTDB taxonomy): Bacteria > Pseudomonadota > Gammaproteobacteria > Steroidobacterales > Steroidobacteraceae > UBA964. The sequence goes on along the minus strand of JANPDV010000398.1, from coordinate 756 downwards.
GACGCAGCTTGCGGCCCAGATCTCCTCGCCGCACGGACGCGTCACCCAGCAGGTCGACGTGCCCGAGCGATTCGGCTTCATACCGCATCCGACGGCGAGCAACGCCTGGCAGCTCGATCTGTACGACCGCGCGCGCGGCGGCGCTCAGGATGTGGTGCTGTACGACGTGCGCACCGAGGCGCGCACGCCCGGCAGCCTGCTGGGGCCGCTCTCGCGGGCGTCGATCCGTCTGATCGGCACCGAGCAGGTGCGTACGCCAGCCGGGACCTTCGCGACCGAGCACTATCGCGCCGGCGGCCCTGAGGTGGGCGGCGAAACGGACTTCTACGTGTACGGCCCGGACCTCATCCTCGTGCGTTTCGTGTGGCCGGCGGGCGACTCGGAGTACGTGCTGACCGCGCTCGACACGGGCGACTGAGTGCGTCACGAGCCGGCGCGGCACTGAGCGATGGAGCGCCGGCGGATAGTGGGCGAGCCGAGGTAGCCTGACCCGTGCGGTGGCCGCGAGGACCACGAGGGCCGCTAGCGCCGCTCGCTCCGCTCGAGCGTCTCGCGCTTGATCTGCGCGAAGGCGACGCGGACGCAGTCCGGATCAAACACCGTGAACGTCCCGATCGGGCCTTTGCCGCGATTGTTGTCATATTCATGCGGCTCGTTGACGAACGGCACGGCAGCCGCCTTGAGACGGCGATACAGCGACTCGAGGTCGTCGGTCAACAGCAGGATCGCGACGGCACCGCCCGCGGCGGATGCTGC
>JANPDV010000397.1:0-7069 GCA_031431655.1 Gammaproteobacteria bacterium | reverse complement strand
CAACATTGCCGCCGACGGCCGCGACTGGCGCGCGTGCGCTGGCAATCTGGCCGAGCAATGCGTCGAGGCCTCGGCCGAGACTGGGTTTCTTCTGGTGGGTCATTGCGCCGCCATGATAGCGGCGCGCGCGCGCAGCCGCGTGATCAGGCGGCGTGGATGGTGTCGGCGCCCGGCGCGACCGGTACGTTCGCGTGACCGGCGCCGGGGGTCGCGACCGGCGCCGTGGCGCGTGCCAGCCACGGATCCAGCGCGGCTTTCAGCGTGCTGAGCTGCAGCGGTTTCGCCAGGAAACCGTCCATGCCCGCCTCGGCCGCCCTGCGACGATCCTCGTCGAACGCATTCGCGGTCAGGGCCAGGATCGGGATCGGTGCGCCCGAGCGCGCAAGCGTCGCCATGCGGCGCAGCTGGATCGTGGTCTGGTAGCCATCCAGCACGGGCATCTGGCAGTCCATCAGGATCAGATCGAAGCTGTCCGACCGCACGCGCTGCAGCGCCACGCGACCGTCTTCGGCAAACTCGGGCACGATGCCGAGCCGTTCGAGCATCGCGCCGGCCACCGTCCGATTGATCGCATTGTCTTCGACCACCAGCACGCGCGCGGCGCGCGGACCGAGCAGGGCGTCCGCAGCCGGGGCAGACAACATCGCCGGGGCGGCGTCGGGATACGGGCTGCCTGCGGCGGCGGCACGCTGCCGCTGGGTTGCAGCCACGGTCGTGGCCGCAGTGGCCACGGGCAGCGGAATCTCGAACCAGAATGTGGAGCCGACCCGGCGCTCGCTGCTCACGCCGATACGGCCGCCCATCAGCTCGACCAGCCGCCGGGAAATGGCGAGCCCGAGCCCGGTGCCGCCGGCGCGCCGCGTGTACGAATCGTCCACCTGGGTGAACGGCTGGAACACGGCACCGAGCGAGTTTCCCTCGATGCCGATGCCGGTGTCGCGCACTTCGAAACGCAGCGCATCGCCCGCGACCCCGAGCCTGACTTCGATCGAGCCACACTCGGTGAACTTGATGGCGTTGGAAACCAGGTTGCCCAGGACCTGCCGCAACCGCAGCGAATCGCCCTGCGCCAGCGCCGGGACTTCAGCAGCAACCTCGACGCGGAACTCCAGCCCGCCGGCGCGCGCTCGACTGCCCCAGACGCCCGCAGTCTCGTCGACCAGGACGCGCGGCTCGAAATCGCGCTGCACGAGCTGCATCTGTTCCGCTTCGATCTTCGAGAAATCGAGGATGTCGTTGACGATCTCCAGCAGCTCTTCACCGGAACGGCGCAGCAGCCGGGCGCGTTCGCGATTGGCGGGATCCAGCTCGTCGCAGTCGAGCAGCGAAGCAAGGCCGAGCACGCCATTGAGCGGCGTGCGGATCTCGTGGCTCATCGTGGCCAGGAACACGGACTTGGCATTGTTGGCCCGCTCCGCAGCGAGGCGCGCGTCGGCAGCCTCAGCAAGCGTCTGCGCCAGATCGAGCTCACCGGCCACCAGCCGCCGCGTCGTGGTCCAGGAGCCATACGCAGTCAGCAGCAGCGCGACGATGGCGCCCACCAGCGCCAGTCCGACTATCAACTCGACGCCCTTGCTGCGGGTCAGCACCGACACGGCGATCGGCCCGATCGCCGCGATGATGAACCCCGCGCAGGAGGCGAGGTGCGCCGAAAGCGAATTGCTGGCGACGGCGCTGACGGCGATCACCGAAACGAACAGGATGATGGCTGTCGGCGAGTCGACCGCCGGCAGCACGAACAGCATGCCGCTGGACCACGACAGCCCGGCAAGCACCGCGCCCCCGAACAAGCGCAGGGCCCAGACCCGCGTTTCACGCTGTTCCGGCGGTGTCTGTTCGTGCTGGCGCCAGAGGACGAAGCGCAGACCCGCAACGCCGAGCAGCACCGCGTACCAGCCGAGCAGCGACTGCAACTCGATCAGCGGCAGCAGCACGCCGGCGAACAGCGTCGCAACAGCAGCCGACATCGCGACCGAAGCGCGCAGCCTCGCGTAGCACATGGCCAGCATGCGCGCGGCAATCTGCTCTTCCCGGTCTGCGGCATGCACCGGGTTCAAGGGGCCACTCATGCAATGAGTCTAGTCACCGCCTCGGCGCCGTGGCGTGCCAGCCATCACGCCCTTTGAGTTGACATAACTCCCGCCGCAGCCAATTCCCGGTTCTCGGAGATGCCGAGGAATATCTCGCGAAAGCTGACGTAGGTGAGCGCGCCGAGAAAGCAGTACAGCAATGGAATGAGTGGCGGCAGCAGCGCCAGACACAGTGCCGGGAAAGTCACGAACATCAGCCCGATGCCGAGAATGGCAGGGAGGTTCAACAGCTGTGCGGCGGCACTCATCCGGTAGGCCTCGCGAAACGGCAGGCCCAGGAGCGTCTGGCATGGGAACTGGAAGAAGCCGGTCAGTCCGGGAATGTTGAGGCCGAAATAGCTCAGTCCCAGCGCCACGCCGGAGTACAGGAAGATCTGGCGCAGTGCCGGCAGCCAGTCCGCAGAGAGTACCGGCACCAGGTTGCGCTCGGACCAGAACGGCGTCCACCAGGGTACGCCCGGGCGCGCCAGCAGGAACATCCACACCAGCGCCAGCACCACCGAGATCACCGCTGCAATCCGCAGCATGTCTGGCGCATGCGAGCGCAGCATGCCCAGCACGTCCGCGAGTGTCGTTCGCACCGTGCGGTCGAGGCTGGCGGCAATCAGCACGCTGGAAAAAAACGCCAGCAAGGCGAGCACGCCGTCAAACAGCGGCACGCGCTGGCCGGCGAACATGCCTACGCAAACCAGCAGGACCAGCGCGACCCAGAAGCTGAAACCGCGCGCGATCAACGCGCACGACTGGCGCGTCCAGCGCGAGATGGCCCCGGGCGCCACCTGGCGCGGCTCTATGACCACGCGCTGCGCATCATCGAGCAACCGCGCGGCGCCATCCGCGCCCGATCATGCGGACGGTTCCGGGCCGACGTTGGCGGGAGCGCCCGCGGTCGGGGCGGGCGCGGCTCGCGCGTCCTCCTCGCGGCGGATCATTTCGCCGGCCAGTGCCAGGTACGCCAGGGCCCCGCGCGAATCCTTGTCATGGAGCAACGCCGGCTTGCCGAAAGACGGCGCCTCGGCGAGCCGCACGTTGCGCGGAATGATGGTGCGGAACACCCGATCGCCGAAGTGCGTGATCAGCTGCGCGCTGACTTCGTTGGCAAGGTTGTTCCGGGGATCGAACATCGTGCGCAGGATGCCCTCGATCTCGAGGTCCGGATTGATGTTGGCGCGGATCTGTTCGATGGTGCCGACCAGCGCGCTCAGGCCCTCCAGTGCGTAGTACTCGCACTGCATCGGCACCAGCACGCTGTCTGCGGCGACCAGCGCATTGACCGTCAGCATGTTGAGCGACGGCGGGCAGTCGATCAGGATCAGGTCGAAGCGGTCGCGCACGGCCCGCAGTGCGTTGCGCAGCCGCAGCTCGCGCCCGACGGTGACGCCGAGCAGCTGGACTTCCGCCGCGGTGGTGTCCTGGTTGGAGGGCAGCAGGGCGAAGCCGGCACCGTCGAGCGTAAGGATGGCATCGGCCGCGGCGCACACGTTCAGCAGCACGTCGCCGGAGCTGCGCTCGACCTGCGACTTGTCGACGCCGCAGCCGGTGGTGGCATTGCCCTGAGGATCGAGGTCGATCAACAGCACACGGCGCCGGGTCGCCGCCAGCGATGCCGACAGGTTGACCGCCGTGGTGGTCTTGCCGACGCCGCCCTTCTGATTGGCGACAGCGATGATGCGCTTCATTGCAACCGAGTCTAGGGCAACTGGCGCGCCGACGCATGCGGCGCGGCCGGCAGGATTGCGGTGCCCGGTGCATGCGGATCCGGCCGCCGCAGCACGACCAGGTGCCGTGCTTCCTCGAGCCCTGGCACCGTCAGCGCCACGGCATCTGCCTGCCAGCCGCGGTCGAGCTGATCGAGCTCGGGCTGCGGCCAGCGGCCCTTCATTGCGAGCAGCCATCCGCCCGGCGCCAGCAGGTGCGCGGCGCCGCCGACGAAATCCGGCAGCGACGCGAATGCGCGCGAAACCACGACGTCGTAACCCTCGCCCGGATCGGCCTGCTCGACGCGCGCATGCACGGCGCGGACGTTGTCCAGGCCCAGGGCTCGCGCCGCGTGCGTGACGAAGCGCAGCTTCTTGGCGCTGGAGTCGAGCAGCGTGAACTCGCGCCCGGGGTTGAGCACGGCCAGTGGCAGCCCCGGAAAGCCGGCTCCCGTACCGACATCGGCGACGCGACGCCCCCGCAGCGCGAAATGAATGGCAAGACTGTCGAGCAGATGATGCGTGACCATCCGCGCGGGGTCGTCGATGGCAGTGAGGTTGTAGGCCCTGTTCCAGCGCGACAGTTCTGCGAGCAGCTGCTCCAGTCGCGCGATGGCGCGCTCATCGAGCTCGAGGCCCATCGCCCGGGCGCCGGTGCGCAGCGGCTCCGCCGACGCGGCGTGCAGCGTCATTGCGCGGCGCGCTCGCGCGCGGTCAGCCGCCGATCCGGACGACCGTGCGGCCCGTGACGGTGCCTTTCAGGTAGGCGTCGAAGGCCGCTGGCAGGTCCGCGAACGGAATGGTGGAGGTAACGATGCGCTCGAGGTGGCGCGGCTTGAGGTCGCTGGCGATGCGGCCCCACACGGTGAGCCTCGTGTCGCGCAACTGCGCGGCGGAATTGATCCCCAGCAGGCTCACGCCGCGGATGATGAACGGCACCACCGTGGTCTTCAGTTCGTTGCTGGCGGCGAGCCCGACGCTGGCGATGTTGCCCCAGGTGTCGACGGTGCGCGTCAACCAGGTGAGCATTTCACCGCCGACGTTGTCGATGGCACCACCGAACTGTGCCGCCTCCATCGGCTTGCTGCCGAAGTTGATCTGCTGCCGCAGCAGCACCTTGCTGGCGCCGAGTGACTTCAGATAATCGATGGACTGTTCCTTGCCGGTGACGGCGACGACCTCGTAGCCGAGGCCGGCGAGCATGTCGATGGCCACGCTGCCGACGCCGCCGGTGGCACCCGTCACGACCACCGGGCCCTTCGCAGGCGTCTGGCCGTTGTGCTCCATCCGGTGAATGGCGAGCGCGGCCGTGAAACCGGCCGTGCCAAGCGACATCGCCTTGAAGGTGCCGAGGCCGGCGGGCATGGGGATCACCCACTCGCCTTCCAGCCGCGCGAATTCCGCATAGCCGCCGTCATGCGTCTCCGACAACCCGCAGCCGGTGACGAGCACGTGATCGCCGGGCTTGCAACGCGGATCCTGGGAGCTCTCGACGACACCGGCAAGGTCGATGCCGCCCACCAGCGGATAGCGACGCAGGATGCGGCCAGCGCCGGTTGCCGCCAGCGCGTCCTTGTAATTGATGTCGGAATACATCACGCGCACCACGACGTTGCCGGGCGCCAGGTCGTCGATGCGCAGCGTTTCGAACCGGCCGACGATGCGGCGTTCGATCTCATGGATGCGGAACGCCTTGAACGCGGCGGGGGTGGCTTTTTCCGTCATGGGGTCGCACTCCGTTCAGTTGATGGCCGGCGCGCCCGGCGTTGCAGCCAGGACATCAGGCCGTCGGTATTGAGATCGAGATCGTTGGCGAGCAGTGAGTCGACCTCTCCCGTCGGGTCGGGCCGCCCGTGTGCGCGTGCGCCGTCGATCCACAACGAGCGCATCGCAGCGCGGATGCGCGCACGCCGCTCGGCAGGCGGGGCCTCGGCCTGGGCTTCGGCGATCTGCGCAAACGCGCGCACCTGGCGCTTCAGGTCCGCGCCGAGGCGCTCGACTTCCGTGATGCGGCTGTAGTGCGTCAGGTAGATCGACTCCGGTCGTCGCGCGAGCAGTCTGTCGATCGACGCGCAGAGCTGCTCCGGATCGAACTGCGTCGGCGTGGTGGTGGGAATCACCATCGCTCGTCCGTCGGTATCGAACTCCCGATAGGAGAGGCCGAAGGTGTCGCCTGCAAAGATGCCGCCGGAGGCGCAATCCACGATGGCCTGGTGATGCATCGCGTGCCCGGGCGTATGGAGGAACTCGAACGTCCGCCCGGCGAGTTGCAGTCGATCGCCGTCCTGCGTGACGACGACGCGCTCGGCCGGAACAGGCACGATGTGCCCGTACAGGGCGCGGTAGGCAGCCTCGCCATAGACGGCGATCGAAGCGGCCTCGAGCGCCGCAGGGTCGATCAAGTGCGGCGCGCCGCGCGGATGCAGCACTGCTCGCGCGTTCGGCAGGGCCTGCAGCAGGCCGCCAGCACCGCCGGCGTGGTCCAGGTGCACGTGGGTGAGGAACACGTAATCGACCTCGGCCGGCGCGACCTGCAGCTCGGCCAGCGCGGCGAGCGCAGCGGGCACGGAGTGCAGCGTGCCGGCATCGACGAAAGCGGCGCGTCCCCGCTCCACCACGAGATGCACGGCGGCTAGGCCCGGCCGCAGATAGCCTGCGTCGATCGCCGTGATGCCGTGGGCGTGACGCCAAAGCCTGGCGGGGGCAGTGCTCATGTGACGGGCGGACGTACGCTCAGGACGGCGGCTTGTGCCGAGCCGTGCTGTCGAGCACGTCCTTCCACTTCTCCTCGAAAGCCCAGACGTCGCCGAAGCCGACCATCCTGCAGAACTCGTCGAAACTGAACAGCGGCACGGCCGGCGAGACGCTGGTGCCGGTCGTCTTGAGGTTGCGCATTGCGGCCTCCACCGCCGTGCAGGTAGCGAGCGCCGCCATCGCCGGGAAGATCGCCAGCGAGTACCCCAGCGACTGCAGCTCCGCCGCCGAGCGGATCGGCGTCTTGCCGCCGTCGGACATGTTGGCGATCATCGGCTTGTCGATCGCACCGCACGCGCGCCGCATTTCTTCCTCCGACTGCAGCGACTCCACGAACACGATGTCGGCCCCGGCCGCCGCGTAGGCCTGGCCACGCCGCAGGGCTTCGTCGAAGCCATACCCGGTGCGCGCATCGGTGCGCGCAATGATCAGCAGGTTCGGATCGCGACGTGCTTCGACCGCGACGCGTACCTTGGCAACCATTTCTTCCTGGGTGACGACCCGGCGGTACGGCGTGTGGCCGCACTT
>JANPDV010000396.1:0-11811 GCA_031431655.1 Gammaproteobacteria bacterium | reverse complement strand
CGGGCACGACCATCAGCATCAGGTTGCCGGCGCCGCTGGCGTAATAGAGCTTCTCGGTGAAGGCCGGCGCGTTCGTCTCGCCGAGCCGCGGCGCGCGGCGGTTCGTCACTGGGCTCATCCACGCCGAGCCAACGAAGACCTGGAAGCCGAAGTTCGGAGTGATCGCCGACGGCTGCGCCATCGCATCGATCCATGGCGCCGGTACGAGCGCACGACCGCGCACGCTGCCACGATCGAGCAGCATCTGGCCGAGGCGCGCCCAGTCGCGCGGCTTGCTCCAGATGCAGCAGAACGGGAAGACACGACCGCTTTCGCTATCGAGCATCATCTCGGCGTCGCCGGCGCCGAGCGGTTGCCACAGGCGCTGTTCGAGGAAGTCGCGGTAACGCTGGCCGGTGGCGCGCTCCAGCACCAGCGCCAGTGCGAGGTTGTTGAAGTTGTCGTAGGCCCAGGAACTGCCGGGTGCGACGTCAGGCTTCGCTTCCAGCGCCAGGCGCGCGATGTCGGCGGCGTAGTACGACTGGCTGTAGGCGCTGCCGGGCTCGCGGCTCTGCGGCGTCTGGAATCCGCTGCTCATCGTCAGCAGTTGCCGGATCGTGATCGCGGCGCGGGCCGCGTCGCTCCATTCGGGCAGGTACCGGGACACCGGGTCGTCGACGGAACCGATGCGGCCGTCGGCGATCGCCATGCCGACAGCGAGCGCGTTCAGTGTGCGCGCCATGGAGTGCGAGCTGAACAGCGTGTCGGGGGTGGCACCGCCGAAATAGCGCTCGAGTTGCACCTTGCCACCCTGCAGGACGATCAGCGCCTGACCATTGGTGTGCTCGGCGTATTGCGCGGCCGCATCGAGAGCGCGCGCACTGAAAACCTGGTTGGGGACCTGCGCCTGCGGCAACCACGGCTGCGGCGCGCCGGCGAGCCTGGCCTTCGGCTGGTACCAGTCGTACGGCGAATGCAGCGGATCGGGGCCGATGTTGTCCCAGCGCTGCCAGAAGGAGGCGTTCGCCGCGTCGCGCGGCGGCGGGGGCGGCGTCGCCGCAACGGCCGGCGCCGGCGCGGTTCCGGGCGTTGCGGGAGCGGCATCCTGGGCGGATGCGCCGGCCGAGACAGCGGTCAGCGCCGCAGACAACGCCGCGGCCAGAGATGCGCGCCTCACCCGAGCGTCTCCAGCATCCGCAGCACCGCGCCCTCGGCCGATTCACAGGCGGCTTCGAGCCCGGCGAACATGCGGCCGCAGTGTTCGCCCGCGAAATACATCGCGCCAGCCGGCTGTGCCAGCGCCGGCGCGAAGCGGCCGACCTGGCCGATGCCGTAGTACGAGGCATGGCCGAGGGAGAACGGGTAGCGCGACCAGTTATGGACATGGGTGACTGCGACGCGGCCCCGGGTCGAGGGGCGTACCTTCGCGAGTTCGCGCAGCACGAAGTCGCCGATTTCGCGATCGTTCATCCTTGCATAGCGGTGCACGCCGGGGCCGTTGATGTAGACGAACAGTTGACCGAGCGGATTCGACGCCGAGTAGGAATGGAAAACCCGCTCGATCGGCCCATCGGTCCACAGCGAGGCGGGCTGTGCGTCGATTTCCCAGAAGGCTTCGCGCGGATCCAGGTAGACCAGCATCAATTGTGCGTAGCGGAGCTCACGGATCGCGGCGCGCTGCGACGCGGACAACGGGCCGGTGACCTGCAGCTTGCGCAACACGGTGAACGGAATCGTGCAGACGGCGAAGCGGCCGGCATAGCGGCTGCCGTCGGCGCACTCGACCTCGACGCCCTCGGCGCGCGTATCGATGCGCCGTACAATCGTGTTCAACGCCACGGGGCGCTTGAGCGAGGCGGCCATCGCATCGGTGATGGCCGAGGTGCCGTCGCGCACCAGGTCGAACGAGCCGCCTGCGGCGTCCTTGCGGAAGATGAAGTCCTTGCGCATCCACTCGAGTGCGCTCGACTCGTCGATGTCCTCGACCATCGACAACAGGCGCAACGCCTCTGCCGAGCCGCCTTTCGAGGACATGAACTGGCGCAGCGAAGTCTGGTCGAGCGTGGCGAACTGGGGCCTCAGCCAGTCGTCGAACTGCTGCAGTGGGTTGTTGGGCCGCATGTAGTGGCCCTGGATCTGCAGCGGGCTCAACGTCAGCTCGGCAGGCGCGAGCTTCGGTGTCGCGATGCCGGGCCATGAGGTCTTCGAGACAGGCTGTCCGTCGAGGCTGACCGCGGTGCCCGGCAGGCGGGTCTCGGCAAAGGAATTCGCGCCGGGCGGCACCAGTGCGACCCCGAGCTGGCGGATCTGGTCGCGCACACGTGCGTAGCCGTGGCCGATCTGTACGGCGCCGAACTCGGGGCGGCCCGGCACGCCGCGGCCGGTCCAGCAGCGCCCGCCGATGCGGCCGCTGCCCTCGAGCACCAGCGCATCGATACCCGCATCCTGCAGCAGCCGCGCCGCGTACAGGCCTGCGATGCCGGCGCCGAGGACCAGCACGTCGGCGCTGCGCTTCACCGTCGATGCAGCGCCGGCGGCGCGCGCTCGCGGCGCCGGCAGGGCGGCCGCGGCCAGAGTTGCGGCCGATGCGGCGAGGAATCTTCTTCGTGAGGTGCGGCTCATGCGGTCACCCGGGGTCCGCTGCCGTCAGCGTGTGTACCGGCCTCCAGGGCTTCGCTCCTGGCGCCGGAGCCGCGCCGGAAGTAGGGGAACAGCGGTCCATCGGGTCGCTGGCCGATCGGGACGCGCGACAGGTCGAGCCCGGGCACCTTCATGCTGAACGCATCTGGGGTCCAGGTCACATCGTCGCCCGCCCAACGGGTCGTAAAGGCGACGCGCGCCTTGTCGGAACGGTTCGGCGGCGCGCCGTGCAGCGTGTACGGATGGATCAGCAGCGCGTCGCCGCTGCGGATGTCCCAGCTGAGCCGTTCGTACTCGCCGCTGGCCAGTTTGGACTCCACGTCCGGCATGTCGCCGTAGCCTGCGGGCAGCGCGGCGCCGGGCTCGATGTAGACCGGCGGTCGAAACTGGGTGGGGTTGCGGTGGCTGCCGCGGATGCAATGCAGCGGCGACATGTCCGTGTCGATGTCGTTCATCGCGATCCACAGCGACGGAATCTGCTGGCCCTTGCGGGGGAAGGAGGCGATATCGTGGTGCCATGGCAAGCCGGCGCTGTCCGCACCCCGTCGTCGAAGAAAGTGAGGTCGTACCCTTACTGCAGCCGGCGTGCGGCCATGATCGCGACGACGATTGGCGCACAGCGAATCGTCAGCCGGCCGAACGCCCAGCAGCCCGGGGACGTGGACCACGCCGTCACGCTGGTAGGCATTGCGGAAGTCCTCAAGCTGGGCGGCATTGCAATGGCTCGGCGACATCGGCACGCTCCGGACACCGTTACGACCCGACGCACAGTAGGGCTGTTCCGGCCGGCCTGTCGAGAGTTGTCCAGTCGATTCCCGACATCCGGGCAGACGACTCGCGTGAATCGACGTCTGCGCTGGCATCGACGAGGCGCTGAGAACACGCCTCCTCGAAGCTGAATGCGCGGCGCTGAGCTGATGGGTGTCGGCGCTCCCGTCCCGCAACGGTACCGCATCCCGGTATGCCCGGACAGTCGGCCACCGCGACTCTCCATGCCTGCGCAATACTTACCCGATCCGCCCGCCCCGGGCAGTTCACGCGAGATCGTCAACATGCTGACAATTCCTGTTCGTCCCCGGTTGCTGCGTTGCGCCCGGGCCGCCGCGACCCTCGCCGCCGTGATGCTGCTCGCCCCGTCCGCCACGCTCGCCGCCGGCACCCGCGTGCTGCCCCTCGCGCAGGTGATCGCGAAGTACGCTGACGCCGACTCGCGCTTCGTCGAAATCGACGATGTGAAGCTGCACTACAAGGATCAGGGCCAGGGTCCGGCCGTGCTGCTGATCCACGGCTCCAGCGGCGACCTCGGCGACTTCGACGGCTGGGTGCCGCTGCTGCTGCAGAATGGCTGGCGCGTCGTGCGCCTCGACCTGCCCGGCTTCGGCCTCAGCGGCCCGATCGTGAACGGCAATTACTCCATCGACCACGCGCAGTCGCTGGTCGACGGCCTGATGGACGAGATCGGCCTCGAGCGCTTCGCGATCCTCGGCACCTCCTACGGAGGCCCGGTCGCGTTCCGCTACGCCGCGACGCGCACCGACCGCATCACCGGCCTGGTGATGATGAATTCGGCCGGGATCGAGTACGGCAAGCAGGAGGTGGACCCGAAGACTGGCGAGAAGAAATTCTACGCCGCGAGCGTCAGCGACACCGTATCGCGCGAGGCAACGGCCATCAGCCTGCGTAAGGCCTTCAACGACCCGACGAAAGTCACGGACGCGTTCGTCGACCGCAAGGTCGACCTGAGCAACATCGTCGGCCGCGATCGCGAGGGCGCGCTCGCGATCGACCAGTACGTGCGCGGTAAGCCGGAGCGCGTACTGGGTCACGTCCGCGCGCCGGTGCTGGTGTTCTGGGGTGGCGCGAGCCTCTCGCTGTCGCAGGACACCGCGGATCGTTTCTACGCTGCCCTGACGCGCGCGTCGCATCGCGAGAAGCAGGTGCAGCCAGGCGGCGGCCACCTGATGCACGTCGAGATGCCGGAGCCGACGGTGGCGACCGTCGCGGCCTTCCTGGAGAAGCACGTGCGGCCGACTGCACCGCCGGCACCCGCCGCGCCGCCGCCGCCCGCGAAGCGCTAGCGACGAGTCACGCTCGCCGGCCCGGCTGGGCCGCGGCGGGGTATGCTGGCGGTCCCTATCCACATCCACAAATGCCAGGAGCGAACGTGCCCGACGAAAACCAGCATCCCGATCGACGCGTCAATCGTCGCGATCTGCTGGGCGCTGCGGCGCTCGGCGCAGCTGCCGCCACGATGGGTGCCGCCGCCGGCGCCGCGAATGCAGCGCGGGGCGACGCGACGATCAGCGTCCACGAGAAGGGGAAGTACCCAATGGTGCCGCTGCGAAAGGACGCGCTGCGCGTAACGGCTGTGCAGTCGATCATTCGCTCGGTCCGCGACACGAAGAATCCGTCGAAGGAGATGAAGGCGAACGTCGATCACATGCTCGACCTGGTCGATGCCGCCAACGGCTTTCCCGGCCCGCAGGACCTGGTCTGCTTCCACGAGCAACCGATCATGGGCTGGCAGCCCTGGACGCTCGAGGAGGCGCTGCGCGTCGCGATCGAGGTGCCGGGCCCGGAGACCGAGGCGCTGGGCAGGAAGGCGAAGCAGCACGCCTGCTACATCACCTTCGGCACCTACGCGAAGGACAAGGACTGGCCGGGCCACCTGCTGCTGAATGGCGTGCTGATAGGCCCCGACGGCAACGTCGTCGCGAATCACTGGAAGACGAACAACGGGCGCGGGTTCAAGCCTGGCTGGGATATCTTCACGACCTCGATCTACGACGTGCTCGACCGCTACCGCGAGATGTACGGCGAGGATGCGGTGCTGCCGATCGCACGCACCGACATCGGCAACATCTCCTGCTCGATTACGCCGGGGCAACCGGACGTGATGCGCGCGCACGGCATGAAGGGCCTCGAGATCCGGCTCAGTTCCTCGTCTGGCGGCTACAACCTCGAGGACACCGCGATGATCTCGCTGCACAACCGGATCTGGACCGTGGTCTGCAACCAGTCCCTGTCGGCTGACCAGCCGGGCTTCCCCGAATTCTCAGGCTCCGGTGACACGGCGATCTTCGGCCCGAACGGCCGCATCGTTGCGCGGGCGCGCTCGTTCAACGAGGAGTTCGTCACGACGGTGATCCCGTTGGCGGAGTTCCGCCGCACGCGCTCCATCGCGGACGTGCCGATCGAGATGTTGATGCCCGTGTACAGCAAGTTCGTGCCGCGCAACGGGCCGAACTCCCAGGCGAGTTACGTGCCGAAGACATCGGAAGAGGCGGCGAAGCACTTCATCAGCAAGCGCAACTGGTAAACGACTCCAACAGGGAAGGTGGACATCATGATTCGACGTCGTACAGCACTCGGACTCTTCGCCGGCGCAGCCGTCGGCTCCTCGACGCTGCCGTCGCTCGCGTTCGCCGCGGGCAAGGCGGGCAGGACCTTCGACCCGGGCAACCGGGACGACCTGGCGCTCGCGTTCCGCAAGCTGGCGTATTCAATGGACGACAAGCTGACGTTCTGGTGGATGCGGGGCACGCGCTACGGCGTCACCGGCAGCGTCGCCACGCCGTTCTGGGACATGTACGTCGCCGCCTGGTTCACGACCCGCGACCTGGCCGATGGCAAGTACGAGGTGAAGATGGCCGGCAGCAACTTCTACACGCCGCCGGGCGCCACCACGCTGCTCGAGAGGTTCGCGAACCCGTTTACCGGCAAGACCGTCGACGTGCCCTACGGCGCGCCGCGCGCCTCGACCACCGTGATGGACAAGCGGGGCGGCAGCGCGTTCGCTTCCGGCGCGCCCCCGGGCATGAAGTCGACCCGCAGCACCGATATCGGCCCGGCGTGGATCGAGGGCGACGTGATGCACGTGCAGGGCGACCTGATGCTCGACAACCAGCCGCTCGAGGCCGGCAAGCGCAGCTTCACGGTCAACGACTGGTCGACCTATATCGGATCGGTGGCCGACGTGCTCGACCCGAAGAAACCGAATCCGCCGTCGGCGCAGATGTTCAACGACATCCTCGACTTCCCGGCCTGGCTGCAGATGGGCGACTACAAGGGTACCTACGTGTCGCGTTGCTATGGTCGCAAGGTCTACGGCTACGCGTCGATGCCGGCGACCTGGCGCAGGTTGTTCGAGCAGAGGTTCCCCGACGTCGCGAAGGATCCGGGCGCGCTGCTGCGCGCCTGAGTCCGCGCCGACGCACGCTGGCGCCCTTACTTCGCGCAGGCGGCAACGAGCACGCCGCCGTCAACCCGCGGGCGGTAGTCGTAGTGCCAGGGCTCGTAGGGTTTCTCGAGCGGGCCTGCGAAGCCGGCGTCGGCCGCAGCGACCGCCTGCTGCAACCGGGCGGCCCATCCGCCGGCGTCCCAGGCCGCCGGGATCGACCTGGTGTCGGGTCCCGCCACGATGCGTCCGCGCGCCCATACCTGGAAGTCGACGGCGTTCATGCGGCCGTGAAGCGAAAGCCCGGGCGCGGCGATCGTCGGCGTCGGCTCCGGCTTGTGCCCCATGAGCCGTTGGCGAAACGCAGCGCTGGCCCCGGGTTGCGCGGGCGCCGGAAAGCCGGCTGCGCGTACGTCCGCGCCGAGAACCTCGCGCAGGTGCGCGGCGGCGCGCGCGACCGACGTGTTGCGATTCCAGTGCTCGACCTGGATCTCGAGGGTGCGCAGCGACGGATTCACGAACAGCGTATGGCCGGGGTTCGCGCCCTCGAATTCGCAGCGCACGCGCCCAACTGCGGCGTCGAGAGAGGCCTTGGCGGGTGAGCGCTCGAAGGCCGCCGCCTCCTCACTGGTCCAGCTCCATCGGTCGGCAAGGTGGGCCGCGTTGCGCAGGTACGCGCGGGCAGCGAGCAGGCGCGGGCCCGTGCCGTCGATCGACTGGAGTGCGACCGATGCCCTTGGGTCCAGCTCAGCTCGAATCCCTGCGAGGTGCTGCGCGAGCAGATCGGCACCAAAGGCCGGCAAAGCCGCCGCGATCAACGACAGCACGGCCCCTGCGGCGAGCCGCCGCTCCGCCATGCGCCGCGCACGGCGCAAGGTTGGCCGCGACGCAGCCGCGCGTGCCGACAAGTGAGGTTGCAGCAGGCCGGTTCCTTGCAGAGGTTCGCCGCGCGGCATCAGTCGGTCAGCGCCAGTCCGCGGCGCAGGCGCAGGTAGTCGAGCCCGCCCGAGGTCGGCGTTTTCCACACCGCGTCCCGCGTGACATAGCCGGGCCAGGCCCGCTCGACCGCGGCGACCAGGGCCGGGTCGAGATCGCGAACGGCCGTGCCTTTCGCGCCGATCCAGCGCCAGTGGTTGTAGCCAGGGCGCTGGCCCATCTCCATCCAGTGCATCCACGACGACGTGTTGCTCCACACCTGCATTCCGCTGACCTGGTGCACGGCCGGATCGGCCAGCTCCGCGAGCAGACCGGAATAGGTGCTACTCATCGAGTTGCGCAGCGTGTTGCCCGACCACGCCTCCGGGAATTCACCGGGTTGCAGCGGATTGGGACGCTCGCCCCAGACCGAGGCTGTGTACCACACCTGCCGGCCAGCCACGGTCCAGCGGCCCTGGAGGTTGCTGTACGGATCGCCGGCATCGGCGACGGCACCGGGTGCGAAGCGACCACCCGAGGGCCCGCCGCGGTAGTGATAGACCTTCACCTCGCGAGCCGTGACCGGATTGCGCCAGCGATCCAGCAGCGCGCGTGTCCGATAATCGACATAGAAGCCGAGGTCGTAGTCCTGATTCGTCCAGCTGCCATCGGCGCTGCGCCGCCAGATTGATTTCTGCAGCCCCCAGAACCCCAACAGCGGCACGCCGAGCATGCCGTCCGCGGCCAGGAAGATGTCGCCGCCGTAGGGCTGGAACACCGTCGCGTCGGCCACTGAACCGCGCAGCTTGACGTAGGACTCGAGCGCAACTCGCGGATCGCTCAGATCGAGGCGCGAGCCCGCCGGCAACGAGCCCCGCGGCACCGCGAGCGCCGCGCCGCTGAGGCCTGCGGCCGCGAACAGCAGGTGTCTTCGTGTCGGATCTGTCGCCGATCTGCTCATGGGGCGCCTCGCTGACTGATGGGTTCCATTCTGGCCCGCAACGCAGCGCTCGAATGGCAGGTCCGCGTGCAGGGCCACGCGGCCGCGCTGCCCCGGTTCCCGCCGCGCCCCCTCCTGTACGTGACGCGCGCCAATGCCGCGCGCATTCTGCCGGCCGAGCGCCACACGCTGATCCTCGCCATGACCATGGGCTTCGGCGTCACGGGGATCATGATGTACATGTTCACTTACGAGAACCAGAAGCAGTACGCCGTGCTCAAGGCGCTCGGCGCGAACTCGCGTACCGTACTGCGCATGATCATGATACAGGCCGCGGCCTGCGCGCTGATCGGCGCCGGCATCGGTCTCGGCATTTGCGGCATCGCCGGCGAAATCGTGATCGCCATCGGTTTTCCGTTCCGCATGATGTGGTTCACACCACTGGTCGGCATCGTCGGGGTCCTGCTGGTCAGCGTGACCGCAGCGGCGATCAGTGCCCGGCCCGTGCTGCGGCTGCAGCCGGGAATCGTGTTTGCCGGGCGTTGATCGGCAGCCGGACCTGCCGGCGGCGTGCCCGGACTCTGGGAAAGGGGGGGGCAGGTCCCTGAATGGCGTTCGCGCGGCGACGCGGGCGGCCTGATGAACGGGGAACGCGATTGATGCGAGAAGACGGTTGTCAATGTACGAGCTCGGCGTTCGGCAAGCACTGTGGCGAAATTGGCGTGATTTCGTCCATGGGGACAGGGGGCGATGCCTACGACAACGTCGTGGCCGAGTCCGGTGCTACCTATGCCGCGCGGCCGGCGTCGCCCCCGCCCCGGCAGGGTCGGCGGCCGGCCGCCACGGGCCAGCAGCATCGGCGCAGAATTCCGCCAGCTGTTCCAGCGCGCGTTGCACCGCCAGATTCGCCGCAGCGACTCCGCCACGGGGATCGTCGCCAGCCGTCGCCACGCTCACATCGAACTCGCGCGAACCGAGCACGTGCCGCGTCGCGCGGTCCACCAGTGCGGCGCGCAGCGTGAAGCGTACGCTGCTCGGCGACGTGCGGAAATCCTGCTGCAGTCGCAGGATCTGCGTGTCGAGGCCAAGGTCGCCGGCCGAGGCGCCCGGCGTCAGGACCACGGCGTGGAAGCTGGCACGACGCTCCAGCGCCGCGACCAGCAGCGGCGCGAGCATGCGTGCCGGCGTGTCCACCCACTCGTTGCGGGCGAAGTACTCGACCTGGTGGGCCACGCGCACGTAGATCATGTGCCGACTGTCGAAGCCCGCGGCGGCGTGTGGCGGATTCACGACGAGCGTCGGCGCCGAGGCGGCGGCGCGCATCGAGTCCTGCAGCATCGCCCCATCGCTGGGTCGCGCACCGTCGAGGGTATGCAGCGCGAGTGGCGGCTCGGCCTTGGGCAGCAGCGCGCCGCAGCCTGCGACCAGCAACAGCACCAGCGCGCCGCCGCACCGGCCGATCGCACCCCTCAGGCTCCGGTTGTTCATCGCGGCTTCGCCCCCTGTCCTGATTCCCCCGGCCCATCCGCCACCGGCTTGCGACCGAACAGCAGTCCGCCGGGATTGCGCTCGGTCTGCTCGGTGAGGCGCCGCAGCGACGTCGACAGGACGTTCAGCTCGCCGAGCAGTCGCTGCAGTTCCGGCAGCGTCTCCGAACCGAGCCGCTGTGCATCGGCGCCGACGGCATCGAACGTCCTGCTGGCGCGCGCGCTGGTCCGCGCCACCTCGTCGCCCATCTGCTCGACGGCCGCGGCGCTGCGCCCGATGCGCTCGACCACCGGGCCAAGCTGCGCCGATAGGCGCGCGCTGTTGTCGAACGTCCGCGCCGCACTGCGGATCCCGGCATCGATGTCATCCTTGCGGCCGGCGATGGAGTGCGCCACGAGGGCGATGTCGGCGAGCGCGCCGGCAAATGCTCGGCGGTTCTCGTCGCTGAGCAGCGCGTCGATGTTGCTCGAGGTGTGATCGAGCTTCTCCAGCACCGTCGTCAGCACGTTCTCCAGTCGCGCGCTGAGCGAGGGCTTGGTTCGGATCACCGAGTACGGCGGCCGAGTAGTCGCGGGCAGCGGCAATGCGTCCTTCGCTCCGCCGACCAGTTCGACGTACGCGATGCCGGTCAGGCCCTGGGTCTTCAGTACCGCCACGGTGTCCACCTTGAGTGGCGTGCCGCGCTCGATCGCGAACAGCAGGCGCACCTGGCCCGGGTCGCGTGGGTCGAGCGAGATGTCGCGCACCTTGCCGACGTCGACGCCGTTGTACTTCACCGGTGCGTTGACGTTGAGCCCCGCGACCGACTCCTCCTCGATCGCCAGATACAGGTCGTATTTCTTCTGGAAGGCGCCACCGGACGCGATCCACAGCACGCCGGCGACCAGCACCGCGCCGAGGCCGAGCACGAAACCGCCCACGAGCGTGTAGTTCACCTTGGTTTCGATGCCATCCTCCCCGCCTGCTCGTGTGCGCTGCGGCCACGGGACCCGTCGAAGAACTGCTGGATCGCCGGATTCTCCAGCTTCGAGAGTTCCAGCATCGAGCCGACGCCCTGCACCTTGCCATCGGCGAGCACGGCAACGCGATCGGCGACCTGCCACAGCAGGTCGAGGTCATGCGTGATCATCACGATGGTGAGCCCGAACTGGTCGCGCAGCCTGCGGACCAGTTCATCGACACCCTCGGCGCTCATCGGATCGAGCCCCGCCGTAGGTTCGTCGAGAAACAGCAGTTCCGGATCGAGGGCCATGGCCCGGGCGAGCGAGGCGCGCTTGAGCATGCCGCCGCTGAGCTCGGCCGGGAACTGCGCGCCGACTTCAGGCTCAAGCCCGGTCATCTCCAGTTTCCACGCCGCGATGTCGTCGATCATGCGGTCATCGAGGTCGGAGTGCTCGCGCAGTGGTAGTTCGACGTTCTCGAGCACGGTGAGCGAGCCGAACAGTCCACCGTGCTGGAACATCACTCCCCAGCGACGTCGCAGTGCGACGCTGGCTGCAGCGTCGAGCGTGTCGAGCTCGGCGCCGAGCACGCGGATCTCGCCCGAATCCGGCGCCTGCAGCAGGATTATTTCCCGCAGCAACGGCGATTTGCCCGCGCCGCTGCCGCCGATCAGCGCGAAGATCTCCGCACGGCGCACGTCGAGGTCGACCTCGGCGTCCACCACGTGCTC
>JANPDV010000395.1:0-9958 GCA_031431655.1 Gammaproteobacteria bacterium | reverse complement strand
AAAGTGGTTACGGCTGGCTACGCCTTTCTTTCAGCGCGGGGCCGGCGCGCCGGCCACTCGGCTAGAATCATCCGGTCGCCGCAATAGGTGTCTGCTCATGTCGGAAGCCAATCCTTTCCAGCTGTTCGTCACGCACGCCTGGGAAGAAACCGAAGACTACCAGCGGGTATTCGAGTACCTCGAATCCAGCGGCAAGTTTCACTACCGGAACCTGTCGAGGCTCGACGCGCCAGGCTCCCTGGCGGATAGCGAGGCACGTCGTGAGAGTTTACGCGCGCAGATCGGCCCTGCCGAGATCGTTATCGCACTTGCGTCACTGGGCCGGACTCAGCCTGACTGGCTGAATTTTCAGGTCACGTTCGCTCAGGCCGCCAAGCGTCCAGTCCTGCTGCTGCCATTCTTCGGCGTCGAAGCTCCGATTCCGCCGGCGCTGAAGGCGATGAGCAACGAGATTGGTGCCTGGGATGCGCGGGCGCTGGTGGCCAGCATCCGTTCGCTTGCGCGCGGCGAGGCCACGGGCAAGTGGGATGTGATCGAGTTCAAGCTCGATTGATCTGTCGCGACTCGGCCTCGCGGTGGCGGCGAAGAGTCAGGAGCGGGCTTCTGCGAACAGCGGGATTACGCGGGCGGCGGTAGGCGAGATGGCGGCCGCGGGAGCGACGTGCTCGCTATTGGCATCGGCCTCGTTGGTGCGGGAAAGGTATCCGTAGAGCTCGATCATCGAGCCGGCCAGGTCGTCCACCTCGGCATTCGAAAGCTTGCGGATCGTTGCCGCCACGGCGTCTTCGCCGCGCATCGGCTTCTCGCGCGTGAGGGCACGTCCAAGCGCGAGGAAATCGCCGCGCACCTCGGCCGGCAGTGCGCTCGCATCCAGATCGGCAAGATGTTGACGATACGCGCGGTGCAAGCGTTCTTTGACCGAGCCCGAACGGGCCAGCGACAAAGCCGCAGCATGAAAGCGCTGCCAGGCAATACTCATGACGAACCCCCTGAGGTCCGGCGTGGACGAATCTAGTTATATCGACAACGTGAGAATCGACTTGAGGTTCAGTAGGACTGCACTCCAAGCTAAATCAGACGTCTAGGTCGGAAATATAGCCTGACTTGGGCAGAGTGCCATAGGTAATTCGTGAGTTTGGGACGGCGTCGGTGGCGACCGGGGTGCCCGGGTTAAACTTTTGCTACTGCGCATAATGTATATTATGGTAAATCTTACCTATACTCTGGCCGGGCGCTCCCAGCGCCGCGGTCCCTTGGCCCCGCTGTCCCCGGTTTGGCGTTCCCCGGGCCTTGCCCCATCATTGCCGCGCCATGCCCGCCCCAGAGCTCAGCGTCGTCGTACCGGTGTTCAACGAGGCGGCCAGCATTGCGCCGTTCCTGGCCCGGATCGGGCCGGTTCTGGCCGAGCACGCGCCCGACCACGAAATCGTGTTCGTCAACGATGGCAGCCGGGATGCGACGCTGGCGGTGCTGATGGATCATCTGGGCCGTAATCCGCGGTTGCGGCTCGTGGACCTGTCGCGCAACTTCGGCAAGGAGGCCGCCCTCTCGGCCGGCCTCGATTTCTGTACCGGTCGCGCTGTGGTCCCGATCGATGTCGACCTGCAGGACCCGCCTGAGCTGATCGGGGAAATGCTGCAACTGTGGCGCGACGGCTACGAGATGGTCCTTGCGCAGCGCAGCGAGCGTTCGACGGATGCCTGGTCAAAACGCACCAGCGCGGGTCTGTTCTATCGGCTTGCCAATCGACTCAGCGGCGTGGACCTGCCGCACAATGTGGGTGACTTCCGACTGATGGACCGGCGCGTGGTAGAGGCACTCTCCCTGATGCCCGAGCGTACCCGGTTCATGAAGGGCCTTTTCGCCTGGCTCGGGTTCAAGCAGACCACCGTGCAGTATGCGCGCGCTGCGCGGGCTGCCGGCGACACCAAGTTCCGGCTCGGTTCACTCTGGCGGCTGGCCTTGGACGGGCTGTTGTCCTTCACGACCGCGCCGCTGAAGGTGTGGACCTATCTGGGCGTGCTGTTCGCCACGGGGGCCTTCGGGTATCTGTCGTTCATCATTGGTCGCACGCTGATCTTCGGCATCGACCTGCCCGGCTACGCTTCATTGCTGGCGTGCATCCTGTTCTTCAGTGGACTCAATCTGGTCGGCCTCGGAGTGATTGGCGAATACCTTGCGCGCGTCTTCATCGAGGTGAAGCGCCGTCCGCTGTACATCGTGCGCGATGCTGCAGGCTTCGAGGCGACGGCGAACCCGGCGCTGCATCGGCGCCGGATCTGAGACGACGCGATGCAGGCAGCGACTGCCGGTCATGACCGGGAACACCGGATGTTTCTGGTCTACGGCGCGGTGTTCATATTTGCATGGTGGGCGCTGCCGTTGCTGGTGGGGCGCGTACCCCCCAACGACAATCTGGAGCAACTCGCCTGGGCGGAAGCCTTTCGCTGGGGTTATGCCAAACACCCGCCTTTACCGACCTGGGAGCTGATCGCGGCAGGTCTGGTTTTACCCGAAGGTCTCCCGCTGACGTACGCGCTGGGCGGGTTGCAGGTGGTTCTGCTGCTGACATTCGCCTATCGCTTCGCCCGGGACACTCTCGGCGTCGAGCGGGCCCGCCTCGTGACCTTGTTGATCACCTGCATCCTGTTCTATTCGCACCGCCTGCACTTCCTGAACCACAACACGCTGCTGCTCAGCGCCTATGCAGCGTCCGTATGTCTGGCCTACCGGGCGATCGCGACACCCGGCCTGCACTGGTGGATCGCATTGGGCGCAGCCTGGGGCGTCGGAATGCTGTCGAAGTACCAGATGGTGGTCGGCATCGCCTCCTCGGTCACGTTCCTCGCACTGAGCGACGAGCGTCCGTTCGGTGAGCGTTTGCGCGGCGTGCTCGTGGCGACGGGCGTCGCGCTGGTGGTGTTCGCGCCGCACGGCGCCTGGATCATTGGCGACCGCTTCAGCACCGTCTCGTACGCGGGAAGCTGGGTTGAAGTGGCGCGCCCGTTGCCTGGACGCCTGCTCGACGTACTGCAGTTCGCCGGAGAACAGCTGGGGCGGCTCGTACCGGCGCTGGTAGCGATGGCGATGATGGGGCTGCTGGCCGCCCGACGCGGCGGGCGCCGGGCGTCAACGGTGGGTGCCGGGGCCGGCCCGGACATCACGGCCCTGGCGCGCCGCGCGATCTGGCTGCACGCCTGGGGCCCGTTCGCCTGCATGGCGATTCTGTCGCTCGGGGTCGGGCTCGATCTCGGCATGCCGTGGGGCACGGCGTTTCTCTGGACGGTCCCGGTCTGGCTCGCGGCGCGTTTCGCGTCGGCCGGCTGGCTGGGACTCGACCTGACCTGGGCGCTCGGCGTCGCCGTCGGCGTGCAGGTCCTGTTGATCGCCACCTTCCGCTGACGGCGACCGCCCGGCCGGCCCTGACCCGGCTCGATCAGCCGGCGGTGCCCTCGCCCGCGGCGGCCTGCTTTCGCGCCAGATCGGCCTTGTGATGGGCCGGCGTGCGCACGGCGAGCCATGCGGCGACGGCGATGCCGCCGGCAATCAGCCCCATCTCCAGCCCGAATTCCCAGGGCTTTTCCCAGAACTCAGTGAACAGGTGCCAGCGGCCCATCAATTCCACGGCGTTCCAGGCAATGATCGCCGTCGGGATGCCGTAGCGGATGGCCGTGGTGACCTTCCAGAAGCGCATCAGGCGCTGGAACAGATACACGGCCCAGACGACATTGAAGAAGAAGATGACATAGGTGACGGGATGCCGGTCGCCCAGGATCTTGTCGTCGTACATGAACAGCAGCAGCAGATAGAACGCCCAGATCACGTAGATCGTCTCGAGCGCCGTGATCGCGGCGAAGTTGCGCGGATAGCCGGGCGTGGGTTTGCCGGTCTTGAGGCCCGCATTGCGCTGGAACCAGAGGAAGAAGTTGCACTTCGTTTCCTTGTTCATCAGGAAATAGACGAGCGTCGCGGCGAACACGCCGATCGACGACATCATCACCAGGTACTCCGCCTTAGTGGCGATCTCGCCGGCCAGCTGTTTGTCCATCAGGTCGGGCACGCCAAGGTAGTTTGCCGACCAGACGAACGCGAATTCGACCCATCCCGTCCAGAGCAACGTGCCGGCCCAGAAGCCGAGCCAGGTCGCCGACACTTCATTGTTGCTGCGCATGCCGAGCCACAGCAGCCCTGCCCCGAGCAGGCCCATCGCGAACGCGCACTGCAGTACGTACTCGTGACCGAACACGTCCTCCATCAGGATCATCACCGTGTGACCGAGCGCCTGCACGACAAAGACGATCACGAAGGCCAGCAGCCCGACGTACGGCGGGCGGTACAGCAGTGAGACAAGGCGGTTGGAAGCGGGGGTTGCAGACATGGGCGAATCTCCTTGCGCTAGAGTGTAGGCGGGCGTTTTCGCCCGGTGTGTCAACGGTGTGTCAACAACGCGCCATGGTTCCTGATTCCGTGAAATCCGCCGCTGCCGCATGAGCGCTGCCCCGCCCCGCATCCTGCTCGTCGACGATGACCGGCAGCTCGCCGCGCTGCTGCAGGAGTTCCTGCAGCTTCAGGGGTTCGCCGTGGAGGTGCTGCACGACGGTGAGGCGGCGCTCGCGCGCCTGGCCCAGGCGCCACCGGATCTGATGGTGCTCGATGTGATGCTGCCCGGCATCAGTGGCTTCGAGACTCTGCAGCGGATTCGCGCCACGCACGATCTGCCGGTAATCATGTTGACCGCGCGTGGCGAGGAATCCGAGCGGATCCTGGGCCTGATGGGCGGCGCCGACGACTACCTGCCGAAGCCCTGCAGTCCGCTCGAGCTTGCGGTCCGCATTCGCAACGTGCTGAAGCGCGCGACTGCGGCTGCTGCGATCCCGGCCGCCGCAGCGCGCGCGGCCGACGTCGTCGTTGGTGTGCTGCGCCTGGATCCACGGCGCCGCGAAGTGCACGCGAACGGCAGGCTGCTGGCGCTGACGGCCGGCGAGCTGCGCGTGCTGGAGATGCTGATGCGACGGCCGGGCGAAGTCCTGTCGCGCGCCGAGCTCACGCAGTTTGCGCTCGACCGGCCCCTGGAAGCCTATGACCGCAGCATCGACACGCTGATCAGCAAGCTGCGACGCAAGCTGGAGTCTGCGGGCGTGGCTGGCGCCTGCCTCGGCGGCCTGCGCGGCCACGGCTACGCGCTCGATGGCGCGCGCGCCGTGGCCTTGCCGCAATGAACGCGCCGCAGTCCGGCCTGTTCTGGCGCATGGCCCTGTTTGTCGGTGCCGCGCTGGCGATGTTCACCGCCCTCGCGGTCGGCAGTCTCGCGCTGGTCGCGTCGCAGGAACTGGCCAACTACACCGCCACGCGACACGGAAACCTGGGGCGCCAGGCAGCCGCGATCCTGACCGAGCGCGGTCAGAATGGTCTGCAGCAGTGGCTGCGCGACGAGGCGCAGATACCTTCGGATGTGACCGTCTACGTGCTGGATGACCGCGGCCGCGACCTCCTGGGCCGCGCCCTGCCCGATCTCTACCGCAGCTTCATCGAGCGTTCCGTCGTCAGGCCCGGCCTTGCCGAGACCGCGCAGTTCCGTCCCGTTCGCCTCGCTCCGCAGCTGATCGCTCCGGACGGCTCGCGTTACTCGTTCCTGGTGCTGCCGAACCGGATCGGCATCCTCGGCAGTCCCGCGACGACGCTGGGCGTACTTGCGGCCGCGCTGCTGGTGATCGCCAGCATCGCCTGGCTCATTGCCCGCACCTTTGCACGGCCGATGGCCGAGCTGCAGGTCACCGTGCGCGAGCTGGCTTCCGGCCAGACCTCGGCGCGTGTCCCGGCTGCGATCAGCGGGCGGCGCGATGAGATCGGTGCGCTCGCTACCGACTTCAACGCCATGGCGGAGCGCATCGACGCCCTGCTCGCCAACCGGCAGCAGTTGATGAGCGAGCTGTCGCACGAGCTGCGATCGCCGCTGGCGCGACTGCGGGCTACCGTCGGCCTCGCCGAGCATCGCGGCGGGCTGTCCGCCACCGAGAGCAGGCGAATCGAGCAGGAGATCGCCAGGATGGATCGACTGATCGGCGACCTGCTGCGCTACTCGCGACTGGAAGCGTCCGTGCCACCCCAGCGTCGGCTGGTGCGGCTGGAGTCGCTGTTGCAGGAACTGGTTGACGACGAAGAACTGGAAGCTCGTGCGGGGCGTGTCCGGCTGGTGTTGCGATCGGGCCAGGAGCTCAAGGTCGTCGGCGA
Source organism: Gammaproteobacteria bacterium (assembly GCA_031431655.1). Lineage (GTDB taxonomy): Bacteria > Pseudomonadota > Gammaproteobacteria > Steroidobacterales > Steroidobacteraceae > UBA964. The sequence goes on along the minus strand of JANPDV010000395.1, from coordinate 3,727 downwards.
TCCGATCCTGTTGCGCAGTGCTGTCGAGAACGTGGTGCGCAACGCGATCCGGCATTCACCGAGTGATGCGGCGATCGATATCGACGCAAGCGCTGCAGGTTCAGACGTGATGATCCGCATCGCCGACCGCGGACCGGGCGTCCCGGCGGACCAGCTGGAGCGGATCTTCGAGCCCTTCGTGCGCGCGGCCGGCAGCGTCGACGACGATCGCGGCTCCGGCCTGGGACTTGCCATCGCCCGGCGTGTCTGCGCCGCGCATGGCGGTCAGATCGCCGCTGCGCTGCGCGACGGTGGCGGACTCTGCGTTACGATCCGGCTGCCTCTCGCACAGTTTTCCTGAAGGACCCGCGATCCATGTCTACGAATCGTCGTCAGTTCGTCGCTGCGGGGCTCGCAGGCGGAACCCTGGCCCCACTGGCCGCCGCCACCGGCGCCGCGGCGACGTCAGGCGCAGGCAAGGGCGGCGCCGCAGCGATCCTGGCGCGCGGAGCGGCCTACGAGGTTGGCGAGCAGAAAGGCTTCGACACCCTGCTGCGCCGCGAGCGCAGCTGGGCTGCGCCCAGCATCGGCCAGGCCCTGATCGAAGTGCATGGCTCGGCAATCGCGGCGCGCGATGTTGGCATCGCGAGCAGCCGGTTCCTGGGCGGCAAGCGACCCGACCTGATTCCACTCAGCGAAGGCGCTGGTCGCGTGATCGCGGTAGGGCCCGGCGTCACGCAGGTCAAGGTCGGCGATCGCGTCACCGCCTGTCACTTCGGCGCCTGGGTCGACGGCCCGTGGACACCGTCGAACTACGCAGCCGATATCGGCAATGAAATCGACGGCTGGCTGGCGCAGTACACCACCCTGCCGGCAAGCTCGCTGGTCAAGCTGCCCGACAGCATGAGCTATGCACACGCCAGCGTACTCTCCGGATCCGGGGTCACGGCCTGCCACGCGCTGCACCACGTGGCGCAGGTGCGCAGCGGCGAAACCGTGCTGACACTGGGCACCGGCGGCGTGTCGACATTCGGCCTGCAGCTCGCGAGGCTGGCCGGAGCGCAGGTCGTGGTGACCTCATCGAGTGACGAAAAGCTCGCAAGAATGCGCACCCTCGGCGCCGACGTCGCGGTCAACTACCGCACCGAGCCGAAGTGGGGCGAGAAGATCATCGAACTCACCGGCGGTCGCGGCGTCGACGTGGTGCTGGAGAACGTCGGCCGCGAGACCCTGGACCAGTCGATGCAGGCCTGCGCACCCAACGCGCGCATCGTGATGATCGGCACCGGGCCGCTGCCGAAAGACCTGCCAAAGATGCCGGGCTTCTACGTCAAGAACCTGATGATGAAGGCGATCAGCAACGGTAGCGTGCGAATGCTCACGGAGCTGGTGCGGGCTCTGGATGCTGCGAAGCTTGCGCCCATAGTCGATCGGGAGTTCCCATTCGAGCAGGCCGTTGAGGCCTATCGTTTCTTCGCCGGCTCGTCACATATCGGCAAGATCGCGATCCGGCATCGTTGACGCGGCGGCTGCCGCGTCCGGAGGGCAGCGTATGCGAGGCCACAGGCGTTTTGCACACTGGCGGTCTGGACTGCTCGTCGCGATCGCGTTGCTGGCGACCGGCAGCCAGGCCGATGACGACATCGCGACCGCGCTGTTCGTTGGCGTCGGCGGCGCCGATGGCGGCGACTGCGACGAACGGGACGCACCCTGCGCGAGTCTGCGCTTCGCACTGACCCAGGCCCGCCCCGGCCAGACGATTCGCGTCGCGGCCGGCACCTATGATGTCGCGGGCGTACCGCCGGAGTCCTTCCTCTGGGGCGTGGTCAAGGCGGTGGGTGGCTTCAGTCGCGACGACGACTTCGCCCAGCCAGATGCGGACCGCAACATCACGACGCTGGCAGGTCTGGATGAACGCTATCGCACCGTACTTGCAGCCCGCGGCTTCAGGCTCGCGAGCGGTTCGCCGGCCGGCAACGAGCCCCTGCAGAAACTGCAGGCCGCGGCTGCGCCCTGCGTACAGGGTCTGGCCGGTCAGTTCCCCTGTCGCGGCATCGATTTCGCGGCGCAGATTCCGCTCAGCGGCTTCGCGTCGCAGCCCGGCAGTGCAAGCAACCTGTGGGGCTTCGTCGATCTCAATGACAACCGCGAGTACGTCCTGATCGGGCTGCGCAACGGCACGGCCGTAGTCGAAGTGACCAACCCGGAGTCGCCGCGCCAGGTCATCACGATTCCGGGCAACAGCTCCGCCTGGCGCGAGCTGCGCCTGCTGCAGGTTCGTGATGCGAGCGCCGGTCGGTGGCGCGCCTACGCCTACGTCGCCACCGAGGCTGCGAGCAGTGGGATCCAGGTGATTGATCTTTCGGGGCTGCCGAACTCGGCGACGCTGGCCAACACGCTGCGCGACACAGGCAGTCAGCACACGCTGTTCGTCTCCGGCCTCGACTATGGCACCAACGTGGCGTTGCCAGGCAACACGCCGTTTCTCTACGTCGCCGGGGCCAACGTCAACAGCGGTGCGTGGCGCGCCTACAGCCTCGCCAACCCCGCCCTGCCGCAACTGATCGGCACGGCACCGGCAGGCTCGCAGTACATGCACGACTCCGCCGGCCTGACGATCACGGACAGCCGGACGACCCAGTGCGACCGCGCGCACAATCCCTGCGAACTGCTGTTCGATTTCAACGAGAACACGGTCGACATCTGGGACGTGACTGACAAATCGACCCCGGTGCGGCTCAGTTCCACCGGTTACTCGACATCGAGCTATACGCACTCGGGCTGGCCGACATCAGATGGCCGGTTCCTGATCGTCCACGACGAGCTGGACGAAATCCGCCGCGGGCTCAACACCCAGATCTACACCATGGACCTGGCGGACCTGCGCAACCCGCGGCTCGTCACGAGTTTCACCGGACCCAACTCCTCCACCGATCACAACGGCTACGTCAAGGGCTTTCGTCTTTACGTCTCGCACTATCGACGCGGCCTGGTCGTGTTCGATGCGACTACGCCCAGCGTCCTGGTGGAACTCGGGTTCTTCGACACATTCCTCACCCCTGCAGCCGATACAGCCGGCACCGACGGAGCCTGGGGTGTCTACCCGTTCCTGCCTTCGGGCACGATCGCAATCAGCGACATCGACAATGGCCTGTTCCTGCTGAAGGACCGGACTACCGCGTCAGTGGCGAATGCAGGCAGGGTCGGCTTTGCGGACAGCGCACTCAGCGTATCCGAGGCCGCCGGCGTCGTCGCGATTCGCGTGCGGCGATCAGGCGGCTCGCTGGGCCCGGTTGCCGTGCAGCTGGCCACGCGCGATGGCAGCGCCTCGGCGGCGGGCGACTACACCGCCACCACGACAACGCTGACGTGGGCGGATGGCGACGTGGCGGACAAGCTCGTCAACATCGCGCTGGTCAACGATAGCCAGAGCGAACCGGATGAGCAGTTCACCGTAACATTGAGCAATCCTGCCGGGGGCGCAACTCTCGAAGGTGCAGCGGACCTCCTGATCGCCATTCTCAACGATGACGCCGCGCCCGCGCCGCCGGCGCCGGCGCCGGTACCCGCGGCATCCGGCGGTGGCGGCGGCGGTGCGTTGCCGTGGCCCGCGCTCGCGATCCTGTCGTTGCTGTTCGTTGCCAGGCGGCGCCGCGCGATTCGGGGTCCCGGCGTTCTTGCTGTCATTTTTCCCGGTAGCGAGACCCCGAATTCCTGCAGCGGCAGCGATGCCGATCGAGCAAGCCCC
>JANPDV010000394.1:0-7682 GCA_031431655.1 Gammaproteobacteria bacterium | reverse complement strand
ACGTCGGGCTTGCGTGCGGTCTGCGCGTTGCGGATGCGCGTCAGCAGATCGGCGATGGGATCGGTCATGCTCATTGCATTCGCTCCTTACCAGCTCGCCTTGGAGACGCCTGGCAGTTCGCCGCGATTGACGGTCTCGCGGATCTTGACGCGGCCGAGCCCGAACTTGCGGTAGACACCGCGCGAACGCCCGGTGATCGCGCAACGGTTGCGGCCGCGGGTCGGCGAGGCATCGCGCGGCAGCTTCTGCAGCGCGACCTGCGCCGCGGCGCGATCATCCGGCGAATTCTGTGGATCGCGGATCGTCTCCTTGAGCTTCGCGCGACGCGATGCGTACTTCTTGACGATCCCGGCGCGGCGCTTCTCGCGCTCCACCATGCTGGTCTTGGCCATGCTGTCTGCTCTCGCTTACTTGCGTACTTGCGACTGGTTACTTACGGAACGGGAAGCTGAAGGCCTCGAGCAATGCGCGACCCGCCTTGTCGTCCTTCGCCGTCGTGGCGATCGTGATATCCATACCCCTGATCGCGTCGATCTGGTCGTACTGGATCTCAGGGAAAATGATCTGTTCCTTGACGCCCATGTTGTAGTTGCCGCGCCCGTCGAACGAACGTGGCGACACGCCGCGGAAGTCACGGATGCGCGGCATTGCAACGCTGATCAGGCGGTCCAGGAACTCGTACATGCGCTCGCCGCGCAGGGTGACCTTGCAGCCGATCGGCAGCCCCTCGCGCAGCTTGAACGCCGCTATCGACTTCCTCGACTGGCAGATCGAGGGCTTCTGGCCGGTGATCTTGGCCAGGTCGCCGGCCGCGGAATCGATGATCTTCTTGTCAGCCACGGCTTCGCCAACGCCCATGTTGAGCGTGATCTTGACGATCTTCGGGACTTCCATCGCGTTGGAAATGCCGAGATCCGCGCGGAGCTTCGGGACAACCGTGTCGCGGTAGAACGCTTTGAGTCGGGCCATGTTGGCTTACCTGGTCTGAATTCGTTGTGTGAGTCTGACGAACGCCGCTCAGGCGTCGATCATCTCGCCGTTGGACTTGAAGAACCGCACCCGCTTGCCATCCGCGAGCTGCTTGATCCCGACGCGGTCAGCCTTCTGGCTGGCGGGATTGAACAGCGCCACCTTCGAAATGTGCAGCGGGGCTTCCTTCTCGATGATGCCGCCAGCCTTGTTGGCCTGCGGATTGGCACGCGTGTGCCGCTTGACGCGATTGATGTTCTCGACCAGCACAGTTTCGTCGTCGAGCACGCGGATGATGGCGCCCTTACGGCCCTTGTCGCGGCCGGACAGCACGATCACGTTGTCGCCTTTGCGGATTTTCTTCATCGAAACACCTTGAGTCTGCAGTCGCGCTTTTCTGTACCGGTCTGGTCTGTACCGACGTGGCCTGAGTGGATCAGAGGACTTCGGGAGCGAGCGAGATGATCTTCATGAACTGCGAGTTGCGCAGCTCGCGCGTCACCGGTCCGAAGATGCGCGTGCCGATCGGCTCGAGCTTGTTGGTCAGCAGCACCGCGGCGTTGCCGTCGAAGCGGATCAGCGAGCCATCGGGCCGGCGCACGCCGAAGGCGGTGCGAACGACTACCGCGTCGTACACCTCGCCCTTCTTGACCTTGCCGCGCGGGATCGCGTCCTGCACGCTCACCTTGATTACATCGCCCACGGTCGCATAACGACGGCGCGTGCCGCCCAGCACCTTGATGCACATCAGCGTGCGCGCGCCGCTGTTGTCGGCAGCGTTCAGTATGGTCTGCAGCTGGATCACGACGCGCGCCCCAGCACCGCGACCAGGCGCCAGTTCTTGCGGCGCGAGAGCGGCCGGCACTCGGCGATCGACACCGTGTCGCCCGGCTTCGACTCGTTGTTTTCGTCGTGGGCAAGCAGCTTGGTGGTGCGGCGCATGAACTTGCCGTAGCGCGGATGCTTGACGAGCCGCTCGATTTCGACGGCGATCGTCTTGTTCATCTTGGTGCTGACGACCTTTCCGGTCACCAGGCGCTGCTTGACGGCCGGAACGGCCGCGGATTCGGTTGCGATGGTCATGCTCACTTGCCTCCGGTCGGCTGCATCTGGCGCAGGACCGTCTTGAGTCGTGCAATGCTGCGGCGGACACGCAGGAACTCACTGGACTTCGCCGTCTGTCCGGTCGCGCGCTGCATGCGCAGCGAAAACTGCTCGCGACGCAGCTTCAACAGCTCCTCGCTGAGTTCCTTTGGATTCTTGCTGCGCAGTTCCTTGGCTTCCATATCTGCAGACCTCAGCGAACCAGTCGCTTGACGAACGACGTGGTCACGGACAACTTGGCACCGGCGAGACGGAACGCCTCGCGGGCGGTCGTCTCGTCGACGCCTTCCATTTCGAACAGGACCTTGCCGGGCTTGACCTTGGCGATCCAGTACTCGACGTTGCCCTTGCCGCTACCCATGCGCACTTCCAGCGGCTTCTTGGTGATCGGCACGTCGGGGAACACCCGGATCCAGATCTGTCCGCCGCGCTTGACGTAACGCGCCATCGCGCGGCGCGCAGCCTCGATCTCGCGCGCAGTCATGCGGGCTCGCTGGGTTGCCTTCAGCCCGAAGTCGCCGAACGCCACGGTGCTGCCACGCGTGGCCAGACCGGCATTGCGGCCCTTGAACTGCTTGCGGTACTTGGTCCGCTTCGGTTGCATCATGTCTGCAAGTCCTCAGTATCTTCTGCGGCGACGCGCTTCAGGCGGCCGGAACGACGGCTTCCGCCGGCGGAGCGGGCGGCGCGGCAACGATGACAGGCTGCGCTGCCTCGGCCTCAGCCGGTTTCGCGATCTCATCCGGGCCGAAGACCTCGCCTTTGAAGATCCAGACCTTCACGCCGATGATCCCGTAGGTCGTGTGCGCCTCGCCAAGGCCGTAATCGATGTCCGCGCGGAATGTGTGCAGCGGCACGCGACCTTCGCGGGCAACTTCCGTGCGTGCGATTTCGCCGCCGTTGAGACGACCCGAGATCCGAACCTTCACGCCGAGCGCGCCGCTGCGCATCGTCGACATCACCGCGCGCTTCATCGCGCGGCGGAACATCACGCGCTTCTCGATCTGCTGCGCGATGCCGTCGGCAACCAGCTGCGCGTCGAGCTCGGGCTTGCGGATCTCGGCGATGTTGACGCGGATGTCCTGCATCGGGCGACCGATCAGCTTCGCGATGTCCTGGCGCAGCTTCTCGATGTCCTCGCCCTTCTTGCCGATGACGATGCCGGGCCGGGCGGTCTGGATCGTGATGGTGATCTTGTTCGAGGCGCGCTCGATCAGAATGCGGGAAACGGACGCCTCGGCGAGCTTCTTGCGCAGGAACTGGCGGACACGGAAGTCCGTATGAACATGCAGCGGAAACTGCTTCTTGCCGGCGTACCACTTCGATGTCCACTCGCGCGTGATGCCGAGACGGATGCCGATCGGATTGACTTTCTGACCCATGTGATCAGTCCTTCTTGCCGTCGCTCACGACGACCGTGATATGGCTGTTGCGCTTGATGATCCGCGCACCACGCCCCTTGGCACGTGCGGCGAAGCGCTTGAACGTCGGGGCCTCGTCGACCATGACGCGATGGACCTTGAGCTCGTCGATATCGGCGCCGTTGTTGTTCTCGGCGTTCGCCACGGCGGACTCGATCACCTTGCGCACCAGCTCGGCGCCCTTCTTGGGCATGAACTTGAGCGTGGCGATTGCGTTGCCTACGGGCTTGCCACGTACCACGTCGGCCACCAGCCGGCACTTCTGCGGCGAGATGCGCGCGTACATGAGCTTTGCGGAAACTTCCATTTTGGTATGACTCCCGGCGATCTCAGGTCGACGCCGTGACTTTCTTGTCGCCCGAGTGCGCCTTGAAGGTACGCGTCGGAGCGAACTCGCCCAGCTTGTGGCCGACCATGTTCTCCGTGATGAGCACCGGGATGTGCTGCCGGCCGTTGTGGACGGCAATCGTCAGGCTGACCATCTCCGGCACCACCATCGAGCGGCGCGACCAGGTCTTGATCGGCTTGCGATCGTTGCGAGCCGCCGCCGTCTGGACCTTCTTGGCAAGGTGCAGGTCGACGAACGGACCCTTCTTGAGCGAACGAGGCACTGTGGTGGCTCCTTGAGTCTTTTCCGGATCAGGTCAATTCGGATCAGCGCACTTTGTTCTGGCGGCGCTGCACGATCATGTGGGTCGTGCGTTTGTTGGTACGCGTCTTCTTGCCCTTGGTGTTCCAGCCCCATGGCGAAACCGGGTGAGGGTTGCCCTGGCCGGACTTGCCCTCGCCGCCACCGTGAGGGTGATCGACCGGGTTCATCGCCAGGCCGCGGACCGTCGGACGAATGCCGCGCCAGCGCTTCGCGCCAGCCTTGCCGTAGACACGCAGGTTGTGTTCGTCGTTGCCTACTTCACCGATCGTGGCGCGGCAGTCGACGTGCACCTTGCGGGTTTCGCCGGACTTCAGCCGGATGTAGGCATAGATGCCTTCGCGCGCGGTGTACTGCGCAGAGCCGCCGGCACTGCGCGCCAGCTGGCCGCCCTTGCCGGGCTTGAGCTCGATGTTGTGAACCGTCGAACCGACCGGCACGTGCCGCAGCTGCATGCTGTTGCCGGGCTTGATCGGCGAATCCGCGCCAGCACGGATCTCGTCACCGGGCACCACGCCCTTGGGCGCGAGGATGTAGCGACGCTCGCCGTCCATGTACTTGACGAGCGCTATGTAGCCGCTGCGGTTCGGATCGTGCTCGATGCGCTCGACGACGCCGCGCACCCCGTCCTTGTCGCGACGCAGGTCGATCAGCCGGTACTTCTGGCGCGAACCGCCGCCCTTGTGGCGGGTGGTGATGCGTCCATAGCTGTTGCGGCCACCGTTGTTCTTCTGGGATTCGGTCAGCGATTCGAGCGGACCACCTTTCCAGAGCGCGGACTTGTCGACCCGCAGCTGGAAGCGCGTGCCCGGCGAAGTCGGCTTGAGCTTGATGAGTGCCATCAGGCTTTCCTCATGTTTTCGTAGTCGATCGCCTGGCCCGCGGCGAGGCGAACGTAGGCCTTCTTCCAGTCCTGGGTGCGGCCCGGCGTCTTGCCGAAGCGGCGCGTCTTGCCGGTTTCGTTGACGACCTGCACCGCCGACACCTTGACCTCGAACATCAGTTCGACGGCCGCCTTGACGTCCGGCTTGCTGGCATCACGCCGCACACGGAACGTGTACTGGTTGCCGTTCTGCATGGCGAGCGAGGTCTTCTCGGTGATGTGCGGCGCGAGCAGCACGTTCGTCAGGCCTTCCTTGCTCAGGCGGCTGGCGCCGGCGTGCGACTTGAAACGGGTGCGGGCGGCGCTCATTGCAGGCTGACTCGCTTGTTAGTGGTTCCAGGAGTGCCGGCGCCATCCGCGCCAATATCCTTCAGCTTCTCGTCCAGCATCTTCACGGCGCCGACGGTCATCAGGACCTTCTCGTGGCTGGCGAGCGCCAGCGGATTCAGGGCAGCAGCGGGCAGCACATCGACGTGCGGCAGGTTGCGGGCCGCGAGGAACAGCTTCTCGTCGATTGCCTCGACGACGATCAGCACGTTGTCCAGCGACAGTGATTGCAGCCGTGTCAGCAGCAGCTTGGTCTTCGGCGCATCCAGGGCGATGCTGTCGGTGACCACGAGGCGCTCCTGCCGCACCAGCTCGGAGAGCATGGAGCGCACGGCACCGCGGTACATCTTGCGGTTGACCTTCTGCTCGAAGCCGCGCGGCTTCGCAGCGAACGCCCGGCCACCGCCAACCCAGATCGGGCTGCGGATCGAGCCCGCACGCGAGGTGCCGCCGCCCTTCTGGGGACGCGGCTTGCGGCCACCGCCACGCACCTCGGCGCGCGTCAGCTGCGCCTTGCTGCCCGCGCGACCGGCGTTGCGATAGGCGGTGACGACCTGGTGCACCAGCGCTTCGTTGAATTCGCGGCCGAAAGTCTCGTCCGAGACCTGCATCTCGCTCGAGCCGCCTGCAATCTTCAGTTTCATTGCCTAACCCTCCAGCCCGCGCTTATTTCTTGGCCGGGGCAGGCTTGGCCGCCGCCGGCTTCGCCGCGCCCGACTTGGCCGCGCCCGGCTTGGCCGAAGGAGCTGCCTTGGTCGGCGCGACGCGCTTGCGGTTGGCCTGACGAGCTGCCTTGACCGACGGACGCACGATGACTTGACCGCCCTCCGAGCCCGGCACCGCCCCACGTATCAACAGCAGGTTGCGCTCGGCATCCACCTCGACAACCTTCAGGTTTTCGACGGTGCGGCGAACGACGCCCATGTGACCGGACATGCGCTTGCCAGGAAACACGCGGCCCGGGGTCTGGCGCTGGCCGATCGAGCCCGGAGTACGGTGCGACAGGGAGACGCCGTGCGTCGCGTGGTGGCCCGCGAAGTTGTGGCGCTTCATCGTGCCGGCGAAGCCCTTGCCGATGGTCGTGCCCGTGACATCGACGACCTGGCCCACCTTGAAACGGTCGACCTTGAACTCCAGCCCCACCTCGAGTTTTGGCTCGTCGGTGGAGGCGAGATCCTTGGCGGTAAGGCGGAACTCGTGCAGGCCGCGGCCCGGCGCGGCCTTGGCCTTGGCGTAGTGGCCTGTAACGGCCTTGCCGAGCAGCTGCGGACGGCGCGACCCGAAAGCGACCTGGACGGCGCTGTAGCCGTCCCGCTCGACCGACTTGATCTGCGTGACCCGGTTGGGCAGCACTTCGATCACGGTGACGGGAACGGTGTCGCCCGCTTCCGTGAACACGCGTGTCATGCCGGCCTTGCGGCCGACGAGTCCAATAGCCATTCAGACACCTCTCGCGCGCACACTGCGATGGGTATGCGCATCATTCGTTCGTTCGCTTTTGACCGGGAGGAGCGGCTGGCTGAAAGACACGTTCGGACAAGCACGCTGCGACGAGGCACGCCGCGACGTTCTTGCTCGAGTGGTCTTGGTTTGCGCCGGAAAAACCGGCCTCACCAACCGCGCCCGATGCCGCCTGAAGCGGCCACCCCGGGCAGGCCGGGGCGACAAAAGGGCGCGCAGTGTAAGCGCGGGACCGGGAGGGCGCAAGAGCTGCTGCAGTGCGATCTGCAACCGCCGAGGGCCCTGCCAGACGTTCGCGCAATAAAATCCTGTTTCGAGGACCGCGCGACCACGCGGGAACGCCGTTACGGCGCTCCCGCCCCGGTCAATTGACCTTGATGTTGACCTCGACGCCCGCGGGCAGCTCGAGCTTCATCAGGGCATCCACCGTCTTGTCCGTCGGATTGAGGATGTCCATCAACCGCTTGTGCGTACGCAGCTCGAACTGGTCGCGGGCGTCCTTGTCGCCGTTCGGTGCGACCAGCAGCGTGAAGCGCTCCATCTTGGTCGGCAGCGGAACAGGACCGCGGACGGTTGCGCCGGTGCGCTTCGCCGTCTCGACGATTTCCTTGGCCGAAGTGTCGATCAGCCGGTGATCGAATGCCTTCAGCCGGATTCGGATGTTCTGGTTGGCCATGTCAGCGTCCTTTACTTGAGGATCTTGGCGACGACGCCGGCGCCGACGGTTCGACCACCCTCACGGATGGCGAAGCGCAGCCCGTCTTCCATCGCGATCGGAGCCAGCAGCTCCACCGTCATCTTGATGTTGTCGCCCGGCATCACCATCTCCGTGTCGCCCGGCAACTCGATCGTCCCCGTCACGTCCGTC
>JANPDV010000393.1:0-1952 GCA_031431655.1 Gammaproteobacteria bacterium | reverse complement strand
GATCAAGCTCCCACGCACCACCACCTACCGCATCCTGGAGACCCTCAGCCACGCCGGTTACGTGTACCGCGATACAACGGACGATCGCTACCGCCTCACCATCATGGTTCGCGGCCTTTCCGACGGCTTCGATGACGAGGCCTGGGTCACGCAGATTGCGCGGCCGTACATCTACGAGCTGGGCAAGGACATCGTCTGGCCCGTAGCCATTGCGTCGCTGTCCGGCACGTCGATGATGGTGCGCGAATCCACCGATCACCGCAGCCCGCTCGCCGTCGAGCGCTACTCGGCCGGCTTCCGCGTACCGCTGCTGACCTCCAGCTCAGGCCGCGTCTACCTGGCTTTCTCGTCACCGACGCAGCGCGATTCGCTGCTTGAAATCCTCGCGCGCTCGAACCGGGAAGAGGACGAGCTTGCGCGCAACAAGGCAGAAGTCGCCAAGCTGTTGAATGAAGCCAAGCTGCAGGGGTACGCCTCGGCAACCCGACCGCGTCGCGTGTCGGACGAAATCAGCATCGCGGTGCCGATCATGGTTGACGAGCGCGTGCTGGCGGCGGTGACGATCCGCTTCTCGAGCACCGCCGTACCACTCAAGATGGGTGTCGAGCGCTTCCTGCCCAAGTTGCGTGACACTGCCACCAAGATCCGCCAGATGTTTGCGGAGCAGCAGCGCGATCCACCGCATCACCACCATCGTCCGGCGCAAGCCGGACGCTGACGCGAGCAGCCGGCCTGCCCGGCGCGCCACGCGTGCCGGCCGACCGACCGACGCATCGTTGGAAAACAACAAGCGAGAACAGCCATGAACGCTGAACTTCGTGTGGTCACCCACCCCCTGGTGGATCGCCTGCAGGCGCTGCTGGGCCGCGACCATGTGCTCACGGACCCGGTCGAGCGTGAGTTCTACTCGACCGACATCTATCGCGCCGGCCAGCTGCCGCTCGCGGTGGTGCGCCCTGCTTCGACGGCGGATGTGAGCCAGCTGGTCCAGCTCGCCACCGCGGAGGGAGTTGCAGTCGTGGCGCGGGGCGGCGGCGCGTCGTACACGGACGGCTACGCACCGGCAGAGGTCGGCTCGATCACGATCGACACCTCCCGCATGGACCAGATCGTCGAGATCAACGAGCGCGACATGTACGTGATCGTGCAGGTGGGTGTGACCTGGGCGCGGCTCAATGACGCGCTCAAGACCAAGGGGCTGCGCACCCCGTTCTACGGCCCGTTCTCAGGCCTCGCCGCCACTGTCGGCGGGTCGCTGTCCCAGAACAGCGTAACCTGGGGCACCGGAGTATTCGGTGTGTCGGGCGAGAGCCCGCTCGGCGTGGAGGTCGTCACCGGCACCGGCGACGTGATCCGCACCGGCAGCTGGGGCGCAGCCAACTCCGTGCCGTTCCTGCGCTCGTACGGTCCGGACCTTACTGGCCTCTTCATGGGCGACTGCGGCGCGCTCGGCGTCAAGACCACCGTCAGCCTGCGACTGATGCCGCGCAATGAGTTCGTCATGGGCCTGTCCTTCGGCTTCAGGGACTTCGCAAGCATGGCCCGCGGCATGGAGGCGGCGGCGCGCCAGGGCCTCAATCTGACGAACTTTGGCCTCGACCCGACGCTGCAGCAGGGCCAGCTCGGCAAGGCCGACGCGGCGACCGCGATGCAATCGGCACTCGCCGTCTGGAAGACCTCGCGCAACCTGGTCGACGGCCTCAAGCAGATGGTCAAGATGGCGTTCGCCGGCCGCGGCTTCCTGAAGGAGGCGGTGTTCTCGGCGCACTGGATCGTCGACGGCATCGACGACGCAAGCTGTCGCGCGGCTGTGGCGCGCCTGCGCGCAGCGCTGCAGCCCTACGGCGCTGAGGTGCCGGCGACGGTGCCGACCGTCGCCAACGCGATGCCGTTCATGCCGCTGTACAACGTGCGCAGCCCGCTCGGCGAGCGCTGGGTGCCGGTGCACGGCA
>JANPDV010000392.1:0-4711 GCA_031431655.1 Gammaproteobacteria bacterium | reverse complement strand
GAGCGTGGTCTACACGCACCGGATGACGCAGAACATCGTGCTGCACGCAGCGCTGCATGCGCGGCTGCGAGCGCACGCGCGCACGCTGACCTATGCGCCGTTCTTCCATTCCGCGGGCCTCAACGCATTGACGACGCCATCGTTCCACTACGGCGCCAGCGTGTTCGTCATGCAGGAGTGGGATACGCGCGAGGCGTTTCGGCTGTTGAGCGATCCGGACGTCGGCATCACGCACACGGTCGGCGTGCCGACGACCTACATCCTGCTCGCGCAGTTGCCCGAGTTTCGCGAGGCGGCGTTCCCGACGCTCGAGGTCGCCGGCGTCGGGGCCGCGCCGGTGCCGCGGCCGCTGCTCGAGACCTGGGACCGCAAGAACGTGCGGCTCTCTCAGTCCTACGGGATGACGGAGGCCTTCAGCGTCGCCTTCTGCCCCCCGGAACTGGCGCACGAGAAGATCGGCTCGGCGGGGCACCCGCTGATGCACGTGGAACTGCGGATCGGGGATTCCGCGGGGCGCGAACTGCCGCGCGGCGTGCGCGGCGAGATCCTGGTGCGTGGCCCGGGCGTGACGCCTGGATACTGGCGCAACCCCGAGGCGACGGCGGCCGCGTTCACCGCGGACGGCTGGCTGCGGTCGGGCGACGCGGGCTTCATCACCGCCGATGGGACGCTGTACGTGGTCGACCGGATCAAGGACATGTACATTTCAGGGGGTGAGAACGTTTACCCCGCCGAGATCGAGGACGTGATCGACAGTTTCGAGGAAGTGAGCCAGTCAGCCGTGATCGGCATCCCGGACCCGAGGTGGGGCGAGGTGGGCTGCGCGTTCGTGCAGCTGCGCCAGGGCCGCACCCTGACCGAGGCCCAGGGCATCGGGCGCTGCCGCGAGCGGCTGGCGCACTTCAAGGCGCCGCGCTTCCTGCAGTTCATCGAGCAGCTGCCGCTGAGCCCGCAGGGCAAGGTGCTGAAGCACGAGCTGCGTCGGCTGCTCACCCAGGGTCGGTACTGGAACGCCGCGGTACTGCCTTGAAGCGCCCGAAGCCGGTTTCCCGGATGCCCCAGCCGCTGCTGGCGCTGCTGGAGGCTCGCATGCCGTTCGAGTTCGGCGCGACCCTGCTGTCGCTCGGGACCCTGCGCGATGCCAAGTCCGGCGACGGACACCCTGTGCTGCTGCTGCCCGGCTTCGGCGCGAGCGACACGGCCATGGACCCGTTGAGGATGTTCCTGGCGCGGCGCAATTACCAGGTCGAGACATGGGGCCTGGGCCGCAACCGCGGATTCGACCGCCGCTTCGCCGAGATGGTGGAGCAGAAGATCCGCTTCATGCACTACAAGCACGGCCGGCGCGTCAGCCTCGTCGGTTGGAGCCTCGGTGGCGTGTTCGCGTTCTATGCGGCGCACGTCGCACCCGAATGTGTCCGCTGCGCAATCTCGCTGGGCTCGCCGCTGCGCCAGGATCCGGACCGGCCGGCCCCGTTCGGCGTGCGTGCGCTGTACCGCGCGCTGGCGGGTCCGTCGGCCGCGACGCACGCGGCGCGCGCCCGCTCGCGGGCCATGCGGGTCCCACCTCCGGTCCCCTCGACCTGCCTCTACTCCGAGTCCGACGCGCTGGTGAGTCCGGAGCAGGCGACGCTCGACGGCCAGCGGTCCGACCACGAGAACATCCGGGTGCCGGGCAGCCACCTCGGACTGACCGTCAACACGCGCGTCCTGTGGATCGTCGCCGACCGGCTCGCACAGCCCGAGGGGCGCTGGGTCCCGTTCGAGGTCAGCGCGCTGCCGGCGCGGCTGCGCGCCGGCGTGGCCGCGGTCGGCCACGACTCGATCGGGGCGGCGCCTGCCGCCGGCGGCTGAGCGCGAGGTACTCCTCGAAGCAGTCGCGAATGCACTTCGCGAACACTTCCGGATCGGGCATCTGCTCGCGGCACGCGGTCGGCGAGACGAGCACGCGGCCGTCGTAGCTGGTGACGGCGATCGTCAGGCCCAGACCGTCCGCGATCGGCGTCATCGCCGAAAAATAGGCCATGCGTGCGCCTTGCAGATACAGCGGCACTCCCGGCCCGGGCGCGTTCACGATCGTGCAGTTCGCGATGGTCACGCCCCGGCCCGCGGCGGGCGCAGCCGCGGTCAGCGCCCGCGCCGCAAGACCGAGCACCGCCGCCGGCGCGTGCGCCTCGGGCGGCGGCGTGTCGCGCTGCGTGGTCGCACCGTGCGGCGTATCCCGGCGTCGCTCCGCGGCAGCCGCGCGCACGATGCGCCGCAGCCGCTCGAGCGGCGACGCGACGTCGGTGGCCAGCGCCACGCGCCGCAGCCCGCTCTCCCAGTCGCCGGCCCCGTCGACCGTCCCGTGCAGCGACGGCGGCGCGAGCGCGACCAGGCTCTGCGCGGGAAGCTCGTCGTCGCGCAGCAGGTAGTTGCGCAGCGCCCCACCGCAGACCGCGAGCACGACGTCGTCGGCGGTCGCGCCGCGGACCAGTCCGCAGATCTCCGCGATCTGTGCCGCCTCGAAACGGCGGGTATCGAACACGCGGTACGGCGAGACCTCGGCGTTGAAGCGTGCGCTCGGATAGTCCTCCGGGTGACGCACCGCGTCGCCGAGGAACGTCAGCAGCCGCGGGGCGAGCGCTGTCAGTGCACGGGCGAGCGGGCGGGGGCCCAGCACGGGCGCGGAAAGATTGTGCTGCAGCGCTCGCAGCAGCACTTCGGCGGTGGCCGGTGGCGAGGCTGGAAACCACGGCTCGGGTGGCGACGGTTTCGGCGCATCCGGCGCGAGGTCGTGCAGCAGCGTCGCGACGTCCGCGCCTTCGTGACCGTGCAATGCCGCATGGTGCAACTTGAGGAGCACAGCGAAACTGTTCTCGGGCAGTCCGTCGATGCTGTCGAGGCGGTCGACCAGGTAGAGCTCCCACAGCGGTCGCGACAGGTCGAGCGGCCGCGCGTGGACGCGCGACGCCTGGATGCAGAACTGTCGCCAGTCGCCCGGTTCCGGCAGCGCGACGTGCCGCACGTGATACTCGAGGTCGAAGCGGTCGTCCTCGATCCAGTACGGCAGGTCGAGGTCCAGCGGCACGCGATCCAGCCGTTGACGGAACAGCGGCGAGCGGTGCAGGCGCGAAGCCAGGTGTTCCAGCAGCCCCTTGAACCGGAGGCGGCCGCGCGGCGCCCCCGCCGGGTCGTAGATCAGGACCAGCGTGACGTTCGCATTGGCGCGTTCGTTGTCCGCGTAAAGGAACGTTGCGTCGTCTGCGCTCAACTGCCTCATCATGGTGCGGGCACTCTAGCACTCGTCCATACTCTGCCCGCGACGACTTGCCGTAAGGCGGGCCAGATTCCCGAGCAGCCTGCGCGATGACCGCCAAGACAACGCGACCCTGGAGCCTCCGCGCCGCGGACGTCGAGCGTTCACCACGCTACGCGGCGGCGCTCGCGGCGCTCGTGGCCCAGTTGGGCCTGCCGCCGACGGAGGTCGCCCACCGCTCCCGGGCCTGCCTCGAGGAACTGCGGACAGGCCACTCGCCGTCGGTCTACCGACGCATCGTGTCGGCGGGGCGGGCACTGCTTGGCTCCGGCTACGCCGGGCTCGACTACGACCCGGCGCAGGTCGAGCGCATGCGTACGCTGTTCGCAACGCAACCGACGGTCGTCCTCTCGAGCCACAAGTCCTACCTCGACGGCGGCGCGCTCACGGTCGGCTTCGCCGACCACCTGCTCCCGCCGCTCACGGTGTTCGCCGGTATCAACATGGCCTTCTGGCCCATCGGGCAGGTCTGGCGGCGCGCGAACGGCGTTTTCATCCGTCGCGCGGGGCACGATGCCGCCTACGCGTTCGCGCTTCGACAGCAGTTCGGCACGCTGATCGAGCGCCGGCAACCGCTGCAGTGGTTCATCGAGGGCACGCGGTCGCGTACCGGGGTGCTGGGCCCGCCGCGACTCGGGCTGCTGGTCTACACCGTCGATGCGTGGCGTGAAGGCCGTTGCGACGACCTCGTGCTGCAGCCGGTCGCGATCGCGTATGACCTGCTGCGCGACGCGGCCGAGTACGCCCGCGAAGCGCGCGGCGCCGGCAAGCGCGCCGAGACGCTCGGCTGGCTGGTGCGCTTCGTGCGCGAGCAGCGCGGGCAGTTCGGGCGCATTTACGTGCGCTTCGGCGAACCGCTGACCATGCGCGCCGCCGTCGGCTCGCCCGATCGCCTGCCGCCGCGCGAGTCGTCCGAGTCCCGGCACGTGCTGGAGGAGCTGGCGCGCGAGGTGTGCAGGCGAATCGAAGCAGCCATGCCGGTGACCGCCACCGCGCTGGTCACGCTGCACCTGCTCGCGAGGCCGCCCGCACGGCCGTTGACGGTCACGCGCCTGCGGCAATTGCTGTTGGGGGGTCTCGCGCAGCTCGGTGACCAGGGTGCCGCGCTGACGTCCGCCGCCCGGGAACTCGCCACACCCGAAGGACTCGACCGCACACTCGACCTGCTCACGACCAATGGACTCGTTGTCGAGTCAGACGACGGGGCCTCGCGCGCCGTGGCGATCGCGCCCGGCAGGGAACTCGAAGCGGCCTACTACCGGAACACGATCCTGCACCGTCTGCGGGACGGCGCGCTCGCGGAACTCGTCGCGCGCGAGGCTCGATCGGACCCCGCAAGCCCGCGGAGCGCTCCCTGTGCCGTCGATCCAATCGCAGTACTGCGTTCGGAGGCCGAGAGTCTGTGGATTCTCG
>JANPDV010000391.1:0-14160 GCA_031431655.1 Gammaproteobacteria bacterium | reverse complement strand
CGCCTGCTGCTGCGGGCCGCGCGCAGCAAGACCCGTGGGTGGTTCGGGGAGCTCGACCGTCTGCGCGCGGAGCTCGGACTGAGCGCGTCACGCCACCCGCTGTTCGAGGACAAGTTCGCCGCCAAGCTGACGCTCGCGCTGTTCTCGCCATTGCTGGCGCGCGCCCAACCGGACTGGCCGCCCGGGGTGCGGCCCACGGGCTTCGTCTGGTACGACGGAGTACCGCTGCACGCGGAACGGCTCGCCGCGCTCGAGGCCTTTCTCGATGCCGGTGAGCCGCCGATCGTGTTTACGCTCGGATCGGCCGCGGTGTTCAATGCCGGCGGCTTCTACCAACAGGCGCTGCAGGCCGCGCGCCAGACCGGCCGTCGCGCGCTGTTGCTGGCCGGTGCGAACGCGCTGGCTGTGCCGGCGGAGGACCTGGCGGCGCAGCGTGTCGCGGTGTTCGATTACGCGCAGCATTCGGTCGTGTTTCCGCGTGCGGCCTGCGTAGTCCACCAGGGCGGCGTCGGCACCACGGGCCAGGCGCTGCGCGCCGGGCGGCCGCAGCTCCTCGTGCCGTTCGCATTCGACCAGCCGGACAATGCAGCGCGTGTTGCGCGGCTGGGTTGCGGCCGTGTGCTGGTGCGCCATCGGTTCAACGCGCGGCGTGCTGCCGGCGCGCTGCGCGCCGTGCTCGCGGATGCGGCGATGGTCGGGCAGGCCGCGCTGATCGGACAGCAAGTCGCTGCGGAGGACGGGCTCGAGAACGCGCTGCGTGCGATCGAATCGCGCGTTGCGCCGCTCAGCGCGCAGCGCGAACCCCACGAATGATCGTGTTCGGCAGAAAGGCGTTGTCCCATTCGGTCGCGCCGGTCGCGCGCGGCGGGCTCTTGCCGGTACGCAGAATCACCAGGCGCTCGGACGGCACGATGTACATGACCTGGTTGCCGTTGCCGTCGAACAGGAACAGATCGCCGGCCAGGTAAGGTTCCGAATGCCAGACCTGCAGCTCGCGCGGAGTGCGGTCAGGATGCGTCCAGGCGCGCCGTTCGATGTACGGTCCCGCGACGAACACGCCGAGTCCGTAGTAGGGATTCGCCGCGGTACCGGTCGCCATCTGCGCGGCGAATCCGTGCGGCAGCAGCCGGCGACCGGCCCAGACGCCGTCATTCAGCAGCAGTACGCCGAGCCTCAGCCAGGTCTGTGCCGGTACCATGATGCAGCAGCCACCATGGGCGGTGCCGCCAGGCCGATTGACCCAGACCGTGCCGCCCGCGGCGCCCAGCGGCTGCAGCAACTCGCGTGACAGAAACTGCGCATAGCGCTGCCCGGTGGCGCGCTCGATCAGCACCGGCACGAGATCATAGGATGCGTTGTTGTACTCGTAACGCATGCCGGGTTCATCGACGACCGGGTAGTCGTGAACCAGGTATTCGTCATGCCTCGGGTGCAGGAACGACAGGTTCAGGATGTCGTCGGGCCGGGTCGCCACCGCCTGCGGCAGGAAGCCGGCCGTCATGCTCAGCATCTGCCGCATGGTGATGCGCGCGCGGCGTGGGTCGGCGCGCCATTCCGGCAGGATCCCGGCGACGGGCTGATCCAGCGAGCGCAGTTTGTGGAGCGCCAGCGCGCGTCCCAGGGCAATGGTCGCCAGCGGCTTCGCGAGTGAGCGCGACAGGATCGCATCGCCTCGACCGCCACCTCCAAAGTAGCTCTCCTCGATCACGCGGCCGTCGTGCCAGACGATCAGGGAACTCGAGGCGCGTGTCGCCGCATAGGCGCGTGCCGCACTGAGTGCCGCCTGCAGCGGTACGGCGGGCGCTGCACGCGCGATCGCCAGAGGCCGTTCCCGGGCTGCGCCGGGCACCGACTCCAGCGTGTCGTAGCTGTCGAAGTCGGCGCGGGTCGAGTTGCGCAGGTTCAGCCGCTGAAGATACAGCGGATCATCCACGCCGCCGGGGCGGTTCTGTGCGCTCGATTCTGGCGACGCCGCGTTGATCGCGGATGGGCTCATCGCGGACAGAACGATCAGCGCAGCCAGCGCAGCGCGCCCGCGCGCCGCGCTGCATGCAGCGGCAGCGTTCGCACGTGAACCGCCGCTCACGGGGTTCGCGAAGGGGCAGATGTCCGGGTGCGCCATTGCGCGGGATCGCGCCAGTCGCCCTTGCCGCTCCACACCGCAACACCCGGGTACGCGGGCACCGGCCTGCGCCAGGTGAACTCCTCGGGCTTCAATGGAAAGCGCGGGCGAGGCAGGCCGAGGTAGGACTGCTCCTTGACGAGCTTGTGTGCGAGCAGCGTGTCGGGCGCTTCGCCATGCTCGACCCAGCGCTCCAGCGCCGTGAGATAGTCGATGGCGTCGGCACCGTTGCCGCGGCGGCAGTGGCTCATGCCTGGCACCATGAACATGCGGAAGAAGTCGACCGTGTCGGCGCGGCCGCCCATCGTCCGCGTCGCCAGCTCGTAGTAGTCCACGGTGTTGCCGGGCGTGACTTCGGTGTCGTCCCAGCCGTGGTAAAGCAGCAGCTTGCCGCCGCGCGCCTTGAAGCGGCGCAGGTCCGGGTTCTGCGCATTGTAGAAATTCTCCGTCAGTGCGAGCCGCGGGATGTCGCGGTCGAAATCGAAGTCGAAGATCGTGGCGCCGGGGCCCGGGTCGTCGTAGAAGATCTTGAACTGCAGCAGCTGGCCGACCAGTCCCGGCGACTCGATGACCGCGCCATGCCGTCCGGCGTCGCCGACGAACACCGGCGACCAGGTGTACTCGGAGCCTTTCTGCAGCCCGCCGCCGTGCCACGCCGGTTTGCTGTCGCGGGTACTCGCGCCGTCGTACAGCTTGCGCAGCGCGCCGAGTTCGGCGGGGCTCAGGCACTCCGCGGCACTTGTCGCCGCGCCGCAGGCCATCGACTCGGGCTGCCAGTTGCAGGCTCGCGGATCCGGCAGCACCCCATCGGCAACGCCATCAATGCGGTCGCAGGCCGCGAGCACGCGCTCGCGCACTGCGGCGAGCCTGGTCGTCGACAGGATCGGCTTGCCATCGGTGCCGACGTTCGCGCGGGCCGACCACAGCAGATGCAGCATGCCGGTGCCGGTCTGGTTCAGCACGGGAGCGCCCGAGATGATGCCGTCAAACAATTCCGGGAAGCGCTGCGCCGCCAGCATGCCCTGGCGGCCGCCGGTCGAGCAGCCGTTGAAGTAGGCGCGTTGCGGCGCGCGGGCGTAGAACTGCGCGACGATCGCACGCGCGGCGATCGCCGTCGCATAGGTGGCGCGATAGGCGAAATCCAGCTCCGCGGCGCGATTGTTGTAGGCCCAGCTCGCGACAGCCGGCGGCGCCGCGTGGCCCATGTCGGTGTTGACGACGGCGTAGCCGCGTTCGAGCGAGTCTTCGGTGGCGCCCATGTTGAGCCAGCCGCACATGCCGCCGCAGCCCTGCATCAGCAGCTTGCCGTTCCACACCCTGGCCGGCAGTCGCAGCTCGAAGTTGACCTGCGGCGCGATCAGGGCGCGGACGCGACAGTAGGCGGGCAGGTTGCCAGCCGCTGCCACCGGGTCGATCGCGTTGATGACCGTCGGCGCGTCCGGCAGCTTCAGCAGCGATTGCACCGCTGCCGCGATCGCGGGCGAGGAGGGCTGGAACGGCGCGCCCGAGTACGCGCCGCAGATGTCGTCGGCGTGGGCGTGGCCGCCCGTGAGCGCAGCCAGCGTCAACAGCAGCCGCAGCGTCGGCCGCAGTCTCACGGCACCGTCGAGTTGTGCGTAGTGCCTGCCGCGGGCTCCGGTGCGGCAGAGCGGATCTCGGTCGCGAGACGCTGGATGAACTCGCGACACTCAGCATCGATCTGTGCCTGGAGCTGGGGCGACGGCTGATAGAGGTCCACCGCTCGCGCCGCAACCACGTCGCGTTCGGCGAGCAGCGTTTCCAGTACGCGCTGGCGGTCCCTCAGCACCCAGAGCTCGCGCGCCATCGCAAGAAACGCCGGCACCCAGTCCGCGGACGCCGTACTCATCGTACGCCTGCCGCGGCCGCGGCGGCCGCCGCGCGCCCGGCGCTCGATGCGCCGCGCGGCTTGTGAGCGTGCAGGATGAAGGGGTGCTTGCGCTCGCCGTGGCCGAAGTAGCGCGCTTGTTCGAAGCCCGCGGCCCGCGCGGCCGCCGCGAGGTCGCGGCTCGCAAACTCGCGCCAGTAAGGCTCGCCGCCGTGGTCCGCCTCGTGCTGTGCCCAGCACTGCGCCAGTTTGTCCTGCGCCTGGAAGGGCACGACATCGCCGAGCAGCAGCTCGCCGCCCGGCGTCAGCACGCGGAAGGCTTCCTGCAGCAGGGCATCGAAGCTCGCTGCGGGCAGCTCATGGCCGACCGCGTAGCCTGCCACCAGTTCGAAGGATTCGTCGGCAAAGCCCGTGGCCTCCGCGGCGCGCTGGTACAGCTGCCAGGCGTAGCCGTGCTGATGCGCGATCCGCTGCGCCTGCTCGAGCATGCGCACGCTGAGGTCGACGCCGGTGATGCTGGCATGCGGATACTGGCGCGACAGCGCAACCGTGAACTGACCGGAGCTGGTGCCGAGCTCGAGAATCCGTCGATAGCCGGGTTGCCGCAGCTCGGCGAGCATATCGCGTCGCTGTTCGTAGATATCGCCGCCGAAGTTGCGGGCCACCAGGCGACGGTGCACCAGTTCGCCGTGCACGAAACCCATGTGATCGTGACCGTCCCAGGTGCCCGTGCCGTGAAACGCGACGCCGCGCCAGTAGTCCGGCACGGCGTCGCCCAGCGTCGCTTCCAGCGTTGTGGGACCCTCGCGCAGCGCGCGCAGCGCCGGCTGCAGACGGGCACGCGATGCCTCGAAGCTCTCCATCGCGATCGGGCCATGCGAGCGGGCGTACCAGCGCCGAATGCCCCGGTAGTACGGATAGGTCGGCGCTGCGGCCAGTGCCGCCTCGAACTGCGCCAGGCGCGCGTCGAGGACGTCGGCGAGGTCGTCGTTGCGCAGCCGCAGCTCCTTGACGACGCGCTGTCGTGAGCTGTGATACGCGCCGCCGAGCGCCGCGAGGAAGTCCAGCGAGGCGCGGCCGCGTTGTTCCAGTTCGTACTGCATCAGCCCTCCGGTCG
The DNA here is from genome assembly GCA_031431655.1 of Gammaproteobacteria bacterium. Taxonomy (GTDB): domain Bacteria; phylum Pseudomonadota; class Gammaproteobacteria; order Steroidobacterales; family Steroidobacteraceae; genus UBA964. The sequence goes on along the minus strand of JANPDV010000391.1, from coordinate 9,075 downwards.
CAGCGTCGTCGTCGCTAGCTGCGCCGGCGTCAGGCGGTAGCGCAGCAGGAACGGAATGCTCAGCACCGGCGCCAGCGCCGGCACCAGTGCCGCGACGATGAACACCGCATCGATGGCGCTCTGCGGTTGCACGGGCGCCGCGCCGCCTGCGGACTTGATGAAGCCGCCGCTGCTGAGAATCCAGCCCGCCAGCAGCGGACCGATCGCGAACGCGGTCTTCTCGGCAAAGCTGTAGAAGCCCGAGTACAGGCCTTCGCGCCGCAGCCCGGTGCTGCGGAAGTCGTATTCGGCGCAGTCCGGCAACAGGGAGGTGCCGAGCAGCATGATGCCGCCCGCCGTCGTGCCCTGCAGCAGCGCGCGAACCACGAAAAGCAACGTGCTCTCCTGCGGTGTCGCGAGCATCCAGGACGCCGTGACCGGTGCGAACACCAGGATCGACGCGATGTAGACGTTGCGCTTGCCGAAGCGCTTCGCCAGGGCAACCCACCCGGGCATGGACAGCATCGTGCCGGCGGTGCTCGCGACGCCGAACGTGGCCAGTCCGTACCCGCCACGGCCCAGCCCCGTGCTCATCAGGAACGGCAGCGCGACCGAAGACGACGACAGCCCGACGAGCTGCAGGAACTTGGCGGCGATGAACACACGGAACGGCTGGTTGGCGATCACCAGGCGTGCCTGCTCGGCGAAGCCGGGCCGCTGCGACGAACCCTCGGCGAACCGTGCGCCCGCCGTGCCGAGGAAGCAGGCCAGCATGGCGACAAAGCAGGTGCCGCCCACCAGCCATGACATCGCGGCGTACCCCGGCGCGCCGCCACCCATGTACTGCACCAGCGCGGGCGCGGCCCCGGTGCTGACAATCGTGGCGACCGAGACGAAGAACACGCGGTAGGACATCAGTACGGTGCGTTCGTGCGAGCTGGTGGTCATTTCCGCTGGCATCGACAGGTAGGGCACGTTGAAGAACGTGTAGCCCGTGGCCAGCAGCAGCAGCGAACCCACGACCGACGCAATGGTGACGGCCTGGTCGCTGGAAGCGGGGATGTTGAACATCCACACCAGCGCCGTGAAGGCCAGTGCGCCGCCCAGCAGCAGATACGGTCGACGGCGGCCCCAGCGCGAGCGTGTGCGGTCACTCAGCGTGCCGACGATGGGGTTGAGCGCCATGTCGTACAGCTTGCAGGCGAACAGGATGGTGCCACCGAGTGCCGCCTCGATGCCGAGCACCGTGGTCATGAAGAACAGCAGCAGCAGCGAGCTGGTGGAAAGAATCGTGTACGACCCGAGGCCGCCGACGCCCCAGCCGGCGCGCAGCGCGAACGGCAGCGAGTCGCTCGCGGAGGCTTCCAGCACATTAGTTTGCTGATGTGGCATCCTGTATTGATAATATCATGGCTTACGATGTCCACCGCCATCAGCAAGTCCGTCAGCCGCGCCTTCGCGCTGCTGGAGCTGTTCCGCCGGGAGCGCCGGCCCCTCACCGCCACCGCCATCGAGACCGCCCTGGGCCTGCCGCAGGCCAGCGCGCTGGTGCTGGCGCGGGAACTCGCCGCGCTGGGGTACCTGAGCTTCGATCGCGCGGCGCGCAGCTATTTCCCGAGCGCGCGACTTGGCGAGCTGGCCGGCTGGCTCGGTGCGGCGGACCTGCCGGCGCGACGGCTGCACGATCTCGTCGATGAGGTTGCCCGCGCCACCTGCGAAACCACGAGCCTGTGCTGCGCGAACGGGCTGCACCTGCAGATTGAACACTTTGCACTCGGCACCTTGCCGGGCAGCATCGTGATGCAGAGTGGCCGCGCCGCGCCGCTGCCGTGCAGCGGGGCCGGCCGTGCCGTACTTGCCACCGGCAGCGATGCCGAGGCACAGCGCGTGATCGACGAGGTCCGCCGGCGCGAACCGCGCTACCGTTTCGATGCCGCGCAGGCCGCGCTCGATCTCGTCGCCGCGCGGCGGCGGGGGTACCTCGTTACCTACGACCTGATGATTCCCGGTGTGGGGGCGGTCGCGTTTCCATTGCCGCGCGCGGCAACGGGCGGGGGCTTCGCGCTCGTGATCGGCGCACCGACGCCGCGCGTGCGCAGCGATGCGGCTCGGCTGGTGCGGCTGTGCCGCGGGATTCTGCGACGACGCTTTGCGCCGCCAACGGGCCGCAAGGCCACCCGAAGGGTTGCGACATGAGCACACTCGATCGACGCCAGCTCGTGACGATGGCCGGCGTTGCCGCGGCAATGGGCGTTACGCGGGCGGCAACGGCCCGCGCGGAGCAGCCGGACGCGTTGCTGCCCTTCGACGATCCCGACTTCGCGCTCCGTACCTGGGTGCGACTGATCGCCGACCTGCGCGGCGGCACGCACTACAACGTCCAGAGTGGCATGGTGTTCGGCTTCCGCCCGCAGTCCGATGACGTCACCCTGGCCGACTTCGCGCGCCGCCTGTACGGCTATCGCAGCTGCACCGCGCGTCACGCCAGTGTCGGTAGCGATGGCGCCGTCACGATCCGCTCGCGCAGCTGGACCTACTACACGGAGGTCGAATCCGGCGCGCTGATCCGTGCCCTGGTGAATCCCTACACCGGCCAGACCGTCCAGTGTCCGCCGCGCGCCAGCCCGGTCAGCGAGCAGGTTCTCACGCGCGACGGCGCGCGCCCCGGACCGACGCCATTCCCCGTGGAGTCCTCGGACGCCGGCAAGCCGCTGCGTTTCGAGCACAGCGTCATGGGCGGGCAGGTGTGGATACGCCGCGCCAGCTTCGCGCGCTTCAAGCCGCCCGACACGACCTGGTGGAAGCTCGAAGCGGACTTGCTCACCTACACCGCTTCCGTAGCCGATGTGCGCTCGGTGTCCACGGCGCACATCCCGCACACCACCTCGCACAACCTGGTCGCCGAGTGGCAGACGTGGATGAACATGCATGGCTCACCGGGGCACATCCTGTTCGTCGGCAACGGGACCAGCACGCCCAGGCTCGAAGGTCTTCCGGCGGCGCTGCGCCGCGATCTGGACGCAGAGTTCCCGGGCACGCTGGCCGAGGCTATTCGTCCACGCTGACGTAGGCCCGCACCGGGAACGTGCCCATGCCTGCCACCTTCACCGGGACAGCCGAGAAGCGCGCGCCGTACTTCGGCACACCGGACAGGCCGGTCAGGTGTTCGACGATCGGGATGTCCTTGCCGAGCAGCGTGGAGTGGGCCGGCCGTTCGCCGCCATCGGTGCAATCGATGTTGTAGGAGTCGATGCCCACGAGCGCCGCGCCGGCGTCGGCCAGCCACTGCGCGAGACTGCTTGTGATGTACGGGTGACCTTCGAAGTAGGCGTCGCTGCGCCAGTGTCGGTCCCACTCGGTCTGGATCAGCACCGCGCTGCCGCGCACATCGGCGCGGCCGATCGGCAGCGAGTCGATGGCGCGGTTGCTGGCCCATTGCTCGGGGTCGAGACGTGCGACGACGCAGCGCAACTGGGCGAGCGACTCCAGCGGCAGCTCGGCCAGGTCCTTGCCGGTGTCGTAGCGATGGAATGGGGAGTCGAGGTAGGTGCCCGTGTTGGCCACCATGTCGATGCGGCCAATCTGGAACTCGGTGCCCGGCCCATACAGCTTACGCGACGCCTCGCGCGAGAGGTAATCGCAGATCAACGGCGCCGGCAGGCCCTTGTACGTGACCAGGCCGTGCTCGACGGTGTGACTCAGGTCGATCAGACGCATGCGCTCATAGTGGCGCAGTCCGGCGTAGCTTGCGAGACTCGCGCCAAGGATCAGCGGCCGGCAGGACCGAGGATCGGCAGAACCCAGGAGAGGAATCCACATGCCAGCGTCGAGTCGCCGAGTGTTCACTGTAGTGATGTCTGTTGCGTTGCTTGCCCAGGGCGCCGTGCCAGGACCGGCCGCCAGCGCCGCGGTCGCGGGGCAGCCCGCAGCGGCGCCCGCGACGGTTCTCGTCACGGGCGCAAATCGGGGCATCGGCCTCAGTCTCGCCCGCATCTATCTGGAACGCGGCTGGAAGGTCATCGCAACGGCGCGCCGACCGGAGGAGGCCGCGGCGTTGCGCGCGCTGGCCGCCGCCGATCCCGATCTGACCGTGGAGGCGCTGGACGTCAAGGATCACGCGCAGATCGATGGGCTCGCCGCAAAGCTGCGCGGCCGGCCGATCGACCTGCTGATCAACAATGCCGGTGTCACGGGCGATCGGGCCGCGCAGGTGTTCGGCAAGCTGGACTACGCGGTCGCCCGGGACGTCATGGAGACCAACATGATCGGCCCGATGAAGATCTCGGAGGTCCTGATGCCGAACCTGCTCGCCGGCACGCAGAAGAAGCTGGTGACGATCTCCTCGAGCGAGGGCTCGGTCGGAAGCGTCAACGCGGCGCGCTCATACTGGTACCGGGCCAGCAAGGCTGCCGTGAACATGACCATGCGCAACCTGGCGTTCGCAGTGCAGAAAGACGGCGTCGCGGTGGCACTGATCAACCCGGGGCCGGTCGCAACCGACATGATGAAAGGCGCCCGCATCCCGCTGCAGCCGGTCGACGAGGCCGCGGCCAAGGTCGTCGGCATCATCGACGCGCTGACGCTGGAAAAGACCGGGCGATTCTGGGACTACGCGGGCGGCGAACTGCCCTGGTAGCCGTCCGGGGCTTTGCTCCAGACGAGCAGCTGATTGTTAGCCGGCATCGCGTGATCTGCCCGCAGGCGGAGTCCCTGTGCCCGCGCCAGTGAATCGACCGCCTCGAAGTCGCGGATGCCGCCGGCGGGGTAGCGCTGCCGCAGTGACTGGTCGAACTCGGCGTTGCTGGCCGAAGTGAACTCGCCCGAATAGCGGAAGGGGCCGTATACGGCAAGCGTGGCGGGGGCGGGGTGGTCCCGCAGCGCGCGCCCGACGACCTGGAAGAACTGCTCGACCTGCGGCCAGGCCATGATGTGCAGCGTGTTGGCGCTGAACACGGCGTCGAACCGGGGCAGGCCGGCGGGCGGCCTTGTTACGTCGAACTCGATCGGCGCGAGCAGGTTGGGCAGGCGCGCGATGGTGACGCGCGCAGCGATCGTCGGCAGGTTCTCGGCGCGGTCGCTGGGCTGCCAGGTCATTGGCGCAAGCTGGGACGCGAAGTGCACGGCATGCTGCCCGGTGCCGCTGCCGAGTTCGAGCACGGCGCGACACGCGGCGAACTCGGTTCGCAACAGCGCCAGGATCGGGTCCTGGTTGCGGGCGCAGGCCGGCGAGAACGGCAGGTCCGCTGCGGTCACCGGCAGATCTTCCGCCAGACCAGCGTGCGCGTCAGGCGCGCCGCTGGTGCGGCGCCGTGCTCGAAGCTCAGTGTCAGGGTGTCGTTCGCCAGCGTGAACGCCCGTGCGATGGTGCGGCCGACGTCCTGCGCGGCCAGCGAGCCGTCGAGATGGTGCAGGATCCGCCCGGAGCCGGCGTCGATCTCGTAGCGCCCGAAGTAGGCGTAGTAGCCACCCAGGTACGAGGCCGCGTCGCCATCGCCCGACTGCAGCACTGCGGCGGCGCCGCGGACGCGATCGCGCGCCATGATCTGCGCATGCATGTGGCCGCTGCGGTCATAGACCAGGTAGCCGAGCGGGTCGACGCCTATCGTGGGGTCCGGCACGACGCGGCCGTCGCGATCGCGGTCAACCCGCGACTGCAGGCGCCAGGTTCCAACAAGCCGCTCGCCGACCGCTTCGGGGCTGGCCGGCTCCGCGCCGGCCTGGCTCGCCCGCGCTCCGCTCACAGCCGGACGCCCGCCAGCACCGCGTCGCGGCTGGCGCGTGCCTTCGCGCGCGCGGTTTCGATGTCGGCCGCGCGCGCAAGCGCGACGCCCATGCGGCGGTGGCCGCGCACCTCCGGCTTGCCGAACAGTCGCAGCGCCGTGTCCGGTGCGCGCAGCGCCGGCTCGAGGCTGCCGAACCGGACGTCGGCGCTGTCCCCGTCGACCAGGATTGCGGCGGACGCGGACGGGCCGTGCAGCGCGATATTCGGAATCGGCAGCCCGAGGATCGCGCGGACGTGCAGCGCGAACTCCGAGAGATCCTGCGAGATCAGCGTGACCATGCCGGTGTCGTGTGGACGCGGTGACACCTCGCTGAACCACACCTGGTCGCCCCGCACGAACAACTCGACGCCGAACAGCCCGCGACCGCCGAGGCTTTCGGTCACCGTCCGTGCAATCCGCTCGGACTCCGCCAGCGCGCGCGGCGTCATCGGATGGGGTTGCCAGGACTCGCGGTAGTCGCCGTCGATCTGCAGGTGGCCGATGGGTGCGCAGAACGCAGTGCCGGTGGCGTGCCGCACCGTCAGCAGGGTGATTTCATAGTCGAACGGAATGAACCCCTCGACGATCACCCGCCCGGCGCCGGCGCGGCCGCCGGCCTGCGCGTATTCCCATGCGCCCTGCGCATCGGCGGCCGAACGCACCACGCTCTGGCCCTTGCCCGAGCTCGACATCACCGGCTTGACGACGCAGGGCGTGCCGATGGCGTCGATCGCGGCCGCGTACTCGGCCTGGGTGCCGGCGAAGCGATAGGGCGAGGTCGCAAGCCCCAGTTCTTCCGCCGCCAGGCGACGGATGCCCTCGCGGTCCATCGTCAGGCGGGCGGCCCGCGCGGTCGGAATCACCGTGTGGCCCTCGCGCTCCAGCGCGAGCAGCTCGGCGGTGGCGATCGCCTCGATTTCCGGCACGATGAAATGCGGTCGCTCGCTCTCCACCAGGGTGCGCAGCGCCTGCGGGTCGAGCATGTTGATGACGTGCGAGCGATGCGCCACCTGCATGGCCGGCGCGTTCGGATAGCGATCGACCGCGATGACTTCGATACCGAGTCGCTGGGCCTCGATCACGACTTCTTTGCCGAGCTCGCCCGCGCCCAGCATCATCAGCCGCGTGGCGTTGCGGGCGAACGGTGTTCCGAGTGTGGTCATGCGGGCCTCCCGGCGTGGCTGCTAGACTCACGCGATCTTAACGGAGCGAACGGAGCCGGGCGCTGATGTACGTCGAGAGCGCCACGCAGGACGGCGTGCTGCAAGTGCAGCTGCACGGTCACTGGCGCGGCACGGCGGTGCGCGCCATCGAGGCCGAGCTGGCCGCACTGCCGCTGGAGTCGGCCCGCGAGGTCCAGGTTCGCGCGCAGGGCGTGGAGAGCATGGACCTGGCCGGGGGCTGGCTGCTGCGAGAACTCGCGCAGCGGGCCACGGCGGCGGGGGCCGCGCTGCGCTACGTGGACGCGATGCCCGAGCCCCTGCGGCTGGTCGCGAAAACGCTGGGCGAAAGCGACGAGCCCTCGATCGCGCCGGCCGTCGACGAGGAGTTCCGCCCGGTGTCGGCCCTGGGCCGCCGCGTGGTCGACCGCTGGCGGGGCTTCGTGGCCGGCATCGCCTTCATCGGCGAAGTCACGTTGTCCGTGCTGCGTGCGTTCACGCGGCCGCGGGCCTGGCGGCCGGCGTCGATCGCGCGGCATGTCTACGACACCGGCATCACCGCCGTCCCCATCGTCGCGCTGATCGCCTTCCTGATCAGCGTCATCATCGCCTACATGGGCGCGCAGCAGCTGCTCAAGTTCGGCGCGGACATCTTCGTCGTCGATCTCGTGACGGTCGGCGTGCTGCGCGAGCTGGGCGTGCTGCTCACGGCCATCATCGTGGCGGGGCGCAGTGGCAGCGCATTTGCGGCCGAGATCGGCGCGATGCGCCTCAACGAGGAGGTTGACGCGCTCAAGGCCACCGGCGTCGATCCGATCGAAGTGCTGGTGATCCCGCGGGCACTCGGCCTGATCATCGCGCTGCCGCTGCTGACGGTGATCTCCGATGCGGTCGGACTTGCCGGCGGCGCGCTGCTGTGCCGCTGGCTGCTGGAGATGCCGTTCATCCAGTACTTCCAGCGCATGGACGAAGCGATCGGCGACATGACGTTCTGGGTCGGCATCATCAAGGCGCCGGTGTTCGCGCTGCTGATCGCGATCTCCGGCGTCTACCGCGGCATGCAGGTGCGCGGCTCGTCGCGCGAACTGGGGCGGCTGACGACGGTGGCGGTGGTGCAGTCGATCTTCCTGGTGATCCTCGCCGATGCCCTGTTCGCGGTGGTGTTCATGGAGCTGGACATCTGATGCCTGCGGCGACTGATGCGCCACCGCCGGCCGTCCTGATCGAGGTGCGCGGCCTCGTCAACCGCTTCGGGTCCCAGGTGGTGCACGACGGCGTGGAAATGGCGGTCAATGAGGGCGAAGTGTTCGGTATCGTCGGGGGTTCCGGATCGGGCAAGTCGGTGCTGCTGCGGACCATCCTCGGACTGCAGCGGCCGCAAGCAGGGGAGGTGCGGCTCTATGGGCGGGACCTCACCCAGCTGTCGGCGGCGGAGCTGCGGCAGATGAAGGCCCGCTATGGCGTGACCTTCCAGGCCGGCGCGCTGTTCAGCTCGTTGACGGTGCAGCAGAACGTGCAGCTGCCGATGCTGGAGCACCTGGAACTGCCACCGCAGGCGCTGGACGAGCTGGCGCTGCTGAAGGTCCGGCTGGTCGGGCTGCCGGTCGAGGCCGCCGCGAAGTATCCGGCGCAGCTCTCGGGTGGCATGATCAAGCGCGCGGCGCTGGCACGCGCGCTGGCGCTGGATCCGCAGCTGCTGTTCCTCGACGAACCGACGTCAGGGCTGGATCCGATCAGCGCGGCGGCCTTCGACGATCTGCTGCTCGGACTGCAACGTGAACTCAAGCTGACGGTGGTGATGATCACACACGACCTCGATACGATCTTCCGCACCTGCAACCGCGTCGGCGTGATCGTGGACCGGAAGATGATCACGGACTCGGTGCCGGCCATCGCGTCGAACCCGCATCCGTGGATCCAGGCGTATTTCCACGGCACGCGGGCCGCGCGGTTCCTGGGGACCAGCTGATGGAACGTGAAGCCAACTATGCCGCCGTCGGGGCGTTCGTGCTGCTGGTCATCGCGATGGGCTCGCTGTTCGTCTACTGGTACGCCGACAGCCGCGACGCGCGTTCCTATTCGCGCCACGAAATCTACTTCAATGGTTCGGTCAGCGGACTCAGCGAGGGCAGCACCGTGCGCTATCTCGGCGTCGACATCGGCCGGGTCTGGCG
>JANPDV010000390.1:0-6183 GCA_031431655.1 Gammaproteobacteria bacterium | reverse complement strand
GTCCGGGTTCCCGGCGACAGCACGCCGGTCGTGATCGACCACGCGCCACCACCGCCCGCGGTCGTCGTGCCCAGCACCGTACTGCCGTCGGTGTCGAACAGGCGAATCGTCGCGCCGGCCTCGGCGCCAACACCGTTGAACGTCGGCGTGGTCACGTTGGTGATGTTGTCGGTGCTGGAGCTGCCGGCGTCGCTGGCGGCGGCGAGATCCGGCGCGCCGAGCGTCCCGGCCGAGTTGTCCAGGGTCAGCGTAAACGTGGTGACCGGAGAGATATTACCGGCGGGATCCGTCGCAGTGACCGACACCAGATTCGCGCCGGTCGCAACCGCGCTCGACGGCGTCGCGCTCCACTTGCTGTCGGAGCCGACCGTGGCCGTTGCCACGATCCCGCCGGCGAACGTCACGCGGATCGAGTCGCCGATCGTGCCGGTGCCCTCGATCGTCGGCGTGATGTCGTTCGTGAGGTTGTCGCCGATCACCCCCGAATCGGACGCCTGCGCAAGTAGCGCAGGTGGCGCAGTCGGCGCCAGCGTATCGATCACGATCGTCAGGTTGCCCGGGAGCGACACGTTGCCGGCCGCATCGGTAGCGGTCGCACTGACCGTCGCCGCGCCATTCGGCAGCGGCGTCGTCGGCGTCACGCTCCAGGTGCCGCCGGCGCTGACCGTCGTGGTGAGCACCACACCGCCCGGGAACGTCACCCGAATCGGCTGACCGGCGACGCCGGTGCCGGAAATCGTCGGCGTCGTGTCGTTGGTGACGTTGTCGAGCAGCACACCCGAATCCGAAGTCGAGTCGATACGGAACACCGGCGGCGGCGGCCCGACGTTGTTGATCGTCAGGTTCAGCGTCGTGGTAGGCGAAGCGTTACCGGCGGGGTCGAGCGCATTGACGAGGATCGGCGCGGATCCCAGCGGCAGCTCGGCGGTCGGGGTGACACTCCACGTGCCACCCGCGGCCACCGTGGTCGTCAACGGCGCGCTGCCGGGCAGCGTCACGCGGACCGTGTCCCCGGCGATTGCGCCGGTGCCGGAAATCGTGGGCGTCGTATCGTTGGTGAGGTTGTCACCCAGCGCGCCGGAGTCGGAGCTGGGGTCGAGCACGGCGACGGGTGCGGCCGGCGCCGTCACGTCAAGCGTCAGCGCGAGATTGCCCACCGGCGAGACATTGCCGGCCGGGTCGGTGGCTGTGGCACTGAGCGACACCGCGCCGGCGGCCAGAGGGATCGTGGGCGTAATGCTCCAGGTGCCGTTCGTCGCAACCACCGCGCTGAGCACTGCGCCACCGGGAAACGTCACGCGGATCGTGTCGCCGGCACTACCAACGCCGGAAATCGTCGGGGTCGTGTCATTGGTCAGGCGGTCGCCCTGCACGCCGGAATCCGAACTCGGATCCAGTACCAGCACCGGCGCCGGCGGCACCAGCGTATCGATCGTCAGGTTCAGGTCCGTCAACGGCGACACGTTGCCGAACGAATCAGTGGCCGTCACCGATGCCACCACCGTGCCATTGGCCAGGCCGGCAGCTGGCGTCACGCTCCAGGCGCCGTTGGTCGCCACGGTCGTGTTCAGGATCGTGGTGCCGGCAAAGGCAACCCGGATGGCGTCGCCCGCCGTCCCCGTGCCTGTGATCGTCGGCGTGTTGTCGCTGGTGATGTTGTCGCCGAGCGCACCCGAATCGGAGCTCGGGTCGAGTCGCGCGGCGGGTGCGGCCGGCACGATGCTGTCGAGCTGGAACGTCTGCTGCGCCGCAGTCACTGGACCCGCATTGCCGGCGGCATCGGTGACGCGCGCAGCCACGCCGTAACTGCCCTGGACGGTCTGGGCCGTCAGTACCACCACGGCAAGGCCTGCCGTGACCTCGGCGGCGGTGACCACGCGCTGTACGGTGAACGTCGTGTTGTCGGGCCGGGTGACGATGACCGCAACCGTGTCGCCGGCGGCCAGCGTGCCGGACACGCCGATCTCGATGCCGTCGCTGTTGGCAACGCTGTTGATGCGCGGCCCTTCGCGCAGGGCGATCGTGGGCGCGGCCGGACTGAGGGTGTCGATCGTGACAACGATACTGGTCGCCGCCGAGTCGGTGGCGCCGGCGCCGCGATTGGCCACTACCTGCAGGGTCTGCTGGCCATCGGGCAAAGAGTTGGCCGGCGTTGCGTTCCAGTTGCCCGATGCGTCCGCGGTCGCCGTCGCGACAGTGGTACCCGCCGCATTGCGGACGGTGATCGCTGCATTGGGATCGGCGCGCCCGGTCAGCGTCGGAGTGTTGTCATTCGTCACGCGGTCGCCGGGGGCGCCGGAGTCGCTCGCAGCTGCAACGGCGAGATCGCTGGGCGCCGCGGACGCCTGCGGCTGGCTCGAACCGCCGCCGCCGCTGCTGCTGCCACCGCCGCCACCGCCCGCCGCCCCGGCGAGCGCACCGAGGCCGAGCACGCCAAGCAGGATGCCGCTGCCGCCGAAACCGCCGCCGCCGCTGCCTGAGGAGCCGGCGACCACCGGAGGCGATGGCGGGGCCGTCGGCGCCGGTGCCGGTGCAGACTTCGGCACCGACGGCGTCGACCCGGCCGACGGCGTGGCCGCACCCGTCGACGGCGTGGTGCCTCCGGTCGCGCCTGCCTCGGCACCAGGCGTCGCAGCAAGGCGCGCCTCGTCGGGCCCACCGACCGGCGTAGTCAGCCCGGACTGCACCTCGGCCAGCAGCCCGAACGAGTTCGGACCTTCGAGGAACACGCGTGCGCCACGGGTATCGAGCGTGGCGCCTTCCGCGGCCGTCCAGTCCAGGATCGTCAGCTCGTCGCCGCCGGCAAAGCGGATGCGCAGGTTCTTGCCGCTGCGCACGATCGTGGTGCCCTCCGGCAGGGTTGGCTGGCCGTCGGCGATGATGCGGTAGCTGTGGCGCGGGTCGACTCGTACCGACTCGCCGCTCTGGACCGAGATGCTGTAAAGCGCACCACCCGGATTGCGGATGAGCACCTGGAATTCTCGCGCCATGGTCCGTTCCCCTGCTCTGGTTCTGGTCGGCCGCCTCTACGGGCGGCCGGGCTGCCGGGTGCACCCATTGGGCCCCGCCAGCCATCGACGATGATGGATGGTTACGGGGATGACCGGGGCGGTCTGAGACTTAGTTCGCATTGTGGGCCTCGAAAGCCTTATGTCACGCACCTTGCAGCAATCCGGGGGCGCGTGCTAGCGTCCAGATATGTCAGACGCCGCGCACATCCGGATTTCCCTCTGCGTGCCCCGCGTCGCGCCTGCGCTGCTGCTCGCATCGCTCGCGCTCCTGCGCCGCCCGGCGCAATAAACCCACGCGCTACCAGTCGGCGCCAACAAGACTGCAAACCCAACCCCCGAAGTCGAACTTCCGCCAGGCCATATCGTCCTGCGAGCGAGAACCGCCATGTTGCGAGATCCTTCCAAGAAGTACCTGCCCTTCCCCGCCGTTGGTCTGCACGACCGCACCTGGCCGTCCGGGTCGCTGACGGCGCCGCCCATCTGGCTCAGCACCGACCTGCGCGACGGCAACCAGGCGCTGTTCGAGCCGATGAACATGGAGCGCAAGCTGCGGCTGTTCGAGCTGCTGTGCCAGGTCGGCTTCAAGGAGATCGAAGTCGGTTTCCCGTCGGCGTCGCAGATCGACTTCGACGTCACGCGGCAGCTGATCGACAACGGCCGGATTCCGTCGGAAGTCACGCCAATGGTGATCACGCAGGCGCGTGAAGACCTGATCGCGCGCACGGTTGAGAGCGTCCGCGGCGCGCGCCGGGCAATCATCCACGTCTACAACGCGACCGCACCAGCCTGGCGCCGCATCGTGTTCAACCTGTCGATCCCGGAAGTGATGCAGCTGATCGAACGCCAGATCGGCTACCTGAAGTCACTGACCGACCAGCACCCGGAGACAGAATGGGTGCTGCAGTACAGCCCGGAGACGTTCTCGGCGACGGAGCTCGAGGTGTCGCTGCAGGCCTGCCACACCGCGATGCGCGCCTGGCACTGCGGGCCGGGCCGGCCGGTGATCCTGAACCTGCCGACCACGGTGGAGAATGCGTCGCCCAATGTGTTCGCCGACCAGATCGAATGGATGCATCGGCACCTGGAATCGCGCGAGCACGTCATCATCTCGGTGCACCCGCACAACGATCGCGGCACCGGCGTGGCCGCAGCAGAGTTCGCGCAGATGGCCGGCGCGCAGCGGGTCGAGGGCTGCCTGTTCGGCAACGGCGAGCGCTGCGGCAACGTCGACATCGTCACGCTGGCGCTGAATCTCTACACCCAGGGCGTCCACCCGGGGCTGGATTTCTCGGACATCAACGGCATCGCACGCGTTGCCGAGGAGTGCACCAAGCTGCCGATCCACCCGCGGCACCCCTATGCCGGCGACCTGGTGTTTACGGCGTTCTCGGGCTCGCACCAGGACGCGATCAAGAAAGGCTTCGCCGCGCAAAGCGCCGACGTGCCCTGGGAAGTGCCGTACCTGCCGATCGACCCGGCCGATCTCGGGCGCACCTATGAGAGCGTCATCCGCATCAACAGCCAGTCCGGCAAGGGCGGCATCGCCTATCTGCTGGAGCGGGACTACGGGGTCGTGATGCCGCGGCGCATGCAGGTCGAGTTCAGCGCGATCGTGCAGCGCCAGGCGGATTCCTCCGAGAGCGAGATGACCTCGTCGCAGCTGTGGTCGCTGTTCGAGAGCACCTACATCGCCGATGACGCCAGCGTCGCCTATCACGGCCATCACCTGTTCGAGGCGCGCAACGAGCAGGGTATCGAGCTCGACGTCACGCTCAACGGCCAGCGGCAGAAGCTGCGCGGCAGTGGCAACGGGCCGATCGCGGCGACCGTGGCAGCGCTGGGTCTGCCACTGCGCATCGACTGATATGAAGAGCGATCCCTTGGCCATGGTGCCGACGCCGCGGCGCTCGCGCTGGTCGAAGCGAGCTGCGATGGCGTATCGGGCCAGCGTTTCGGCGTCGGTCGACACGCCAACATCGTCACGGCCTCGGTGCTGGCGGTGCTGAGCGCAGTGCGCCGCATGGGCCTGGCCCACGGCAGGGCAGCCCCCCCGGTGCGGCGCGTCGCCGGCGGTCACTGACCGTCGTCGCGCCCGGCGTGTCGCGTCCCACGCTGGTCCTGGTCCGCTTCGCCGTCGGCGGCGACCTGCCTGCGGCGGAACGGCGCGCGCTGCTGGAGCGCACCAGCCCGCCGTATCGGCAGATCGCGGGCCTGCGGCGCAAGCACTTCATCTCCCGGCCGGGCGAAGGCGGCGGGCTCTATGAATTCGAGGACCGGGGGATCGCCGAGAGCTACTTCAGCCCGGCCTGGTTTGCGCGGATGCACGGGCTGTACGGCGTCACGCCGACGGTCGAGTACTTCGATGCGCCCTGCCTGGTCGACAACGTTCTCGGCCGGATCGAGTTCGCGGGCGAATGACGACCATGCGTGAACACTCCCTCGCGCGCTGGCAGCATCGCCATGACTTCGTAGCCGACCGCGCCGCCGCCGAGCGGGGCACAACCTGGGTCATGGTGCTGACGGCAGTCACCATGGTGGTCGAGATCATCGCCGGCACGCTTTCCGGCTCGATGGCACTGCTGGCCGATGGCTGGCACATGGCCACTCACGTGGCCGCGTTCGGCATCGCTCTGTTTGCCTACCGCTACGCGCGTCAACGGGCTGGCGACCCCAGCTTCGCATTCGGCACCGGCAAGGTGACGACCCTGGGAGGCTTTGCCAGCGCGGTGGCGCTCGCCGTGATCGCGCTGGTGATGGCGGTGGAGTCGGTGACGCGCCTGTTCACGCCGCGCGCGATCCTGTTCGACGAAGCAATCTGGGTAGCCACGATCGGTCTCGCGGTCAATGTCCTCAGCGGCCTGATCCTGCATCGTGCGGGAGCGCACGGCCCGGGGCACGATGCGCATGGCCACGCGCACGCCCACCTGCACGACCACGGACACGCGCATGCACCTGCGGCGCATCGCGCCGACCCCCGCTCGCACGCCGACACTGGCACGCATGACGAGGACCACAACCTGCGCGCCGCCTATCTGCACGTGCTGGCGGACGCATTGACCTCGGTGCTGGCAATCGCCGCGCTGCTCGCGGGCAAGTTCCTGGGCTGGGTGTGGCTGGACGCGGCAATGGGGCTGGTGGGCGCGGTGCTGATCACGCGCTGGGCGTGGGGGCT
>JANPDV010000389.1:0-3018 GCA_031431655.1 Gammaproteobacteria bacterium | reverse complement strand
CCGCCGCACCGGCCTTGGCCGCCGCTGCGGCCGCACGCGCCACGCGCAGACAGGCTTCGGCCGCGGCCCCCGCGGCGGGCCCCCCGGTATCTTACGCCCCAGCGGCCGCGCGCTTGCTCGCCTCGTCTTCCATCGCCTTGCGCTGTTGCTCTTCGCGGGCCTGCTGATCCGCCGCTGCCCTGGCCAGCATTGCCTCACGCCGCGCGTCCTCGGCGGCCTGCACGGCGTCGCGGGACAGCAGCGCAACCGTGCGTCGTTCCGCCGACTTCTTGCTGACCTGCGCCGACTCAGCCTGCTTCGACAGTGCGTCGGCCTTGGCAAACGCGCCGGGGGCAAAGGTCGAAGCCCCGACGGCGTTGGCGATCGCCATGGCATAGCGCGCCTGCACGAGCTCGAGCGGCACGCGCTTGCGCGGATCGACGGTCTGGCGGGGCAGCGACGCGTAGTCCGCGCGCTCGACCAGCGTACGCACCGTGTCCTGGCGACCCTTGACGTCCTTGCCGAAGTTGCGCAGCACGACCGCCTTGCTTGGAACCGTAACCGCAAAGTGCGGTTCGCCGGTAACGATCAGTGCGAACTGCGCCAGCGGCACCGAGGTGTTGAGGCGGCCGCGGCCGCCGCTGAGCTCGAAGAACCCGAGATTGGTAGCGCGACCTTCCATGGTGACGGCCCACAATACATAGAGGCTGTAGGGCCCAAGCGAGCCCGGCTCCGGCAATTTGCGCACATCGGCCTGCACTCGGGCGCGGCCTTCCTGGAACTCCACCTCAACATCGCCTTCGGCGGCCGGCACCATCGCGGTGCCGCGGAACAGCAGCTGTGATTCAGGCCCGGCGCGGTAGCTGAAGACCGGAATCTGGCTGCCTACGTCTTCGCTGACAACCGCGACGCCCCTTTCGAATCCCTGCGCACCGGCGACCGATGCACCGGCACCCAGCAAGGTGCCCAGCAGAATAACGGCAGATAACTTGTTCATGGTCCCTGTCCCCCCGGTCTTGTTTGGTCGTTGTGCGCTCATGTTGCGCGATCCGGGTGCGGCAGCCAAGTGCCAAGCCGGTAGACTGTGTGCGCGCCGCGGAATGAAGGAGGGGGCCATGCCAATTCCAGCACGCCTGATCTGGTTCGCTCTCGGGCTCGCCAGCGCCACGGCAACAGGCCAGACGACGCCCGAGTTCCCCGATGCCAGGGCCAGCGACCCGGTGGCCATGGGCTGGATGCTCGGTGCGCCGCCGTCGCCCGAACGGATGATCGCGTTCGCGGATGGCAGTTTCTACCGTTTTCCACAGCTGCGCTGGAGCTTCTCCCACTGGCGCGAGCTGACGCCGACGGTCGGCGTCGCGCGCGGTGCGCGTCCGGTCAGCGTGCT
Source organism: Gammaproteobacteria bacterium (assembly GCA_031431655.1). Lineage (GTDB taxonomy): Bacteria > Pseudomonadota > Gammaproteobacteria > Steroidobacterales > Steroidobacteraceae > UBA964. Next base: position 1,652 of record JANPDV010000389.1, on the reverse strand, counting down.
GCCGCGCGCCGAGCGCGCCGATCTCGATGCCGTCCCCTACACGCCGCTGGGTGGCGGCCAGACGATGACCTGGGCGCAGTCGCTGGACGCGAACTACACCGACGGTATCGTCGTGCTGCACAAGGGCCGCATCGTCTACGAACGCTACCGCGGGGCGCTCACGCCGGACGGACAGCATGTCGCGATGTCGGTGACCAAGTCGTTCTTCGGCACCATCGCCGCGACCCTGGTCGACGAGGGCAAGCTGGACGAGAACGCGCTGGTCGCCCGGTATCTTCCGGAACTGAAGGACAGCGGCTTCGGCGACGCGACGGTACGCCAGGTCCTCGACATGACCACCGGAATCAAGTTCTCGGAGCAGTACACCGATCCGCAGGCGGAAATCTGGAACTTCGCGCGCGCCGCAGGCCTGTCGCCGAAGCCGGCGGGGTACACGGGACCGCGCTCGATGTACGAGTTCCTGCCAACGGTCCGCAAGCAGGGCGAGCATGGCCGGGGATTCGTCTACCGGTCCGCGAACGCGGAGGTGCTGACCTGGCTGATCCGGCGGGTCACCGGCAAGTCTGCCGCCCTCAATCTGCAGCAGCGGATCTGGGAGAAGCTCGGCGCCGAACAGGATGCCTATCTGCAGGTCGACGATCTCGGCAACGCGGTCGGTGCCGGTGGCCTGAGCCTCGGGCTGCGCGACCTCGCGCGGTTCGGCGAGATGATGCGGCTGAACGGCGCATGGCGCGGGCAGCAGATCATTCCCGCCCGGGTCGTGGCCGACATTCGTCGCGGCGCAGATCGCGCCCAGTTTGTCAGCGGTGGCTACACCACGTTGCCGGGCTGGAGCTATCGCAACCAGTGGTGGGTCGCGCACGACGCGCATGGGGTGTTCGCGGCACGCGGGGTCCACGGCCAGGCCATCTACATCGATCCGGAAGCGCAGATGGTCATCGCGCGCTTCGGTTCCCATCACCTCGCATCGAACCTGTTCATCGATCCCCAGTCCCTGCCGGCCTATCGCGCGCTGGCCGACCACGTGATCAAGTCCGCGAGCGGGCGCTAGCAACCCTCGGCGGGTGGCGGAGGCGTTCAATGAAGGTGCGAACAGAAGACTCATACGGACGGAGCCTTGGCCGCCGCGTGCGGACCGGCGGGCTCGCCGCGCTGGTTTGCCTTGGTCTCGGGACCACGGCGCTGGCGCAGGTCGCAGTGCCCCCAGAGCTGTCCGGCTGGCTGGGCTGGGCATTGCAGGGCCAGGAGTTCCGCCGATGCCCGTTCATCGCCGGCGCCGACCCGTCCATCGCCGAGTCCTATCGCTGCAGCTGGCCGGGCAGGCTCACGCTGCAGGTTGATGCCAGATCCGGTCGCTTCGCACAGCGCTGGCAGTTGTACGCCGATGGCTGGGTGGTACTGCCGGGCAACCTGGAACATTGGCCCATCGACGTGCGCGGCAATGGCACGGTGCTGGCCGTGGTGGAACGCGATGGCCTGCCGCAGGCCAGGCTCGCGGCCGGCGACTGGGCGCTGTCGGGCAACCTGCGCTGGAGTTCACGGCCGGAAGTACTGCCGATCGCCCTGCCAACCGAGCTGGTGGATCTGACAGTCGATGGCCGGCGCGTGCCAGACCCGCAGCGACCGGGTGGCGCACTCGGCCTCGGACAACG
>JANPDV010000388.1:0-5049 GCA_031431655.1 Gammaproteobacteria bacterium | reverse complement strand
CTGGTGCCGCGCATCGCCGGCGCGCTGCTGGCGCGTGCGCCGCGCAGCGGCTGGCTGGCGTTCGACCTTGGTCTCGCGCAGCTGCGCGGCAGCGCCGGCCAGGCCACGGTCAGCCTCGCGGCGGTCATCGTCAGCTTCAGCCTGATGGTGGCGATGACCGTCATGGTGCATTCGTTTCGCGTGTCGTTCGACAACTGGCTCGGCCGGGTGCTGCCCGCGGACCTGCAGTTGCGCGCAGCGCAGGGCAACGACACGACGCATCTGACGGTGGAACAACAGCAGGCCGTGCGCGCCGTCGTCGGCGTGCAGCGGGTCGAGTTTCGTCGCAGCCAGTCGCTGTGGCTGGATGGCGTGCAATCCAGCGTCATGCTGATCGCACGCGATTTCACGCCGCAGACGGACCCGGACATCATGCCGCTGGTGCGCGCAGCCACTCGACCGCTGGCGCGCCCGGTCTGGATCTCGGAGCAGTTGCAGGATCGCGCGCAGCTCGCGCCGGGCGACACGTTGCGATTGCCGCTGGCGGGCCGCAGCGTCGAGTTCGCGGTTGCGGGCGTGTTTCGCGACTACGGGCGTCCTACCGGTTCCGCGATGATCGCGCGCGCCGAATACATCGCACTGACCGGCGACCGTGCGGCCAACGACGGCTCGCTGTGGCTGCGGGCCGGCGCCGATGCGCCGCGCGTTGCGGCAGCGGTGCGGACAGCTGTCGCAGCCGATGCCGCCTATGACCTGCTGCAGACCACCGAACTGCGCGAGCGCTCGATGCGCGGCTTCGATCGCGCGTTCCTGGTCACCTATGCGCTCGAGGCCATCGCGGTCGGCATTGGCCTGCTCGGCGTCGCGTTCGCCGCAAGCTCCACCGCGCTGGCACGTCGCGCCGAGTTCGGCATGCTGCGGCACATCGGACTGCGACGCCGCGACGTGCGCGCGCTGCTGGCCAGCGAGGGCCTCGCCACCAGCGTGCTGGCGGTGCTCTATGGCCTGCTGCTGGGCGCCGCGCTGAGCCTGGTGCTCGTCTACGTCATCAATCGCCAGTCCTTCAACTGGAGCATCGACCTGGCCGTCCCGTGGGGATTGCTCGCACTGCTGTCCGCCGGGCTGGTCGCAGCCGCGGCCGCGACCGCCATGCTCAGCGGTCGCGCCGCCGCGGGCCCGGCGGCGCTGCGTGCCGTGCGGGAGGACTGGTGACATCACGGCGCGCGTGGCTGCGCGGCGCGGCGACCGTCCTGCTGGCCGGCGCTGCGCGCGCGCGCAGCGCGCCGCCGGATGCCGCGGTGACGCCGGAGGCGAGCCTGCAGTTCCCGCGCGATCACGGCAGCCATCCGCTGTTTCGCACCGAGTGGTGGTACGTCACCGGCTGGCTCGAAACACTGACGCCGGTCGAAGGCAGCGAACTGCGTGGCGAGCAGCTTGGTTTCCAGCTGACATTCTTCCGCACCCGACCGCGACTGCAGGCCGACAGTCCGAGCGCCTTCAGTCCACGGCAGATCATCATCGCCCACGCCGCGCTGTCGGATCCGGCGCGCGGCCGACTCTGGAAGGATCAACGCATCGCGCGGGCCGGCTTCGGGCTCGTGGCCGCCAGCGAGACCGACACCGAGGTCTGGCTGGACGGCTGGCGCCTGCAGCGCGCGCCGCAGTCGGGCACGCACGGCGCCTACCGCAGCAGCATCGACAGCGAGGACTTCGGCCTGCAGCTGGAGCTGCAGGCACGCGAACCGCCGATGCTCAACGGCACATCGGGCTACAGCCAGAAAGGCCCGGACCCGCGCTCGGCGAGCTACTACTACAGCCTGCCGCAACTGCAGGTCACCGGGGAGATCAGCCGCCGCGGCCAGCGCCAGGACATCACCGGGCGCGCCTGGCTGGACCATGAGTGGTCCACCGCCTATCTAGATGCCGACGCGGCAGGCTGGGACTGGTTCGCACTGAACCTGCACGATGGCGGCGCACTGATGGCATTCCGGATTCGCGACCGGCGCGGCCAGAGCCACTGGGCCGGTGCCACCTGGCGACGGGCCGACGGCAGCCAGCGCAGCTACGCGCCGACCGAAGTGCGCTTCGCGCCGGATCGCAGCTGGCGCTCGCCGCGAACCCAGGTTGCCTGGCCGGTGAGCTGGCGCGTACAGGTCGGCACCGACTTCGACCTGTCGCTCGCGCCGCTGATGGACGACCAGGAGAGCGACACGCGCGCGACCACGGGTGCAATCTACTGGGAGGGTGCGGTTCGCGCTGTCGCGGCCCGCGTCGGCAGCGCGCCGCGGGAAATCGGCGCCGGTTACCTCGAACTCACCGGCTATGGCGACCCGCTGCGCCTGCCTTAGGCTGGTCCGTCCCGTTCCGCTAGACTTCGCCCCAGAGGGACCCGCGCGAGGTCCCGACAGGTCGCAGGCAATACAACAATGAACGCACGCGCGGTCCTGCACACCGCCCACACCTGGGGCGGCCTCACGATTGGCCTGCTGATCGCCATCGTCGGCATCTCCGGCAGTGCGCTGGTCTTCCGCGCAGACATCGAACGCTGGCAGGCGGGCGAATGGACCACTGTCGCGCCATTGCCGGAGCGCCTGACACTCGATCGCATCGTCGCGATCGGCGCCGCGCAGATTCCGGAGAAGGAAGTCGTGCGCGTGCTGTTGCCGCAGTCGGAGCAGGACTCGATCGAGGTCATCCTGCAGAAGCGCCGGCCGCGCAATCTGAAGGAAGCCGACCTGGTCGGCGTGTTCGTCGATCCGTACCGCGGCACTGCCCTCGGCCAGCGCTCGCGCGGTTCGGGCTGGCTGTGGCAGCTGCAGGACCTTCACTACGCCCTGTTCGGCGGCGAGACCGGCCTCAAGATCAACGGCATCGGCGCCGCCGTTCTGCTGGCGCTCGCGATCACGGGACCGATCCTGTGGTGGCCGGGCTGGGCGCGACGCCGCCTCGCTTTTCGGGTACGACCGCAGCCCCCGGCAGCACGCTGGCGCGACCTGCACGCCGTGGTCGGCGTGATCAGCTGCCTGATGCTGGCGCTGATCAGCGTCACGGCGCTGTACTACGCGTATCGCTCCACCGCGACCGCCGTGGTCGCGCTCGCGAGCGGCTCGGGCGGCATCGCCGCGCCGCGCGTCGATCCGTCGCAGCCGCCGCTGGCCGACGCCGGTGGCGCGGGGCGCGCCAGCCTCGATGCACTGGTCGCCGCGGCACGCACGGCGCTGCCCACGGCACGGCTCGACGAACTGCGGCCCTCGCGCCAGCCGACCGCGCCGGCGAGCGTGGCGTTTCGTCTCCCGGGCGACTCGGTGTTCGGCCGCCATCGCGCCTACCTCGACCCGCGCGACGCGCGCGTGCTGCGCATCGACCGGCACGACACTCTGCCGGCAGGCGCGCGCCTGCTGGCCAACATGGGGCCGTGGCATTTCGGCTCGTTCGGAGGACGCATGACTCAGTGGCGTTGGTTCATCGTCGGCCTGCTGCCTGCCGGGTTGTTCGCCACCGGACTGTGGCTCTGGCTGCGGCGACGGCGGCGCACATCGGCGCCCGCTGCGGCCACGGTTGCGGCGGCCGTCGCGCTGCTGCTGCTGGCGGCGCCGCGCGTCGACGCCCAGACGCCTGCCATCGCGCTGCCGCCCACCAACACGGCGCCCGAGAACACCGGGCCCAGCACGGCGATACTGCGGCGCGCATCGGGCGTGTACCGCTACGAGACAATCAGCGACCGGCGTGTCCGCGGCAGCGAACGCTGGCAGTTCCTGGCCCACGCGGACGGCTCGCGGATGCTGCTGATGTGGCACGACTTGGCCGCCCGCAACGCGCAGTTCACCGTGGTGCTGCGCGTGGCGGACACGTTCCGGCCGCTGGAGGCCTTCGTCAATTACTGGAATGGCGGCGCCTACAAGGGCAGCGCGCACTTCCGCGTCGATGGCAATCGACTGATCGCCTCCAGTGCCGGCCCGTCGGGCATCCGCAACGAGAGCATCGACGTGCCGGAGAAGTTCTCGATCGGCACGCACCCGGTCGCCGGCGACGGCTGGCACACGTGGCCCACGGATCCGGCCGTTGCGGCGGAACAGCGCGGGCTCTCCTATGCACTCGAGGCCAGCGCCGACGTCAACAAGCCGATCCTCGGCACGCTGACGCCGTTGAAGGTGGAGTACCTCGGACGCGAAACGCTAGACACGCCGGCCGGCAAGGTGGCGACGCTGCATCTGCGGCTGGCGGGCGTCAACGAGCTCTGGATCACTCCGCGCGACCGGCTCGTGGTGCGCTCGGTGATTCCGGCGCGCAATCTGCAGTACACCCTGGTCGAGGCTTCGGGAGACTTCCAATGATCGCGTCACCCGGTTGGCGCGGGGCGCGGCGAACGCTGGCGAGCGTGGCGCTCCTGATGGTCGCAGGCGCGGTCCACGCGGGGCCCTCGTACGACCAGGACCGCAAGGAACTCGAGTCCATCCTGGACGACATCATGGCGTGGTTCCCGGGCGAATGGAGTTCGGCGCCGCAGATCCACTACGCGCGCACCGTATACATGCCGCCGGAAGGCGAGCACGAGCCCTGGTACCGCACCTTCGCGCGCATCGAAGCGCCGCAGATCGGGCCGTACGTGCTGTACGGGCAGATCAACCTCGGCGGCCGCGACGGGCCGCTGTATCGCGGCAGCCAGGTGCTCTACAAGGTGTCGATCGACGAACAGCGCCGCGTGGTGCTGGTCCGCGGCCAGGGGCCGGCCGATCCGGAAAAGTACATCAACCTGCAGGACCACCCGGAACTGTGGAAGAGCGTGCAGATGCGCGACGAGGCCGGCATCCGTTGCGACTTCATCTGGCGTCGCGACGGCGAGCAGGTGGTCGGCGTGCTCGATGGCCCTACCGAGGAGCGACGCAAGGGCGGACCCGGCACGTGTTCGTACGTAGCGTCCAATGGCAAGGACTTCCTCGCCGATGCCGAATGGACGCTGACGCCGGAGACGCTGTGGGTGTACGACACGAACCTGATGGGCGGCGTGCAGTTCATCGGCCGCAAGGACCGCACGCACACCAGGCTGTATCGGGCGCGTCCGTATCGCTG
>JANPDV010000387.1:0-2558 GCA_031431655.1 Gammaproteobacteria bacterium | reverse complement strand
CCTGGCCACGATGCGCCGGCGTCACCGCCGCGCGCAGCTTGCTGTGTGGGGCGAACACGCCGTGACAAATCGGCAGGATTGCCGATTCGCACAGCCGCAGGCTGCCCCGAAGGGGCGCGGCACAGGAATGTGCCGCGTGATACCTCGTCAGGTGCATCCCTGGCCGTGGCACCAGCGCGGCCAGCCGCGCGATGAAGTCCAAGGGCTCCAGCACGATGTGCGTGGTGCCGTCGCGGTACGGGCTCTTCAGCTGATAGCGCACCTGGCCCGGCTGGCGATGTTCAACTGCGCTAGTTCGCAGGCTGACATCAGCTGCCTCGGACGTGAATCACGACAGCTGGAGGCATCCCGCAAATCGGCCGCGAGAAGCCTTGCGTCGAGGCAGCAGTCTCGAATATCCGGCCGGCACGGACAAGTCGCTGCGGACCCTGCGTCCGCAGCGAAAGCCGCGCCCCTGCTCTTCTGTTCTTCCGAGCCTGTTTACTTGAGGTTCATGCAGTTCGCGTAGTACGTAACCGTGGCCGGCCAGTCGGAGAAGATGCCGAGGATCTTTACGTCCTTCGCCAGCACATCCAGCGCCTTGTACATGTCACTGTCCTTGCGGATGGCGATGCCCTGCGGATCGAAGTCGTAGTAGAAACCGGCTCGCGACGCGCCCAGGCGCAGGTCCGAACGCTCGAGAGTCCAGGTGATGATGTCGAAGCCCATGGCCTTCAGATCGATTGCCAGCTTCGATGGAACGATCAGACCGCCGGCGTCTACCGCCAGCAGTGCGGGCATTGCCGGCGCGATGATGCGTACACCCCGCTGCTTGAGCATCCTGAAGAACGCCGTACGGTCCATCGTGTTATACGGCGACTGGATGATGATGTCGTTGATCGGGTCGGTCGAGTTGAAGTCGAGCAGATACACGGCCTGTCGACCGTACTCGGTGTTATCGATCCAGGTGAACACATCTTCAAGGTTGAAGGACTGCGGCCACGTATCCCGTGGCTGCACGCCAGCGGCGCGCATGGTGGCCGCGAACTTCAGTGCGTAGTTCTTCTGGCTGCCAAAGATCGCGTTGATCGAGGCCGCATCGCCTCCCTTCAGTTCCGGCGTGTGCTTGACGCGCAGCTGCTGGTTCAGTGAAAGGCTCTCGCTGAAGGTGAGCAGGGTGCCCCTGCCGGTGTACAGGTCCGTGCGAAACGCGGCGGTGCCACCGAGATACTCACTGACGGTGCGCGCAGACACATTGGCCGCATCCATCTTGCCGCGCAGGCTGCGGAACTCATCGAGGGTCAACTCCGACGTGCGGCACTCGGCAGCAGCCGGGGTCACCGTGCGACCGGTTGCATCGATCACCGCGGCGCTGAATGGCCGGATGCAGCTGGCTGCGAGGGGCGTGGCCAGGATGTTCGTCGTGGTATGCAGGTCGTTCTGCGCATGACGGCAGACAAGATCACCATTGCGGGTGAAAGTCACGTCGCATTCGACGATTCCGGCACCCTGGCGCGCCGCCGCCGTGTAGGACTCTTGCGTGTGCTCGGGGAACTGCAGCGCTGCACCGCGGTGGCCGATCGAGAAGTCCGTTTTGCGGAAGGGTCCCGCCTTGCATTGCTGCAGCCGAGCCTTCAGAGGGCCCTCGTCCATGCCGTCCACCAGAAACCGAGGGCGCTGGCCGACCTGGATCGATTCGCGATTCGGATGGCGGCTGTACTCCTCGTCTTCTTCAGCGCTGACGTTGTCGCTGGCCTGCGCTGCCATCGACACGAGTAACGCGATTGTCACGATCATGGTCACGATCATCAACGACCCGTAGCGGGCACTGGCTCTGTTGATCACGCTGATCTCCTCCCTGTTGTTCCCTGGAGTGCTGGCGGGCGCGGGATCGCGCGTGCCTCCAAGTCAGGAAGAAGTTAGATCCCGGTCGTGTCAGCGAGGTGACGAACAGATCAACGTTGTCTTGCAGCAGAAAGCAGGGCTGCGTCGCTGCTCAGGTCGGGCGGCTTGGTTGGGGTTGATGAATGCACCAGTCAGGCGAACAGCCTGGAACCGGAATCAGCGGCAGGGTGCTGCTCGTGCATTCCACAAGCTCGCGGCTTCGGTAGTATTTACCCACGGAACGCGAGCGGGTGCGCAGTGGCAATCAAGTGGCTCGACAGATTGCTGGGGCGATGCGAGCCTCAGGCAGGCGGACCGCGGCCGTCGTCGCGAGCGCAGCCGATAGTTCAGGTGAAAATCGTGCCCTGCAGCGCCAAACGCCCTAACCCTTTTCAGTCGGTGAGCGTCAGTCCGTACCTGGAAGCCTGCCAGGCAGCGCAGATGGTGCGCAACATGCGTTTCCTTGTTGATCAGGTGCCGCGCCTGCCGCTGCCTGAGTGTTCGCGACCGGCGAAGTGCCGGTGCCGGTTTCGCAAGCACCGGGACCGGCGCTCGCGGATAGTAAATGGTATGGACGCCTCCCACCTTGCCGAGGCATGGGTGGGGTCGCAGGGCGGAGTCGGAGTGAAGCGGACCCGCCGGTGCCGACGGCATCGAAGTGCCTGAGTTGCAAGACTACGATCTTTGCAGGCAAC
>JANPDV010000386.1:0-12960 GCA_031431655.1 Gammaproteobacteria bacterium | reverse complement strand
ACGGAGGAGTTTGGCACCTCGATGTCGGCTCATCACATCCTGGGGCTGTAGCAGGTCCCAAGGGTTCGGCTGTTCGCCGATTAAAGTGGTACGCGAGCTGGGTTCAAAACGTCGTGAGACAGTTTGGTCCCTATCTTCCGTGGCCGTTGGAGATTTGAGGGTGAGCTGTCCTTAGTACGAGAGGACCGGGATGGACGTATCTCTGGTGTTCCGGTTGTCACGCCAGTGGCACTGCCGGGTAGCTATATACGGACGGGATAACCGCTGAAAGCATCTAAGCGGGAAGCCCCCCCCAAGACAAGATCTCCCTGGGAACTCGATTCCCCTAAAGGGCCCACAAAGACTATGTGGTTGATAGGCCGGGTGTGTAAGGCAGGTAACTGCTTCAGCTAACCGGTACTAATTGCCCGTGAGGCTTGACCATATAACCTCAAGCAGTCTGGCTTGATGGTGCTGCGATGAAGTTCTGATTCATTACGACTCATGTGAACGCGACAAACCTGCTGGTTTGCCTGATTTTTATCGTCATAAACAAACTTCCGGACCGGTGGCGGCGCAAGGCGGCTCTTGAAAGGGGCCAAAAGCCAAGCGTCGTCACGCCAAGATTCCCTGGCGGCCATAGCGAGCGGGAACCACCCGATCCCATTTCGAACTCGGAAGTGAAAACGCTCTGCGCCGATGGTAGTTTCGCCTGTTGCGACGCTAGAGTAGGTCACTGCCAGGGTCCTAAAAGGAAAGCCCCGCGGGTCATCCGATCCGCGGGGTTTTTTCTTTGTCTCGGGGTTTGCCCCCGACCGACGAGCGCGCCGTCTTCCGCGCGCGATCTCAACCAATTGGAATTCTTCGAACATGTCTTTTGAAACTCTCGGGCTGTCGCCCGAGCTGCTGCGCGCAGTCGCGCAAAAGGGCTATACGGCCCCCACCCCCATACAGGTCCAGGCGATTCCGGCGGTGCTGGCCGGACGCGATGTTCTCGCCGGAGCCCAGACGGGCACCGGCAAGACCGCTGCATTCGTGCTGCCGCTGCTGCAGAAGCTGGCCGCGCCCGAAGGCCGCGCGCCGCGCGTGCTGGTGCTCACTCCAACCCGCGAACTGGCCGCGCAGATCGCCGAGAGCGTCCGTGACTACGGTGCGCACACCAGGCTGCGCAGCCTGGTGATCTTCGGCGGCGTCGGCGAGCGGCCGCAGATCGACAAGCTGCAGAACGGCTGCGACATCCTGATCGCGACGCCGGGGCGCCTGCTCGACCTGTGCCAGCAGGGTTACTGCGACCTCTCGCTGGTACGCCACTTCGTGCTGGACGAAGCGGACCGCATGCTCGACATGGGGTTCATCCACGACATCAAGCGGGTCCGCCGACTGCTGAAAGGCGAGATGCAGACGATGATGTTCTCGGCCACCTATTCGGCCGACATCCGCCAGCTCGCCGAACGCATGCTGCGCAATCCGGTGACCGTCGAGGTGGCCGCGCGCAACAAGACGGCAGAGCGCGTCGAGCAGGTCGCGTTCCGCGCCAGCAAGGAGCAGAAGCGCCACCTGCTGGTGCACCTGTTCAAGCACGGCGTGGCCGGCGAGGGGCCCTGGACGCAGGTCCTGGTGTTCACCCGCACCAAGCACGGCGCAAACCGGCTGTGTGAGCAGTTGCAGGATGCGGGAATCAACGCAGCCGCCATCCATGGCAACAAGAGCCAGGGTGCCCGGGTAAAGGCGCTGGCGGACTTCAAGGCGGAGCGCATCACTGCGCTGGTGGCGACCGAGGTCGCCTCGCGCGGGCTCGACATCAAGGAGTTGCCGCACGTCGTCAACTACGAGCTGCCCAACGTGCCCGAGGACTATGTGCACCGGATCGGTCGTACTGCGCGCGCCGGCTCGACCGGCGCGGCGGTGTCGCTGGTGGCGCCGGACGAAACCGGCTTGCTGCGCGACATCGAGCGCACGATGCAGCAGCAGGTCCCGTTCATGCCGACGCCGGCATTCGAGATGGCGGCTACCGTGGCGCGGCCGAACCCGCAGCATGGCGCGGGCGAATATCACCCGTCGCAGGACCCGCGTCGCCAGGGCGTCGGTGGCGGCTCGCGCGCCGGCGGTGGCCGGTCACACGCCAAGCCCGGACATGCCAAGCGCTCGCACGGCAAGCCATCCTCGGCTGGTCAGGGGTCGGGCCAGCGCACGCAGTCTGCGCGCGGCGTGGTGTCACCCCGGCCTGGATCCGGCGGCTCGATGCGTTTCGCACCGCGCCGGGGCTCGGGCCCCGTGCGGTAAACTGCGGCGGGTGACTGCAGCCGACCTCGCGGACCTGACGGCGTTTGCGCATCGCCTCGCCGATGCCAGCGGCGGAGTGATCCTGCCGTACTTTCGCGGCGAGTCCCTCGGCCTGGCGGACAAGAACACCCGATCGGTGGCAACCGCCGGCTTTGATCCGGTGACGCTGGCCGATCGCGAGGCCGAGCAGGCGATGCGCGCGCTGATCCGATCCGAGTACCCCGACCATGGCGTGCTGGGGGAGGAGCAGGGCATCGAGGTCGGCCGTTCGCCGATGCACTGGGTGCTGGACCCGATCGACGGCACCCGCGCGTTCATCTGCGGCGCGACCCAGTGGGGCACGCTCATCGCGCTCAATGACGGCACCGAGGCCGTTCTCGGCGTCCTGGACCAGCCTTACACGCGCGAGCGCTGGGTTGGCACGGCGACGGGTACCGAGTTTCATGTCCAGGGCACCACTCGGACGCTGCGCACGCGGCGCGGGGTGTCGCTGGCGCAGGCGGTGGTGTCCAGCACGCATCCGTGGAGCTACTTCAACGAGGCCGAGCAGGCCGGCTTCCGTGCGCTCGACGCGCGTGTGCGGATGACGCGGTTCGGCGGCGACTGCTACGCGTACGGCCTGCTGGCAATGGGGTTCATCGATGCGGTGGTCGAGGCCTCGCTGAAGCCCTGGGACATCCAGGCGCTCATTCCGATCATCCAGGGTGCTGGCGGTGTAGTAACGGACTGGCACGGTGGCGATGCGCACGGCGGCGGCCCGGTGGTCGCCGCCGGCGATGCCGGACTGCACGCCGAGATCCTCGAGCTGTTGCGCCAGTGGGAATGACGATGCACCGATGCGCTGCCAACGCGCCACGGGTACGGGGTAACCGCCGATGACTGCTGCGCCCTCTGATCTGCAGACGAGACCCAACGCAGCCACGGTCGCGCACTGGATCGGTGGGTCGGTGCACGAGGTTGCGGGTTCGCGCCGGGCGCCGGTGTTCGACCCCAGCTACGGGCGCCCTGTGCGCGAGGTGCTGCTGGGCGGCGCATCCGAGGTTGCGCTGGCGGTCGCGTCGGCCCAGGCGGCGTTTCCGCAATGGTCGCGCACGCCCGCATTGCGCCGCGCGCGCGTGCTGGCGCGGTTCGCTGCGTTGCTGGAAGCGCGCAAGGACGAGCTGGCAGCCCTGATCTCGGCAGAGCACGGCAAGACACGCAGTGACGCGGTCGGCGAAGTGACGCGCGGCATGGAAGTAGTCGAGTTTGCAGCGGGGGCGCCGCAGCTCCTCAAGGGAGACTTCAGCGCGAACATCGGAGTCGGCATCGACGCGTTCAGTCTGAGGCAGCCGCTGGGCGTCGTCGCCGGCATCACGCCGTTCAATTTTCCGGCGATGGTGCCGCTGTGGATGTTCCCGATCGCACTGGCCTGCGGCAATGCGTTCGTGCTGAAGCCCTCCGAGCGCGACCCCTCCGCGTCATTGTGGCTCGCCGCGGCGCTGCGGGAGGCCGGTGTGCCGGATGGTGTCTTCAACGTCGTGCAGGGCGACAAGGTGGCGGTCGATGCGCTGCTGGACCATCCATCAATCGCGGCCGTGAGCTTCGTCGGTTCCACGCCCGTGGCCCGGTACATCCAGGCCCGTGGCATCGCGGCCGGCAAGCGGGTACAGGCGCTGGGCGGCGCGAAGAATCACATGGTCGTGATGCCGGATGCCGATCTCGACGTCGTCACCGAGGCACTGGCGGGTGCCGCCTACGGATCTGCCGGCGAACGCTGCATGGCGATCTCGGTGGCGGTCGTGGTCGGGGACGCCACCGCCGACGAATTGCGCAAGCGGCTGCTGCGACGGCTCGCGTCGATCAGGGTCGGTCCGGCCGATGCGCCGGATTCCGACATCGGTCCGCTGGTCACTGCGGATCACCTGCAGAAGGTCCGGGGGTATGTCGACGTCGGCGTGGCCGAGGGCGCGGAGCTCGCGCTGGATGGACGCGGCCTGCGCGTCCCGACCCATCCGGACGGCTATTTCCTCGGGCCGTGCCTGTTCGACCACGTGCTGCCGGGCATGCGCATCTATCGGGAAGAGATCTTCGGGCCGGTGCTGTGCATGGTTCGAGTCCCGGACTACGCCGCGGCCACGGCGCTGGTGAATTCCCACCCGATGGCCAACGGTACCGCGATATTCACCCGCAGCGGCGAAGTGGCGCGCGACTTCGCGGTCGACATCGAAGTCGGCATGGTCGGCATCAACGTGCCGATTCCGGTACCGATGGCGTTCTACAGCTTTGGTGGCTGGCGCCAGTCGATGTTCGGCGACCACCACGCCTACGGCGAAGAGGGCGTGAGGTTCTATTCGCGCCTGAAAGCCGTGACGCAGCGATGGCCGCATTCGGACAATGCTGCTGCGGACTTCTCGATGCCTACGCAGCGCTAGCGCCAACGGCGCTTGCTTGCGGGGCACGTGCGGCACGCACGCACCGCCGCTGCCGTCGAGTCAGCGCAGCACCACCGTGCGAATGCCGTGGACGAATACCCGCTGCTCGGCGTGCCACCGGACCGCGCGATTCAGCACGACGCTTTCTATGTCGTGGCCGATGCTGGTGAGTTCTTCCGGGTCCATGTTGTGGTCCACGCGTTCGACTTCCTGCTCGATGATCGGGCCCTCATCGAGATCCTCGGTGACGTAGTGGGCGGTGGCGCCGATCAGCTTGACGCCGCGTTCGTACGCCTGGTGATAGGGTCGGGCACCCTTGAAACCCGGGAGAAACGAGTGGTGGATGTTGATCGCGCGGCCGGCCAGCGTGCGACAGGCGTCGCTGCTCAGGATCTGCATGTAGCGGGCCAGCACCAGCAGGTCGGCTCCGGCTGCGGCAAACCTGCCGAGCAGTGCCCCTTCCTGGCCCGCCTTGCCGTCGGCGCCGATCGGCAGCCAGTGATAAGGCACGCCATGCCACTCGGCCAGCCGCTGGTGGTCGGGGTGGTTGGAGACGATGCCCACGACGTCGATCGGCAGGGTGCCGCTGCTCCAGCGCTGCAGCAGGCTGTTCAGGCAATGTCCCTGCTTCGATACGGCGATCAGGGCGCGGCAGCGCCGGCGTGCGTCATGGAACTCCCACTGCATGCCGAGGCGCGCGCCCACCGGCGCGAAAGCCTGGTTCAGGCTGTCGAGCGTCGTGCCGGCGCCATGTTCGTCGCAGAACACGGCGCGCAGGTACGAGCGGTTCGAGGGCGGATCCCGGAAATGCTGCGTCTCAGTGATCAGCAGCCGGCGTTCCGCAAGGAAGCCGGTGATCGCCGCGACGATTCCGGTGGTGTCCGGCGTCGAGGTCCGCAGGACGAAGGATGGGGTGGCGCTCAACGCGGGTTCGCCGCTTCATAGGCGCGCCAGTCGTCCGTGATCTTCACTTCGTCGATCAGGGTGCGTCGCTGGATCTCGCCGTTCTTGAGGTACTGCGTCGCGCGCGAGCGCCGCCTGCCGTCGGCGCTGCGCGGGACGATTTCATAGACGTACTGGCCGGAACCATCCTTGTAGTCCATGACGATGACGGCCCCCCGGCCGGTGGTGTCTGCGGGGATGTCCATGCTCCAGCCCGACAGGCGCTCGTTCTCGAACCAGACGCGCCCGTCGCGGATCTCACCGCTTGACTCGATGACCTGCTGCGGCGCTCCCGCAGGACTGTAGCGGTTGGTCTGGCGGAACACCTGCCTGCCGTCCTTCTGTTCGACGCGGGCGATGATCTCGCTCGGGAACTCTGCCGTCAGCTTGCCGTCCGCGTCGTAGCGGCGGAACGTGCCCTTCCACACGCCCTGGTTGCGGGCCACCGAGCCGGTGGTTGAGCGATCGAACAGCAGCCAGCTGAAGCCATCTATCTCGCCGCGAACGGTGCCGTTGACGAGGCGGATGCTGCGGTCGCGGTACCAGAGCTGGGTGGGATACAGGAGCATCTCGAAGTCCGCGTAGACCATGCCGTCGACTTCGTGCTCGTAGACGCAGGCGCGCGGCAGCATGGCGCCGCGATAGCGCTGCAGCTTCTCTTCGTAGTCGAAGTACAGGTCGCAGGTGGCCTGGCGGGTGAAGTCGTCGCGAGTCAGCCTGGCGACGCTCTGCGGATTGATCGGCTTGCGGTCGTAGGTGGGACCCGTCTTGAAGAACAGCTGCTCGGCGCGAACACGCCTGGTCTTTGCGTCGTACACCAGTGAAACGACCCGCTGGCGATGCGCTCGGCCAGGCTGCGTGGCGCGAAACTCCTCGTAGAAGAGAACTGCCTTGCCAAGCTGTGGTGCGTCGATCCGGTACACCTGCATTTCGCGCCGTTCGCGCGTCAGTTCCGGTGCCGCTGGTTCGCCCCGGGACACGTTGGAATCGACCTGGCGGTGATTGTTGAACTGACCGGCCCAGCGCGCAGCGATCTCGGCAATCTGCGCGTCCGGCGCGGGCGCGGGCGCAGGCGCGGCCGCGGCTGCTGGCGTGCCAGCCGCCGCAGCGGTGCCCTGGCCCCAGGCCAGATTGCTTCCCGGCGAGAGGGCCAGCGTCAGCGCCAGCGCGAGGCTGGCGGCGATGGCCGCGGTGTGCGAGTACGACGCAGTGGGGTGGCCGGTCCAGCGAAAGGCGGCGTTCATTGCGGAGCTCCGGGGGCGGATCGACAGCCGCGCAAGGTTACCGTTACGCTGCGGCTCGAATCCACCATCCGAGCGGCGCGGCCGCTGCTGGCGGCACCCCGCGGCGGGCGAAGCGCCGTGTTCAGGGCGCGGCGTCCAGCCACTGCGCGTCGGCGGGCTTGTTTGCCAGGATTTCCGCGCGCGTCAGGCCCTGCAGTTCGTGCGGGAACACCAGCCAGCGATCCGTCTCACGCACGAAGTAATCCGGCTTCAGCCGGCTGCGGTTGCGGGCGGGCTTGTAGTAGGCGGTGGCGATACGGATCTGCGCCGGAAGGTTGCGGCGACAACGCCGCGCCAGTTCATCAATGGCCGCTTCCAGGCTGCGGCCTGAATCGAATACGTCGTCGATCAGCAGCAGCCGGTCGTCGGCGCTCAGGCGCGACACCAGGTAGTCCAGGGCATGCACGCGCACCACCTTGTCCTGCTGCCCCATTCGGGAGTACGACGAGGTGCGGATGGCAATGTGATCGGACTGGATGCCGTGGTAGTCGAGCACTTCCTGCACGGCGATACCGATCGGCGCTCCGCCGCGCCACACGCCGACCAGGAACGAGGGCCGAAAGCCGCTGCGCACGATCATGGCGCCGAGTTCCAGGGAATCGCGCAGCAGCGACTCCGCTGAAATGAACAGCTTGTCGACGGGCGGCGGGGTGCCGGGAGAGGGGTCCGATGTCATGGTGTCTGGCCTGAAGTTGGTGCGGCGCGCGGCCGGATGGCACCGGCACGGTGCGACTATGGCTTCGCGGCTGCACAAAATACGCTGTTTCCCGGTGTTTCGGGCTGGCACGCGTATTGCTGGGACTCCGGCAGACCAATCGGGTCGGCATGGGGATCAGCGATGACAACAACAACAGCCCAGCACATACGCCGCGGCATTGCGTGTATCGCCCTGGCACTGCTGGCGGGCCCCGCGGGCGCGCAGGTGAGTTCAACCATCACACTTGCCAGCGACTACGACTTCCGCGGAATCTCGCAGACGACCCGCGATCCGGCCCTGCAGGCGAGCCTCGACTGGGCGTCTCCGTCCGGCTTCTATCTCGGCGCCTGGGGCAGCAATGCTGACTATGGCGCGCTTGCGAAGACCGACCTCGAGGTCGACTTGCTCGGCGGGTACCGCGGCAAGTTCAACGACGACACCGGTTATGACGTCGGCGTGGTCTGGTACAGCTTTCATCCGGGAGGCGACAACGTCGACTACGGTGAGGTCTACGGGGGCATTTCCTACAAGATGTTCTCGGGCAAGCTCTGGTACAGCTGGGACTTCAACAATTTCGGCGAGACTGCGGCCTATCTCGAAGGCAATGTCGCGATTCCGTTGCCCGACGATTTCGGCCTCGCGCTGCACGCGGGCTACAGCGACGGCGACTACTGGGACGCCACCAATGGCGGTGGCTACCTCGACTACTCGATCGGTGTGACCAAGACGCTCGGCAAGTTTGCCCTCGCGCTGAAGTGGGTCGATGGCAGCGACCTCGAGGCTGCGGACGGGACCCCGGGTGACGTGTTCACCAGCGAGAGCAAGGTCATGTTTTCGGTCGCCACGACCCTGCCATGGTGAGCCGGCGATGACGCAAACGTCCGCATGCTGAACTGATTCTGCAGATTCCCCGGGTCGCCTCTTTCGCGTGCAGCGGAACCCCCTCGTCCGCTCCTGCGGAAGAGGCGGCCCGGGGCAACCCTCGCTAGAATGCGGGGCATGCCTATTCTCGATCCTGTCATCGTCGCGGGTGCCGGCCCGGTCGGCTGCACCGTCGCTCTTCGGCTTGCGCAGGCGGGTATTCCGGTGCGATTGCTCGAGGGACTGCCCGAGCTGCCGGAAACACTGCGCGCATCCACTTTTCATCCGCCCTCGCTCGACATGCTGGATGAACTCGGCATGGCGAAACCGCTGGAAGCCCAGGGGCTCGTCTGCCGGAAGTACCAGTATCGCGATCGCCGTACCGGCGAAATCGCGGAGTTCGATCTCGGCGTGTTGCGCGACGACACGCGGCACCCTTATCGCCTGCAGGCCGAGCAGTGGAAGTACACGCGGCTCGTCTGGAAGGAGCTGCAGGAAAAGCATGCGAACCTGGCCGAGTGCCACTTCAACCATTCCGTGAAGGGTGTCCACCACGACGGCAATGGGCTGGAAGTGCTGGTCTGGGACAAGGGCGAGGAGAAGTTGCTCCGCGGTTCGTACCTGATTGCCGCGGACGGCGCCGACAGCGCGGTTCGCAAGGCCTGCGCGGTGACCTACGACGGCTTCACGTGGCCGGAGAAGTTTCTCGTCGCGTCCACGCCCTTCCCGCTGGAGCAGAAGTTCGAGCGGCTCGCGCTGGTCAACTATGTTTCGGACCCCGAAGAGTGGCTGGTGCTGCTGCGCACGCCGACGCTGTGGCGCGTGCTGATCCCGACCGACCCCAGGATCGAGAACGACGCGCTGTGGCTGTCGGACGCGTGGATCCAGGATCGGCTGCACCACATGGCGCCGCACGCCGAGGATTACGAGATCATTCATCGCACGCTGTACCGCGTGCACCAGCGCGTCGCGCAAACCTATCGGCGCGGCCGGGTGCTGCTGGCAGGCGACTCGGCGCACATCAACAACCCGCTGGGCGGCATGGGCATGAACGGCGGAATCCACGACGCGTGGAACCTCGCGGAGAAACTCATCCGCGTGCACGGCGGCGGCGACGCCGACGCACTGCTGGACCTGTACGACCGGCAGCGCCGGCAGATCTGCGTGCGCTTCGTGCAGGAGCACACCATCGCCAACAAGAAGCTGATGGAGTCCAAGGACCCGGACATCCAGAAGAAGCGCCAGGCTGACTACATGCGGATGGCGGGCGACCCGACGCTGGCGCGGCAGTTCCTGCTGCGCACGTCGATGATCGAGTCATTGCGGGACGAGGCCAGGATTCACTGAGCCGGAGGGGCGGGCACGGCCGATGGTCGGCGATTCTGCCAGCGAGGAGCTGCCCTTTGTCGCCCCGTGCCGGACGCTGCCGGCGCTTGCTCCACTGCAGTGGCTTCGCGAAGGTGCGTCGGACATGCGGCGCGCAGCCGGCGCATCGCTCGTCTACGGCGCTGCGATCGCGCTCGCGAGCGTCGCCATCGTCGCCGTGGCCTGGCGCTACGGCACCTACTGGAGCGTGCTGATCCTGCTGTCGGGCTTCTCCTTCGTGGGCCCCGTGCTTGCGATCGGCCTGTATTCGCTCAGTCGGCAGCGCGTGCGGGGGCAGCGTCCGGCACTTGCTCCGTCGCTGCGCGACGTGGCGCGCGTGCTCGGAACGACGATGGTGTTCTCGCTGAGCCTGCTGATCGTCTTCCTGGTCTGGGCCCGTGCCGGCAGCATGCTGCACGTGTTCTATCCGGATGACGGCGATGCCGGCTGGGCGGATTTCCTGCTGTTCCTCGGCATCGGCTCGGCCGTGGGCGGCCTGTTCGCGGTGTTCACGTTTGCGTGCAGTGCATTTGCGCTGCCGTTCATCACCGATCGGCAGTGCGACGCGGTGACCGCGATCGTCACCAGCATCAACGCCGTGTTGCGCAACAAGCGGGCGATGCTGGTGTGGGGTGCCTGTATCGTGGGCGCCGTGCTGCTGGGTTTCGCGCTCGGTGTGGTCGGGCTTGGGCTTACGATCCCGTGGATCGGGCATGCCACCTGGCATGCCTATGAGGCCACGATCGACGCGGACGCCTGGCCCCATCACCCGGTGGAGCCGGCCTGAATCAACCTTCGAGGTGGCCGGCGCCCGGCGGTGCCAGCCTGCGAACTGCCAGGCCCCGAAGCACTAGCCCCCGAACTGGGCAATGCCCGACAGCGACTCCTTCTGGCCGACGTTGGCGCGCGCGACCACCTGCCCGTCGCTGAGCTGCACCTTGACGACTTCGCCGGTGAAGAAGTTGCCGATATAGGCGAACGCGCCGTCGGTCGAGGAGTTCACCGCCGCCCAGCCCATGCCGGGCAGGCGGTAGTTGCGCAGCAGGGCGCCGGACTTCGGATCTACGGTGACGAACCCGGCGGCGTTCGACACCAGCAGCTCGCCGTTCGGTCGCGGGTTCATCACCAGCACCATCGGCATCGCGGGGTCCTTCTCGAAGCGGACGAGGTCCGGTAGCTGTCGGTCGTTGGCGAGATCGTACTGCCTGATGACGTTGCCGGTTTCGGAGCAGTAGATCAGGCGGCGGCCACCGTCCACCAGCACCGTGCTGGTGACGCCGAGGAAGCCGAACATGCCGCCGTGGGCAGCCGTCTTGTATTCGCGCAGCAGCTTGCCGCGGCGCGAGTAGCGGAACACATGGCCGTCGCCGATCACGTCCCGGCCCTCGAGCAGCTTGAACTTCGTGGTGACCGACGGGTGACCGGTCAGCTTGCTCATCATGTGTTCGCCGAACAGCAGGGTGCCGTCGGGTGCGAATGTGATGCTCGAGAACTTGCGCTCCGACCAGGCGCGATATGGCCGCTGCCGGCCGGTGGGGGCGATTTCCACGATGGCCGGCGTCAGCTGCGACATGGCCCACAGCGTCTTGTCCGGCCCGAACGTCAGGCCGCCGACCTTGTGCCGCGTGCCCTTGAGCCAGAGCTCGCCCTTGAAGTTGAGGTTGGCGTCGTACTGCAGGATGCGGCCGGCGCCCGCGTGGTCATCGACCGGGTCGTTCATCACAGTCGCCGAGACGAACACGTCACCCCGCGCGAAGCGCTGCATGCTGTCCACGAGGGGACCGTTGGCATTGGGGCTCGGGCCCGCGGCACTGGCAACGGTTGCCAGCAGCAGCGCAGCCAGTGCGGCACTCGACCGTACCAGGCACGACAGTCCATTCATGGTGAAACCTCTGCAGTTCGCAGCGGAGCGCTGCCGGGCGATGTAGCGAGCGGCGCGGCGGCGCAGCCGAGCACCGGGTAGTCATCGGGCCCGCCGAACTCCCAGAGCGTGGCCGCTCGAGACTGCCCGCGTCCGCCGGTGCGCGCCGCAGCGCGCGCCGCTGCGGGCGAGGGGCAGGGCGATGACGCGCCGTCGAAGCGCGCCGAGTCGGCGTCGAGCGCGCGCAATTCGGTGCTGCGACGCGACCGGCCGGCGCCCGTTGCGACGCCGGAGGACTCCGCATCCCAGTAGGCGGCGTGCACGGTGCCACCGGCATTGTCGCCTATGAGCCCGCCGACGTTGCTGGTGCCCGTCACGCGTCCCGTTGCATAGGCATACAGCACGGCGCCATTGTTGCGGCCAACCAGGCCGCCGACACCATTGGCACCGGCCACGTCGCCGCGCGCATAGACGTGCTGTACCAGGCTGTGCGAGCTGAAACCCACGACGCCGCCGGCATTGGTGGCGCTGCCGGCAACACTGGCGCTCGACCAGCTCGACGACAGGCGCGCGTCGGTGTTGACGCCGATCAAGCCGCCGACGTTGTCCGTGCCAGTCACGCTGCCTTCGGACACGCTGTTCTCGACGGTGCCGTAGGTCGACAGGCCGACCAGCCCACCGACGCCTTTGCCGGCGGTGACCCTGACGCGCGCGGCGCTGTCCGTGATCATCCCGTTCATGTCGCCCACGAGTCCGCCGACGGCAGCGACCGCGTTCACTGTGACATCGGCGGTGCAGCGTGCGATGCGGCCCGCATTGCCGCCGGAGATGCCGCCGATCGCGAGCCGGCCGTCGACTCGCCCCTGGACGTGGCAGTCGTGGATCACGCCGAAGTTGGCGCCGACCAGCAGGCCCGCGCCGTTGACGCCCTCCACCTGCGCATTCTCCAGGGTGAGGTCGTGGACGCGGCCGCTGCGCGCCAGCGTGCCGAACAGGCCGACGCCACCGGTCGCGGGCAGCGAAATGCGCAGGTTGCGGATCGTATGGTCGTTGCCGTCGAACTCGCCGCCGAAACCGAACTGGTCGCGCGACAGCATGCAGTTGTTGGCGGGGCCGCAGTTGCCGATCGGGGCGAAGTCGGCGATGCCGGCGGCATCGATATCCCGTACCAGCTCATAGCTGCGCGCCAGCGCCGCAGGGCCGCGCGCTGCGATTGCCTTGAGCTGCTGTGCCGTGCAGATTGCGGCGCGGCCGTCGCGGTCGGCGTCGAGCGCGAAC
>JANPDV010000385.1:0-3749 GCA_031431655.1 Gammaproteobacteria bacterium | reverse complement strand
CGCCCTCCCGCCGAGGACACGATAGTCCCCCTGCAGAACGCGAACAGCAACCTGCTGATCGGGCTAGGAAAACCGACCGCTGCCCCTAGAAAACACGGGAAATACTACCGGGAAAAATGACAGCAAGAACGCGGGGACCCCCACAGCGGCGACACGAGCGGCGATCATCCCGGCCCTACCCGCCACCAACACCCTCGCGCTCATCGCACCCAACGAACGCCGTTAGGCGAATCCCCCCATTCGGGCTACCCGGCGCTCCGCCACTGAATCTCCACGACCTTTCTGTCTCCGTCGTGGGCTTCACATTGAAGGACACTGTCACCGCAGAGGCCTCTCGCGATACCCAACGCCGACGCCTCGACTACGGACCAACCGCCGTCCGACCAATCATTTCAATGCGCTCACCGGCGGGTCCGATCATCGTCGCCGCCGGCATACCGCCATAGACACGACCTTTCGCCCGGGTCGGCGGCGTAATCCAGGGCAAGTCCATCCCCTCGACATCGCGGACTTCGACGCTGACGATCGCCACACCTGCGGGCAGCTCTTCGGGCAGTGCGGCGCGCGGGGCGGCCGGCGGCGGCAGTCCATGCAGTTCCACCGTGTTGCCCTTCTGCGCCGCCCGGACCAACGCCATCGGAAACACCTGGGTCGCCGGCAGCCCAAGCTCCTTCGCGAGCGACGGGATGGGCTGATCGTAGTTCGGGAAGCCCCGCATCCCGAGCTTCTCCGTATAGAACGCGCGCAGCGCATCGAGGTCCGGACCGTTCAGACCGACAAGAAACAGTCGATCCACGGGAGAACGGGCCTGCGGCAGATTCGACTTCGCAGGATCCCCCATGTCCAGCGTCAGGTTCAGCGTCTGCGCCGCCGGCCCTCGCACCTGCATGGCGTGGATCGATTCAAATGGCGGCCCGAGAGACCCGGGCTCACGGAACACCTCGATGCCACCCTCGCGGAATCGTTCGCGCAGCCCTTTGAGGTCGCTGACCACGAACTCCATCGAGCCCCAGCCGAACGAGGGGCGACGCTCTGGCATGGGTGCCTTGCCGCTCGCGTGCACGATTCGCAGGAAGACGTCAGGGGTACCTCGTGAGGTCAGCACCGTGTAACGGCGCCCCGCCATCTTCGGAGCACCCCAGCTCCGCGCGAGGTCCGGCAGCACCTTCCCGTTCTCGATGACGACGTAGTCGAACCAGCGGCGGTACCACTCGGCGACGCGCGACGCGTCCGGCACGACGATCGTCGCACCCCGAATTCGATCGACCGACGCCGACGGCGAATTCGCCGAGGAACTTCCCGCAGCCGGATCGGCTTGGCTGAGCGGAACGACGAGCCACAACGCGAGAACGAGTATCAGAAGACGCATCTCGAACTACCCCACGCAACAGCCCGACAACGGCTGCCGACCTTTGGCACGAACGGGTTGCCCCTAATTGTCCAGTTCTGCTTCGCAATCGCTCGCGCAACCTATCCGACACGCGCAATCGATCTAAGCCCCCAGCAGCCGTCGCGTCAGCAACACGCTCAATTCCCGCCGACCATCGGCGATGAGCAGCACCGCGACCTGCCGTTCCATCACCCGATAGATGACGCGGTAAGGCTTGAAGAACACCTGCCGGAACTCCTGCAGGCCCAACTCGCGCAACTCCTTCGGGACGGTCCCGCGCTGCGGTTCGACGGCCAGACTCTCGGCTGCCGCGAGCAGCCGATCGAGCACGTGCTCAGCAGCGGCCTGCGAGTCATGCTCAGCGATGTAGTCGTAGAGTTCTTCCAGGTCCCGCTCGGCATCGGCGGTGAGAAGAACCTCGAATCTCATTCTGCGGTTGGCCGACGCTTGCGCAGCCGCGCCACCACCTCTGCGACCGGTTTAACCTTGCCGGCAGCGACCTGCGCCTGACCCAACGCCAGGATCTTCAGCAGGGCGAGCGTCTCCTGTGTCGCGTCGTAGGACGCGACATCCTGCAGCACGGCCTTGGCCTCGCCGTTCTGCGTGATCACCAGTGGTCGGCGCAGTTCCGTCAGCTCCTGCAGCAGCTCGGCGGCATTGGCCTTGAGCGTGCTGATCGACTTGACCTGTGTGGCGTAACCCATCGGCGGCACCTCATGACGGGACGCCTTAATATGGTCTTTTATCGGTCCGATGTCAATCTGCAGCCTACCCCGCCGCATCCTTCCACCACACTTCCCGCACCCATCGCTCCCCCTCCCGCGCCTCACACTGCACGACGACGACCAGTGAACGCTCCAATCGCCCGAATCTCCTCCGCCGACAGCGTTCGCCCCGCCGCACTCTCCTTGACGAGCAGCACCAACTGCTCGAACGCCCCCTCACAGCTCCCCGCATGAATCGACGTGATCGACCCCGGATGCCCCGACGACACATTGCGCAGATACGGATACGCCTCCTCCCCACGCAACTCCGCCAGCAGGATCCGATCCGGCCGCAGACCCGGTGACGGCGCCCGCGTGAGTGCAACCGACTCCGCAGACGATTGCGATCATCGAGTCCCATTGATATCAACGTGGCCCAACAGACCACAGGGCACCATGATGGCCGCTGTCGTCGTTAGAAACCTGCCAGAGGAGACGCTGCGCGCGCTCAAGCGGCGCGCAGCCCAGGAAGGCCGCAGCACGGAAGCGGAGATCCGTGCCATTCTCGAATCGGCGGTGCGCCCCTCGCTCGGCATCGGCTCCGCCCTGGCCGGGATCGGACGCGAGGCCGGAGGTCTGACGCTCCCGACCCCAAGTCATCGCCGAAGTCCGGTGAAGCCCGCGGATCTGGGTTGACCCAACGGGCACGCGCGGGGTGATCATTCTCGATACGAATGTCGTCTCGGAACCCCTGCGGCCAGCGCCCGACGCCCGGGTCATGGCATGGCTCGACCGCCAGTCTCCGGACACCCTGTACCTGACCACCGTCGGCCTGGCGGAGCCAGGCGCGGGACTCGCCATGCTGCCGGCGGGCAACCCGATCGACTTCGCCGATTGCGCGTTGGCCGCCATCGCAGCGACCCGAAAGGTTGCGGTCGCGACGCCCAAGGTTCGGGACTTTCGCGGCACCGGCATCGAACTGCTGAACCCGTGGAGTTGACAGGCCCTCCGGAAGCCCCACTCCTTCAGCGACTCGAGAACGCGACCGGAAATGTCGCCGTCATGACTCCCACCCCAGACCGTCCTCGCTTACGCTTGACCCGTCACGACGACACGCACGGAGCCAGAGCTGTCACCGCATGCCTTCACGCCCGCAATTCTCGGTCTCCGAATTCCATTACGGCGTGGTCTTCATCGACGGCGCCGCGCTGCACTCACCCGACGCGCTCCTCGCTGAGCTGCGCTTCAAGCTCGGACTTCCGCGCGATCTGACCTGGGACGGCCTGCAGGACGCCCTGACGTTGCTGGGCGATCCTCGACGCAATCGGTGCGCCCATTGGGAGGCACTTCCCGGCAAGCACTGCATACTACGGATCGCGGGCCTGGAGGCCCTCACAGCGGACCGGGACACGGTGTTTCGCCTCATGCAGCTCGTGGCGCGCGCGAACGACGCGATCGCTCGTGAACCCGGCGGTGGCACCGTCTGGATCGAACCCGCGATCCAGAGTCCCGGCTGAACGAATCCACGCGCCCCCCGCCAGCGACGTGCCGTGACCGCCACGCCAGATCCCCGCGACACCGAACTCGCCCGCCTGCGCGCGGAGGTCGAGCGGCTCACCGACGAGAACGCAGCGCTACGCGGACGACCGCCCACG
>JANPDV010000384.1:0-6985 GCA_031431655.1 Gammaproteobacteria bacterium | reverse complement strand
GAAGTCGGCGCCGATCACCTGCGCCACGCTGCGCGCGACGCGGGTCTTGCCGACCCCGGGTGGTCCCTCGAGCAGGATGTGACCGCGCGCCAGCAGGCCGAGCAGCAACGCGCGCACCGTCGACTCGGCTCCGACCACGGCCGGCGCAATCGCCTGGCGCACCGCTGCTTCGAATTCCATCGCCGCCTGGCTCATCGGATTCGCCTCTCGATGCTGCTGAGCACCCGCTGCAGTTCGCCCAGATCGCGCAGCGCGCCGGCGTCCGCCGCGGCGCGCTGGGCCGCCAGAGACTCGAGCGCGGCGCGCGGAATGCGTGCATCGCCGTCCAGCGCAACGATTCTCGGTCCGAGCCTGCGATCGAACAATTGCAACAGCCGCCGCGCGGCCTCGGGCGCCGCGACCACGCGCCGCAGAAAGCGCGCCGTCTGCCAGTCCGGCGCACGCTCGCCGCGTTCATCGTCGAGCCGATTGTCGAGCGCCGCGGCTGGCGGTCGCGCGCCGAACACCCAGACTAGCCAGGCGACCAACAGCACGCCGAACGTGCCCAGCCAGCGGGGATCCTGCAGCAGGCCTTGCACGACCGCCGCACCGCCCTGCCCCTGGTGAAAGTCGTCGAACACCACGTGCCCCGGAGCGAGGCGCAGCAGGGTCACCAGCCGAGCCGCCCACAGCGGAGTCGCGAGCTGCTGCAACCCTGCGTTGCTCAACGCGCCAGCCACGGTGAGCACGACGATCCGGCCGTCACCCACCGTGCGCAGCCAGACCGGCCCGGGCGCCGGCCCGAGCAGATCGTCGATGCGCACGGCCAGCGGATCGCCAGGGTTCTGCAGCCGCAGCGTGTACCCGTCGCGGCCCGGACCCGCCGGCGCAGTCGCCGCTTCGAAGTCCAGCCCCGTCAGCGTCGCGAGGTCGAACAGCAGCGAGCCCCGAGACGCAGCGGTCGCGGCAGATGCAGCCCAGGGCGGTGCATCCTCGAGTGCCGCCACGACCAGCAGTGCGTTGCCGGCGCGCAGCCAGCGATCCAGCCACGCCCACTCCTCGCTGCGATAGGGCCGCACGGCTGGCAAGGTCAGCACCAGCAGGTTGCCGCGCGGCGGCATCACTGGCGACGCTCGCGACAACCGGTCGAGGGACACCTGCGCGGCGCTGACCTGGATTCCCCCCGCCCGCAGCCCCGCGGTCAATGCCGAATAGCCCGATGCCGCCGTCACGCTGCTGGCCGGCCGCGGCGCCGCCGCCGGCGCCGGCGACAGTCGCCCCGCGCCGAACAGCGCTGCGTACAGCGCCAGCGCAGCCAGGGCCAGCGCGATCGTCCGACCCGTCTCGCCGTTCATTGGCGCGACACCGCTGGCATCGCGCCGTCGCGCGGCAGCCATGCTGACGGCGCGCCAACCCGCGCCAGCAGCGATTCCAGTTCCTCGGCCGGCGGCGGTCGCGCCGCGAAGCGCACCTGTTCCGACAGCGCCGCCCATGCGAGCAGTTCGCTGCGTGCGGCGGCAGCGGGCGGACCTGCAACCAGTCGCGCCGCCAGTTCCCGCGTGCTCAACGCGCGCGCGGCCAGCTCCGGTTGCCGCAACATCCAGGCCTCGGCGAGAGCGGCCCACCAGCGCGCCGGTCGCGGATCGCGCCGCCGCAACTCCGCGCCTGCATCGGCAGACGCGGGCGCTGCGGCGGCAGGCAGCAGCCCGGACTCCCCGGCGGTCGGCGTTGCCGCGCGACGGCCGACCGGGCGTTCCGGCCGACGCCGGCCGCGCGCTGCCCGCAGGGCTCGACACATCGGCCAGACCGCTGCCGAGAGCAGGCCGAGCGTCAGCAGCAACGCCAGCAGGCCGATCGCGGGCCGGTTCGCAAGCCACGAGTCACCCGGTGCACGGCCATCCGGCACCGGCGCAGGCGCGTCTGGCGCCGGCGAGCCGCTGCTGACGATGCGCCCGCGAGTGGCGGAGTCGCCCGGAGTTGCGGGCACGCCGGCGGCCGCGGCGCGCAGGGTCGACTCGAGCCGCCGGGATCCGGCATCTTCGGTGGCGACATGCGTGGCGACAGCGCGACGCGCCCGCATCAGTTGCGCCAGTTGCAGCAAACGAGCCGCGTCCCAGCGCGTACCGCGCTGGTCCCAGCCGGTCGGCAGGCGGGCGGCGACGCCGCTGCGCACCAGGTATTGCCGCAGGTCAGGACAACGCCGCTCGAGCGCTGCGAATTCGAGCGCCCCGGCGGGGCCCAGCCGCTCGAGGCAGCGCTGCAGCGACGCATCGACTTGCGGTGACTCCGCGGCGTGCAACGGCGAGCTCAACGCCATCATCGCCAGGGCCACTGCGACGCCAGGCCGCGTGGCGCCGCGAGCAGCCGCGCCAGCGCTGGTGAAGCCCGGATTGCCGACCGTCACGCTCAAAGGCGCCGCAATTCCAGGAACTGCAGCGTGCACAGCGCCAGCAGGAACGGCGCGATCAACGCCGCGAGCACGGTGGTGACGACCGACGCCGCGATCAGCGCCATCTCGAAGTTGCCGCCGGTGATCAGGCCGCCGGCGACCACGCCCAGGACGATGCCGACCGCAAGCACCAGCAGGATCGCCAGGAACCCGACCGACGCGATCGCGGTTGTGCGCCACCATCGGCCGCGCACCAGCTGCAAAGCACGATCGAGCGACTGCAGCACACCGCGATCCTCGAGCACGAAGGCGGGAAATGCGAACAGCAGGGCCGTCGCCAGGTAGGCCCCCGGCAGCACCAGCAGCAGGAAGCCGAGCAGCGTCAGGCCGGTCGCCAGCAAGGCCAGCCCGATCAGGCCGGGCAACCGCGGCAGCAATCGCAGCGCGTCGGAGGCCCACGCCGCCGGGCGGCCTTCGACCAGGGCCAGCTGGCGCCGCATGATCAATGCCCAGATCAGCAGGTTGAGCACACCGCCGCCGATCGAGACGATCCACCAGCCCGGATCCTTCGGCCCGTCGAGCGACGCCACGCCGTGACGCGCCAGGTCGTAGGCCGTGCCAATCTGTCCGGCCAGCACGCCGATGATCGACAACGGCAGGCAGGACGGCAGGCAGCGGCGAAACAGACGCAGGGCAACGTCGAGAGTTTCACCGGCGGGCGGCAGTGTGGAGGTAACGGAAGCGGCTTCGCTCGACATCGGGTTCATCCGTACCTGGGTGCGTGCCAGTCAGCAGTCAATCAATCTATCGCTCAGTAAAGCACGCGGCACGCGGGATAATCGACCCGGATGAACCGCTCGCCGCCGCCCACCGCCGCCACCCGCCACCCCCCCGAATCCGTGGGTGCCGTGCTCGCGGAAGTGCAGTTGCTGCTCGCAAACCTGCCGGATCCGCGCCGCGAGGCCATCGCGCTGTGCGCTGCGGTCCTGGGCCATTCGCGCGCCTCGATGGCCGTGCTGCTGGATGATCCCGTGCCCGACGGCCTGCAGCAACAGGTGCGACTCGCGGCGCACCGCCGTGCCAAGGGCGAGCCGCTGGCGTACCTGACCGGGCAGCGCGAGTTCTGGTCGCTGCAGTTCGAAGTCAGCCCGGCGGTGCTGGTGCCCCGACCCGATACCGAGACCCTGGTGGAACGGGCGCTGCAGCTCGGTGACGCCCTCGCCGCTCGCACCGTTCACGGCGAAGGCACTGAGCCGCTGCGACTGGTCGACCTCGGTACCGGCTCCGGCGCCATCGCGATCAGCATCGCCGTCGAACGCCCCCAGTGGACGGTACACGCCAGCGACTGCTCGCCGGAGGCGCTGCAGGTCGCCCACCGCAACGCCGCCCGGCTCGGCGCATCCCAGGTCGTGTTCGCGCCGGGCGACTGGCTCGGCGCATGGCCCGCGCAGCGCTTCGACCTCGTGCTCGCCAATCCGCCGTATGTGGCCGCGGACGATCCGGCCATGCAGGGTGATGGACTGCGCCACGAACCGCGGGCGGCGCTGACGCCGGGTGCTGACGGGCTCGCGGCACTGCGGCGGATTGCAGAGCAGGCGCCAGCGTCGATGCGCGCCGGCGCCTGGCTGCTGCTGGAGCACGGTGCTACCCAGGCGCCCGCGGTGGCGGCGATGCTTGTCGCCCGGGGGTTCAGTCACGTAGTCTCGCGGCCCGATCTTGCGGGCCTCCCGCGCTGCACAGAAGGACAATGGATCTGATGCTTCGATTTGAAACTTCGCTCGGTGGCTTCACCATAGAGCTGTTCGAGCGCGAGGCGCCGGTGACGGTCGCCAACTTCCTCGCCTACGTCGACGCCGGCTTCTTCGACGGCACGATTTTTCACCGGGTTGTGCCCGGCTTCGTGATCCAGGGCGGCGGGATGCAACCCGGCCTGGTCGAGAAAGAAACCCGCGATCCAATCCGCAACGAGTCGGACAACGGGCTGCTGAACGAGCGCGGTGCGCTCTCGATGGCGCGCACCAACGACGTCAACAGCGCCACCTCGCAGTTCTTCGTCAACCTGGTCGACAACGCATTCCTCGATCACCGCGGCGGGCGGCATGGCTATGCGGTTTTCGCCCGGGTAACCGAGGGCATGGATGTCATCGACGCGATCGCCGCCGTCAAGACCGGCCGGCGCCGCGGCTTCGACGACTGCCCGCTCGAGGACGTGGTTACGACCAGCGTGCGCCGCATCGACGCCGCCACCCGCGGCGGCTGAGTCCGCCGGCGGCTGCCGCACGCACGCATCGTGGCGCGCGACAACGCTTCGCGCGGTGCCGCCGGTGCGCGCGGCACGCGCACTCGCCGTTCGAGCCCGGCGTGGCGCCGCCGGCTCGCGGCGCGCGGTGCGCGCTGGCTGGGCATCGCCGCACTCGCCTTCCTGGTATTGACCGTGCTGCCGGTGCTGGCGATGCGCTGGGCCAACCCCTGGACCTCGGCCTTCATGATCGGCGACCGCACTGGCGCCCTGCTGCACGGTAACTTCGGGTACTCGAACGCCTACCAGTGGGTCGATCTGGAGAAGATGTCGGTGCACGCCGCGGTCGCCGTCATTGCCGCCGAAGACCAGCTGTTTCCGTTGCACGCCGGCTTCGACTTCAAATCGATCCGCGAAGCCGTGCGCAGCAACGCGCAGGCGAAGCGCGTGCGCGGCGCCAGCACCATCAGCCAGCAGGTCGCAAAGAACCTGTTCCTGTGGTCGGGGCGCAGCTACCTGCGCAAGGGCCTGGAAGCCTGGTTCACCATCCTGATCGAACGGCTCTGGCCCAAGGAACGCATCCTGGAGGTGTACCTGAACATCGCGGAGTTCGGGCCGGCCACGTTCGGCGTGGAAGCCGCCGCGCGGAAATTCTTTCGCAAGCCCGCGGCCCGACTGACGCGCAGCGAGAGTGCCCTGCTTGCCGCCGTGCTGCCGAACCCCAAGGTGTATCGCGCCGACAAACCGTCACGCTACGTCGCAAGCCGACGCGACCGCATCCTCGGGCAGATGCGCGCGCTCGGCGGGCCGGCTTACCTGAAGCAGCTCGACGAACCGGCGCAGTAACCCCCGGGCCGCTCAGCCAGGTTCGTATCCCAGGCTCGGCGACAACCAGCGCTCCGCCTGCTGCAGCGTCATGCCCTTGCGTCGCGCATAGTCCTCGACCTGGTCGCGTGCGATCTTGCCCAGCGGGAAGTAGTGCGCGTCCGGGTGCGCGAAGTACCAACCGCTGACCGCCGCCGTCGGGAACATCGCGTAGCTCTCGGTCAGGCGGATGCCAGTGTTGCGCTCGACGTCGAGCAGCTGCCAGAGCGTGCCCTTCTCCGTATGGTCCGGGCACGACGGGTATCCTGGCGCCGGACGGATGCCGCGATACTTTTCGTTGATCAGGTCATCGTTGGTCAGCTGCTCTGCCGGCGCGTAGCCCCACAGCTCGCGGCGCACGCGCTCGTGCAAGTACTCGGTCGCCGCTTCGGCGAGCCGGTCCGCAAGCGCCTTGAGCATGATGCTGGAGTAGTCATCGTGCGCGGCCTCGAAGCGCGCGACGTGCGCGTCGATGCCCTCGCCCGCGGTCACCGCGAAGGCACCGACGTAGTCCGGCACGCCGCTCGCGCGCGGCGCCACGTAGTCCGCCAGGCACTCGTGCGCCTGCCCGGGTGGCTTGGCTTTCTGCTGCCGCAAGTGATGCAGGGTCGCGATCACGCGATCGCGCTTCTCGTCCGCGTAGACCTCGATGCTGTCGCCGACGGCATTGGCCGGGAACAGGCCGATGACGGCCGATGCGCCCAGCCACTTCTCGGCCAGCAGCGTCTTCAGCATCCGGCGCGCATCGCCATAGAGACTGCTGGCGGCCTCGCCCACCACCGGGTCGGTCAACACGTCCGGGAACCTGCCGGCGAACTCCCAGGCATTGAAGAACGGCATCCAGTCGATGTACTCAACCAGCGCCTCGAGCGGCACGTTGCGGAACACCTGCACGCCGATGCGCTTCGGCGCCACCGGTCGCGTGCTGGCCCAGTCGATGGGCCGGCGATTGGCGCGCGCCTCCGCCAGCGACAGCTCAGGCTGCTTGACGCTCTTGCGCGAGAACTGCTCGCGCCGCTGCTCGTGATCCGCGGCGACCTTGGCCGCGAATTCCTCGCGCTGACCCGGCGTCACCAGCGACTGGCACACGCCGACCGACCGTGATGCGTCCTTCACGTACACGACCGGGCCCTTGTAATGCGGCGCGATCTTCACCGAAGTGTGCGCCGGCGAAGTGGTGGCGCCGCCGATCAGCAGCGGCATCTGCATGCCCTGCCGCGTCATCTCCTGCGCGACGTGCACCATCTCGTCGAGCGACGGCGTGATCAGCCCCGAAAGGCCGATCAGCGTGGCGTTCTCGCGCCGCGCGACTTCCAGGATGCGCTCGGTCGGCACCATGACGCCGAGATCGATGACTTCGAAGTTGTTGCACTGGAGCACCACACCGACGATGTTCTTGCCGATGTCGTGCACGTCGCCCTTGACGGTGGCAATGACGATCTTGCCGTTGCTGCGCGGCGCGCCGCTCTTGCCCTTCTCGATGTAGGGAATCAGGTGCGCCACCGCGCGCTTCA
>JANPDV010000383.1:0-5841 GCA_031431655.1 Gammaproteobacteria bacterium | reverse complement strand
CCGGCACCGACCCGCAGTCCATGTCCTCGATCAACTTCCTGTTGAACGAAGAGATGTTCAAGATGTTCGCGGGCATCTACATGATCATGGTGTTCGACCCGCAGATCCTGTTCAACGACGGGTTCTACGACCTCATGGACGTGCGCATTCCGGCAGGATCGCTGCTCAAGCCCCTCAAGCCTGCCGCGCTGTCCTGTCGCACCCACGCGCTCGGCCGCATCTTCGACATCCTCGCGGGCCTTCTGGGCCAGGGAAATCCCGACTTCATGTGCGGTGCCGGCTTCTCCGACAGCCCGCATTTCATGTACTCGGGTTACGACAAGAACGGCGAGTGGTACCAGCTGTACCAGATCACCTTCGGCGGGATTCCGGGCAAGCCGTTCGGCGACGGCCCCGACGGTCACTCGCTCTGGCCTTCGTTCACGAACGTGCCGAACGAATTCCTCGAGAGTTACTTCCCGTTGCGCATCGATGTGTACGAGACCATCGCGGACACCGGCGGCGCAGGCAAGTTCCGCGGCGGCAATGGACTGCGCATCGGCTACCGGTTCCTCGAGCCGGGTGAGATCTCGATCCACGACGATCGCTGGCTCACCTACCCCTGGGGGGCCAACGGTGGCCAGCCGGGCGCACGCAGCCGCAAGCTGCTGCAGCGCGCGGACGGCACCGAGGAGCTGCTGCCGTCGAAGATCGACCACATCAAGGTCGAGTCCGGCGACCTCCTGATTGCCGACACCTGGGGCGGCGGCGGTTGGGGCGACCCGACCGAGCGCGCGGCAGAACAGGTGGCCTTCGACGTCGAGGCGGGGCTGGTCACGGTCGAGGGTGCGAAGCGCTACGGCGTGGTCATCAAGTCCGACGGCAGCGTCGACAAGGGCGCGACCGACGCGCTGCGTTCCGACCTGCGGGCCAAGCGCGGGCCGAAGAAGATCTTCGACCGTGGCTTCGACAGCATCGAAGAGCTGAAGGCGCGCTGCAAGGCCGAGACGGGCCTGGAGCCGCCAGCCGCGCCGCGTTTCACGAAGTGGGCGAAGGTGGCTGCGGAGGCCATGGCCCGCAAGGCGGAGGCGGCCGTTGCCCGCAAGGGTACTAAGGCCGCCTGACCGGGCTACGTGCCCCGATCGGTAAAGTCCCCGCTCCGCAAGGCGCGGGGATTTTTTTTGCTCGCGGAGTGACACTCATGAATGACGTGTATCGCGATGTCGGCTACAGCTCGTTCGAGATCGGCTACGGTCGCCGACCGGCAGTGCTGGTGGTCGACTGGCAGGAAGCCTTTACCAACCCCCGTTTTGCGCTCGGTGGCCTGCAGCGGCTGCATCGGGCGCGCGACCACACCGCAGGCCTGCTGAAGGTCGCCCGCTCGCTGGGCGTCCCGGTGGCGGCCTGCTACACGGCCTACTGCAGCCAGAAGGACATGCCACTGTGGAAGGTCAAGGCCGTGCGGGAGGAGTTCACCTACGGGCACCCATGCACGGCGATGGATCCGTTGATTCATGACCCGAGCGACTTCACCTATTGCAAGAATGCGCCGTCGATGTTCTTCCAGACGCCGCTGATCACGTTCCTGGTGCGGCAGAACATCGACACCGTGATCGTGACCGGGTGTACGACCAGCGGCTGCGTGCGGGCCACGATCGTCGATGCGTTCTCACATGGCTTCCGGGTGCAGGTTCCAGAGGATTGCTGTGGCGACGCCGATGAAGGCCCGCACCGTGACAGCCTGCGCGACTGTGGCCGCCGCTATTGCGATGTAACGACCCGCGCGGCGGTCGAAGTCGAACTTGCGCGCATCTGCGGTGCGGCGCTCACAGCCTGAAGCGCTTACACTTTCGCGATCGATGGCCCGGACCGACCAGCGCGTGGGCGCGGAGAGCGAGCATGGATAGTTTACCCGCAGCGGACGCTTTACCCGATGCACCGACCCGACGCCTGTTCCTGCAGGCCTCGATCGCCGCGGCGGGTGGGCTGCTGGTCGGCTGCAGCAGCATCGACGCCAGCACGGCGGCGGCAGCGAGCACGACCCCGCCCGTGGCGACACCGGTCCCCGCCGGCCCGGGTAGTTTCGGGCTGTTCCTGGAGATCGCGCCAGACGACACGATCCGCATCATCAATCCGCAGACGGAGATGGGGCAGGGCATCTACGACGGACTGCCGAAGGTCGTGGCCGACGAACTCGACGCGGAGTGGAGCAGGGTCGCTGTCTTGATGCCCTGGTCCGACGATCGATTCGCCAACCCCATCACCAAGCGGCATCGCACGGCCAACAGCGATTCCGTAACGTCCCACTTTGTATTGATGCGGCAGCTGGGTGCGACGGCGCGCGAGATGCTGGTGGCGGCTGCCGCCGCGCGTTGGCAGGTTCCCGCCGGCGAGTGCACGACAGCGCGCTCGGTGATCACCCACGGCCCGACCAACCGCACGCTGCGTTACGGTGAGGTTGCGGCAGCGGCGGCGGCTTTGCCGGTACCGGCTGCGCCGCGACTCAAGGCGCCCGCCGACTGGACGTTGATCGGACGCGCGACGCCGCGCAAGGACACCCCAGCAAAGTGCGACGGGTCTGCGGTCTTCGGCATCGACGTGCGCCGCGAGGGGATGCTGTATGCGGCAATGGCCCGCTCGCCAGCCGTGCAGTCGAAACTGCTCTCGTTCGATCGGGAGGCGGTGCTTCGCCTGCCTGGAGTCGTGGATGCGTTTGCGATTCCGGACGGCGTAGCCGTGGTGGCCCGCTCGACCTGGCAGGCGCTGCAGGCGGCCGGCAAGGTCGAAGCGAAGTACGACGACTCTGCGGCTCAGGGCGTCTCCAGCGAGGCGATGCACGGGCGCATGAAAGCGGCACTCGACGACGATGCGGCGGCACTGACCGGGTCTCCGATATTCACCAAGACACCGTTCGACAAGGCCAAGACGCTCGAGGCGATTGCCAAGGCGCCGCTTCGCAAGGAGTGGACCTTCGAGGTGCCATACCTGGCGCACGCGGCACTCGAGCCGCTCACTGCGACCGCGGTGTTCGACGACTCAGGGCTGCGGATGTGGGCGCCCTCGCAGAATCCGGAAGGCACCAAGACGGCTCTCGCCGACGTCAGTGGATTGCCGCGAGACAAGTGCCGGCTGGACGTCACGTTCCTGGGCGGCGGTTTCGGCCGCAAATGGGAGACTGATTTCGCGCGCCAGGCCGCGCAGATCGCGATCAAGATGAAGGGCACGCCGGTCAAGCTCACCTGGACGCGTGAGCAGGACTTCCGCCACGACCGGTACCGGCCGGCGCACATCGTGCGCACCCGGGTGGGCCTGGGTAAGGACGGCAGCATCCTGGGACTGCACACGCGCACCACCGGCATCAACATGTGGAAGTATCAGGGTCGACCGAGCGCTCCAGGCCGCCCGGACATGTTCGCCACGGGGCTGCTCATCAACGACATGTACGCCATCACCAATCCCTGCGCCGACATGGTGGAAACCCAGTTCCCGATTCCGGTAGGCACCTGGCGCTCGGTGTCAGCCTCGATGAATGGCTTCTTTTCGGAGTCCGCGCTCGACGAGATCGCTGCGGCGACGAAACAGGACCCCCTTGCGATGCGGCGCACGCTGCTGGCCGCGCATCCGCGCGCGGTGGCGGTGCTGGATCTTGCCGCGGAAAAGGCCGGATGGTCGCAGAAGCTGCCGCGGGGGCGGGGGCGGGGCATCGCTCTGAGCGCTGGCTTTGGCTCGTTCTGCGCACAGGTAATCGAAGTGTCCGTCAAGGGGAAGCAGCTGCGAATCGAGCGCATCGTATGCGCGTTCGACTGCGGCCTCATCGTCGATCCCGGCAACGTCGAAGCCCAGGTGGAGGGCGGCATCATCTGGGGCCTGAGCGCGGCCCTGAACGGGCGCATCGAGTTTGCGAACGGCGCCGCGACCGCGTCGAACTTTGCGGACTCGCCGATCCTGCGGATCAATGAAACGCCGCGGATCGAGGTGCATCTGCTGCGTACCGATCACAAGCCGGGCGGCGCAGGCGAGGCCAGCGTGCCCCCTGTGGCGCCGGCGCTGGCGGGCGCCATCCAGGCGGCGACTGGCAAGCGCCCGCACCGCCTGCCGCTGAATGCCGACGGCTATCAGTTCAGCTGATGTCCGCCGCACCGAGCCCGTGGTCAGAATGATCGAGGCCTGATTGCAGCGCGTCGGCTTCTGGCTGGGAGCGGCGCTGTTCGCGCTGTGCTTCTTTCTGCCCCCGCCTGACGGCCTGAGTGTCGCAGGCTGGCGTACGGCGGCCGTGGCGCTGCTGATGGCTTCCTGGTGGTTCACGGAGGCCGTGCCGGTTACGTTGACCGGCAGCCTGCCATTCCTGCTGCTGCCGGTGCTGGGCGTGGGCAAGGCCGAAGTGGTCGCGGCGCAATACATGAGCCCGGTGCTCTTCCTGGTCCTCGGCGGCTCGCTGGTTGGCCTCGCGTTCGAAAAGTGGGACCTGCACCGGCGGGTCGCGCTGTCGGTTATCCGCCGCACCAGCCCAGCGCCAAACCGGCTGTTGTTCGCGGTGCTGTGCGTTACGTCGATCGTGTCCATGTGGGTCAACAATTCCGCCGCCACCGTCATGATGCTGCCGATCGCGACCGCCGTGCTGGTAGCCGCCACGCGCACCCACGGCGGTCCGGATGCGACGGCAGATACCCGCAAGTTCGCTGCGGCCATGGTGCTGGCGGTCGCTTTCGGTTCGAACATCGGGGGGTTCGCCACGCCAATCGGGACGCCCGTCAATGCGGTGGCCATCGGCGTGCTGGACCGCAGCTTCGACATCCAGGTGTCTTTTGCACAGTGGCTCACGTTCGGTGTGCCGATCATGATCATTGCGTTGCCGGTAACCTGGTGGCTGCTGGCGCGAGTCGCGCTGCGTTTTGATCTGCCCGCGGCCAGCGCACGTGAGGTGGCGGAGGCGATCGGGGAGCCCGGTCCGATGGGGCCGCCTGAACATCGCGTGATCGCGATTGTTGCGCTGACCAGCGCTGCATGGGTCAGCCTGCCGTGGCTCACGGACTGGATTCCCGGCATCACCGACGCCGGCATCGCAGTCGCTGGCGCACTCGCGTTGTGCGTCATACCGGCCGGGGATCGGCGGGCCAAACCACGCGGACAGTTCCTGCTCGAATGGCCGGAAGCCCGCCACGCGCCGTGGTACCTCATCCTGCTGCTTGGCGGCGGACTTGCACTGGCGGACGCGGTGGTGCGCAGCGGTCTCGGCGCCTGGCTGTCGACGGCGCTGGCCGGACTTTCCGCGCTGCCGTTACTGCTGCTGCTGCTGATCGTCACGGCGCAGTGCATCCTGGTCACCGAGTGCGCCAGCAACGTCGCAACCGCGACCACGTTCATGCCGATCGCAGGCACGCTGGCAGTTGGCGGCGGCTACGATCCCGCGGTGCTGGCGCTCGCTGCCGGGCTCGCCGCGAGCTGGGGTTTCGCGAACCCCGCTGGCACGTCCTCGAACGCGATGGTTTTCGGCACGGGCCGGGTGCGGATCCCGGAAATGCTGCGTGCTGGCCTGATGGTGGATCTGCTGGGCGTGGTGCTCATAGCGAGCGCCTGCGCGTGGATCGTTCCGTCGCTTGGACTCGCCGCGGGCCGATAGGCGCGGCCGCGGGGCAGATCGGCAGCTACGCGCTACGACCGAATCCAAGGCAGTCGGGGTGCCCTGTCGTGGTGTCTCCCAAGTCAGCGGGCCCGCGAATCGGGGTCCCCGCGTTCTTGCTGTCATTTTTCCCGGTAGTATTTCCCGTGTTTTCTAGGGGCAGCGGTCGGTTTTCCTAGCCCGATCAGCAGGTTGCTGTTCGCGTTCTGCAGGGGGACTATCGTGTCCTCGGCGGGAGGGCG
>JANPDV010000382.1:0-6271 GCA_031431655.1 Gammaproteobacteria bacterium | reverse complement strand
GCGGAGTATGTGGGCCTGTCGCGGGCGGTCGTCACTGAACCACTGAACTATCAGGTAGCAGGCCCGTTCACCGCCGGAGTCAATTTCCTCGAGTTCCGCACACCCGAGCAGTGCGTGGCGCAGGCGATGGCGTTCGTTTCGGACGCGGATCTGCGTGCCCGCCAGATGCAGGCAAACTGGGTCTATTACAACGACTGGATGCGGCCGGACCGCTTCGCCGAAAGACTGATACAGACCACGCTCGAGTCCGGTGCTTCCGCCTCAGCGGCCCGACACGCCACCGCCCTGGCCAGCGGCACCGACAGGGTGCCCGGACCTCGCGCGACCAGCGGCACGGGTTGACGACCGGGCGACACGGAGCCCGTCGCGCGCGGCCCTCTCACGACGCTCTTTCTCTCGCGCCCTTGACACGCACACTGCGGCGCGCATCGTCATTCCCAGGTACGCAAACACGTAGTACCATGGCGTATCCAGGTCCACGAAGAAGACCGCGCCACAAACTGAAAGATAGCCGACGACGAACCCGATGAAGTAGGGACGCACCCGCTCGGTCGAGGTCTCCGCGGCATTGCGCGCGGTGAACACGGCCGCAACGATGATGCCCAGCCAGGCCAGCAGCCCGACGATGCCAAGGTTGAAGAGGTAGTAGAGATACTGGTTGTGCGTGACGTACTCGAATCCCATGAAACTGTAGGCATGCCAACCGTAGCCGGACAGGAAGGTCCATGGTTGCTCGATCATCCGGGCAAGCGCCTGCGCCCAGACATAAGAACGGCCCGACGAAAGCGTCTCGACATCGCCGCTCGTGCTCTGCGTGATGAACCGCTGCACGAGCAGATCGGTGTAGGTCGCGCTGAACGCGACAATGATCAACGTCAGCAGCACGACTGCAATGCCCGACCATGCGGCGATTTTTCCCAGCGGAAGGAATCGACGGAAGAGGAAGAATCCCCAGAGCAGGCCGATGACCAGGCCGGCCACGCCACCCCGCGAGGCCGTCGCAAGCAGGGCCCCCACCATGAACAGGACGCCCGCGGCCCACGCGAGCCGCGACACGCCATGCGCCAGCAGGGCCCTTGCGAACACCGCGGGCAGCGTCATGGCAACCAGGGCCGCGTGCTGGTTTGCCTCACCGAACGCACCCTGGACGCGGCCAAGCTCGTCCAGATAGTCGTTGCTGGTGCGGATGATGCCGAGCGGTACCAGGCCGCTCGCGTCGAGCACCGTCACCACGTTTGCAAAGACCATGCCCGCCAGGAATGTGTCTGTCACCGACAAGGTATCTTCGAGGTTCTCGAGGCCATAGAAGAACAGCAGGAAGAAGATGAAGTAGTCGTACATGCCCGACTTCAGCCAGACGCCGGCCTCCAGGACACCGTAGCCCGGGTTGGAAACTACGAACACTTCGATCAGGTACGTCAGCGTCGCGTAGACGACAAGCAGCAGGAAGCAGCCCTGCAGCACCATCAGGTCGGCCTTGAAGCGCCCGCTGACGACCAGCCGGAGCATCAACCCGGCTGTCAGCCCGTACATGACGAGGTTCTTGACGCTCAGCCCGAGGCCGATACTGTCGGAGATTCCAAACGTCTGCGTGCCGATGAGGTAGATCAGGAATCCGGACAACAGGTACTTCATTGGCTGTCTCCAGGCAGACGCAGGGCTGCTTCACCACTAAACCGCCTGCGGATCATGTCGATCAGGAACTTCACCTCTTCGATCTTGAAGAGCCAGAGCCCCGCCACGAACACGATCGTATAGCAGACACCAGCGGCCGCCGCACCGAACACGCCCCACATATCCAACCAGAAGTCCGGCACCAGCACGGGCAAGGCGACAATTGCGGCTGCCGAGATTCGTGCCACGCCGCCCAGCGGCATCAATTCCCGAAAGGTCAGCCCCTCAATGCGGCCCAGCAGCCAAAGCAGGTAACCCATGCCGCCTACGGTCGACAGGACGAGCGCCACACCCGCCCCTATGCCACCGTACCGGGGTACCAGCCACCACAGCGCAAGCAGGTTGATCGCGACCACGATGAAGTTGGCGAACAACATGGATCGGGTCCGGTTCGTTGCGCGCAGCACCACCGCGATGTCGATAGTCGATAGCAGCAGCAGCACGCAGTGCAGCTGGAAGATAGGCACGGCCGCCATATAGCGCTCGGAGAAGATGGTCGTCAGGAACACTTCGGCGAAGCGACCGAGCACGATCGCAACCGGCACGAGCAGGATCGAAAACAGCAGAATGGACCGTCGGAACAGCGGCAGCCAGCCGTGCCGCTCCCGCGCCGCGAGGCGCGACATCTCGGGAAGCAGGACATCCGACACGGAGTTGCGGAGCGGGTAGACCACCATCAGCACGTAACCGCCCACAACGAACATGGCCAGCGCCGACTCGCCCATCGACTGCGCCAGAAACATACCGCCGAGTGAACTGTTCACCGTAGTCACGAACACCGCGATGCCGCTGGGCACGCAGAATTCGAGCAGGGCTGCCCAGCTGGACTCGGCGGGCACACTCTGTTCGCGCGCCGAGAGGCGTCGCCAGAACCAGACTGAAAGCAGCAGGCGGACGCCCTCCAGCGCCACCAGTGCCCAGAACATCTTGTGGACGTCGTCCGACAGCGCGGCGACGGAGATCACCACTGCTATCCGCGCGATCAACCGCCCGCTGGAGTAGAGCAGAACGGCGTTCGGGCGCTTCTGGGCCAGCCAGAGCGATTCCCAGAAATCGACGTTGGTGTAGAACAGGACATAGAGCAGGCACGGCAGCAGCGCGTCGCCGATCAGGCGACCCGGCCAGAGCAGATCCACCGCTGCAAATGCGATGCACGCTATGCCCGAAGAAACCGCGACCGCCAGCACGATTCGACCGACGTAGGCCCAGGCCGCGGCGGGCTGGCGCCCTATGAAATAGAGCAGGCTCGACGCAAGAGAGAATGCGGCGAGATTCCCGACGACGGTTGCGTACATCAGGAACTCGCGGTAGATCCCGAAGTCCTGGACGGACATGATGCCGACCAGCACGATCGGGCTGATGACCATCAGGCCCTGGTTCAGGAACCTGGACAGGGAAACGATGACTGCTTGGCGGGTCAGGCTGGCCACTGTGGATTCTCCGGACCGGAGCGTCGCCGCGCCCGGATGCGGCTCAGTAGGCCTTCTTGTCGCCCAGGATCTGGACGGCCGTCTTGAGGAGAATCTGCACGTCGAGCCCGATCGACCAGCGCCGCAGATACTCGAGGTCGTAGCGGATCCGCGCCTGCATGTCCTCTACCGTCGTGGTTTCGCCCCGGCACCCATTCACCTGGGCGAGTCCGGTGATGCCGGGAAGCACCTTGTGACGCACCATGTAACCCTTGATCACCTTTCGGTACGTCTCATTATGAGCGACCGCGTGCGGGCGCGGCCCGATAAGGCTCATGCGGCCCTGCAGCACATTCATCAGCTGCGGCAGCTCGTCGAGCGAAAAGCGCCGCAGGATCCGCCCTACTCCAGTCACCCTCCGATCATCACGGGTGGCCTGCACGACTGTGTCTCCATCCTCCGCCACCCGCATCGTGCGGAACTTGTACACCACGATCTCCCGACCGTCGAGACCGTAGCGCCGCTGGCGAAAGATCACCGGTCCGCGCGACGACAGCTTGACGGCGATCGCCGTCGCCAGCAGCAGCGGCGACAGGGCAATCAGCGCACCCCCGGCGATCACGATATCCATGGCGCGCTTGATGACGCCACGATACCCCGAGAAGGGCGTTTCGCAGAGTGCCACGACCGGGATGCCGTGAATCTCACCCGCCCGGGACTGGATGAGGTCGAAGACGAAGATATCCGGTACGTAGTAGATCGAGACGGTCGTATCGCGCAGGTCATCCAGCAACTGCATGACGCGCGAAACATGCCGAATGGGCAACGCGACGAAGATGACGTCAATCCGGTTGGCGGGCACATAGCGTGGCAGGTCGGGCAACTTGCCGAGCATGTGGGGACCCGCTGGCCTGCCATTGAGCACTAGTCGGTCCTCGCTGCGATCGTCGAAGAACCCGTCCACGGTCATGCCAATTTCCGAACTGCGCTCGATGCGCTCGGCAAGCGAGAGGCTGACTTCGTTTACGCCAACGAACACTACGCGACGGGCGTTCTCGGGATCAGTCATCAGCCTTCGACGCAGTTCCCGCAGCAGCAGGTGGACCAGCACCATCGGCACCGGGGTGGCGGCAAACCACGTCATGAGCACGCGGCGTGAAAACACAGCCGACAGCTTGGTTGCGTAGCCGATCAGAAGAAGGACCATTATCAGAAGCAGCCAGCGCAGCAGGATGCCTGTGGCCAGGGGCAGGCGTGGACCCTCGGCCAGGGCGTTCATGTTCGAGTCGCGGTGATAGTCGAACAGCAGCAGGCACGCCGCGGCTACCAGGATCGAGAACATCACGAATGCCTGGTTAAACTCAACCCCGTAGACCAGCGCGATGACGCGCAGGCTGAGCACCGCAACCAGCGGAGCTGCGATCACTTGCGCCAGCGTCGTCAGCCCGATGGAAAGGCTCTTCCTGAATACGAGGTGCTGACTCACGGACCTGCGACCCTTACCGGCCTGGTGCCCACATCGTGCGCATCGGCCCTTAGTGCGTTCTGATTATCAGTAATAGGGGCTGTCGTCCCGCTCGCTGGAGCGATTCAGTACGACTCCCAGGAGATTCATCTCATCGAGAACTTCACGCGCCTGCAGGAGCGTCGACCGTGGCGTGATTCCTTCTGTCGCGACCAGCAGCAGGCTTTCGATCTGAGGGGCGACTACCAGCACGTCATCGGAGACGAGCAACGGCGGCACGTCATAGATGATGATTCGACGCGGGCTTTCGGCTTCGAGTGCGCGCATGAACTCATGCATTCGCACCGAAGACAGCAACTCGGAGGACTGTTCTGCGGGCCGCGCGTTCGGAACCACCGACAGGCGTGCTACGCCGGGCGAGTAGACGACCTCGTCGAAACTGGCGCTTCCGAGGAGGTAATCGTTGAGACCCTTCGTCACCGGCATACCCAGCGTCGGAGCAACCTTGGGCCGCTGCAGATCCAGATCCACCAGGAACACCCAGGTGTTCGGGTCCTGCGCAAGAGCCAGCGCGAGATTCACGGCCGTCAGCGTCTTGCCGGCTCCGGCGCCGCCCGTACCTGTAACAGCGAGCGAGCGCCACTGTTTGGCTTCGAGTCGTTGCAGCACCCGGGTGCGCAGAATCTTGTAGGCGCGACGCGCCACCCGATCGGTGAGCTGCGGCAGGATCAGCTTGGAACCGCTCGCCGGATCGAGTTCTACAGTCTGAAAGCGTCGCGCTGCCGCCGCCAGATCGACTTCCTCAACGGCCGGCGACACGTTGCGCTGCCGTCGAGCCACATCCGGGCTGCGCTCGGACTCACCGGCGTTACGCCGGAGTGCCGCTTTGCGCATGGCTTCGGTAATGATGCTCATCGGATCCTCTCGGGGCGCACCGCGCGCTATGCGAGCAGCCGGACGGCTGCGAACAGGACCACGGCCCCGGCGAGGACGCTGGTCGAAAATACGGCTGCTCTACGGCGACCCAACGCCGCCGACTCGATCGTCTCGATATCGGGCACCACTGCCAGCGGCACTTGCTGCAGCGCACGTCGCAGATCGAACGCACTGCGTACGTTCGGATCGATGCTTTCGGCCACGACCGCCGCGACCAATCCGGCGAGCAATGCGGCCAGCAACGACAGGATGACTATGGCCGGCCGCTTCGGGCTGACCGGGGTGGAAGGCACCCCGGGCGCGGCGACCAGGCGGAACTCGTTGCCCCTGCCCCCGGCGATTGCCGCCACCGACAATTCAGCGTCCATTTGCTTGTTGAGCAGGTCATTGTACTTCTGGCGCGCCGTCTCCAGGTCGCGCGTCAGCTGTTGATACTCGCGCTCCACTTCGGGACTCGATACGACCCGGCGCGAGTACTCGTCCGATTTGCCCTGCAGGCCGAAAACCTGGCTCTGGAGACCGGAAATCTGGGTATCGATGGCGTTGAGCTGAGTCTCCAGCTGGACGATTATCGGCGTGCGGCGGATGATCTGGCCACCACCACCGCCGCCGACCGCAACCTGCGACTCCAGCGACTGGATGCGGCGTTGGATACGCCGGATATCGGGATGGTCTTCGCTATAGCGCTGACGGGCCGCAGCAAGCGCACGGCGCT
The DNA here is from genome assembly GCA_031431655.1 of Gammaproteobacteria bacterium. Lineage (GTDB taxonomy): Bacteria > Pseudomonadota > Gammaproteobacteria > Steroidobacterales > Steroidobacteraceae > UBA964. Next base: position 72 of record JANPDV010000382.1, on the reverse strand, counting down.
CTGCGTCGAGCTGTGCACTCGCGGATTGGCTGTCCACGCGTCCACCCGATCGGGCGGCCTCGATCTGCAGGC
>JANPDV010000381.1:0-3842 GCA_031431655.1 Gammaproteobacteria bacterium | reverse complement strand
GCCGGCGCCGTCGCGCAGCGTCTCGACGTGTTCGCGCACGCCGCGGAGGATGCGCCGGTCCACGTTCAGCTCCGGCGTGAAAGGGATGCCCCAACCGGGAGCCCAGCCGACCGGCTTGCCGTTCTCGTAGCGGTACACGTTGGTCTTGAGCGCCTTGAAACCGCGCTCGCGGACCTCCCGGCCGAGGCCGCGCACGCCTTCCTGCGTGTCGACGACCGGCGGATACCAGGGTGGCCGGCTGATGCGCCAGGTGCCGCAGTGCGACCAGTACACGAGGATCCGGTCGCGCAGCCGGCCGCCGAGCAGCTCGTAGCAGGGCACGCCGAGTGTCTTGGCCTTGGCGTCGAGCAGCGCGTTCTCGATCGCGCCGAGCGCCTGGCCGACCACGCCGCCGGTGCCGGGTTTGGTGGCATGGCGCAGCTCGAAGTGCAGCCGCTCGTGCTGCATCACCGAGCGGCCGACGATGCGCCCCTTGAGCTCGCCGATGATCGCGGCAATGCCGGGATTGCCGAAGCCCTGGTCGTATTCGCTCCAGCCGACCACGCCGTCGGAGGTGGTCACCTTCACGAAGTAGTAGTTGCGCCAGCCCGCGCTGCAGGCAAGCGTCTCGAGGTCGACGATTCGGCTCACGGGGGAAGTCTCCAGGGACGGATCAGCGCAGGCCCTCGAGCACCAGTGAGGCACCCTTCTCGCCGATCATCGTGGTTGGGGCCGCGGTGTTGCCCGACACCATCCGCGGCATGATTGACGCATCGATGACCCGCAGTCCATCGATGCCGTGGACGCGCAGCCGCGGATCGACGACCGAGGTCCTGGGATCCACGCCCATCGAACAGCTGCTCGTCGGGTGATAGCAGGTGCGACCGGTGCTGCGTGCCCAGCGCTCCCATTGTTCGTCGCTGAGCTGGCCCTCGGGCAGATAGAGGCGCTGCTCGACGACATCCGCGAGGGGCGCGGTCGCGGCGAGCCGGTCGGCGATCTTCAGGCCCTCGACCAGCGTGCGCACGTCGTTGGCCGTCGACAGGTAGTTGCGCTGGATCCTGGGCGGGGCATCGGGATCGGGCGAGGACATCTGGATCCTGCCACGGCTTTCCGGGCGGCAAGGGCTGACGTTGATCGTCATCCCGCCGAACGCGTCGGTCATCACGATCTTCTTGCCTCCGGACTCCTTCGGCAGCGTGAAACTCATCGGGATGATGTAGAGCTGCACGTCCGGACGCTCCGAGCCGGGGCGGGTACTGGTGAACAGCCCACCCTGGTTGATGCACTCGGCCAGCGGACCACGGCGCAGGAAGAGGTACTTCGCTCCCGCCCAGAGCAGCCGTGGCCAGGAGCACATCTGGTTGTTCACCGTCGGGATCCGCGTCTTGAGCGCGAGCCCGGTGAAGACGTGGTCCTGGAGATTCTCGCCGACGGCGGGGCTGTCGTGCACGAGCGGAACGCCCATCGAATGCAGCAGGCCGCCGGGGCCCACGCCCGAGCGCTGGAGGATCACCGGAGAGTGGACGGCGCCGGCACTGAGCAGCACCTCGCCCGTGCAACGCGCGACGTGGCGCGTGCCGCCCCGGATGAACTCGACACCGACGGCGCGCCTGCCCTCGAACAGCAGCCGGGTGACGTGCGCATGGGTCCGAACCGCCAGGTTGTGGCGCCCCATCGCCGGATCGAGGAATGCCTCGGCGTTGTTGGAGCGCCGGCCCTTGCGGAAACTGAACTGATAGAGCCCGATGCCGTCCTGGCGCTCACCGTTGAAGTCGGGGTTGTCCCGATAGCCCAGCCGTCGCGCCGACTCGCGTGCCAGCGCGGTCGTCGGATGCTCGGATGCGCGAATGCCGGAGATCTTCCAGGGGCCGTTCGCGCCGCGGTACTCGTTGGCGCCCTCGTCGTTGTCCTCCGACATCCTGAAATACGGCAGCACGTCGGCGAAGCTCCAGCCGGCGTTGCCGAGCCGCGCCCAGTCGTCGTAGTCCTCGCGCTGCCCGCGGATGTAGACCATGCCGTTGATCGAGCTCGAGCCGCCGAGCACCTTGCCGCGCGGCCAGTAGTCGGACCGGCCGTCCATGTTCGGGTCCGGCTCGGCCTGCAGGCACCAGTTGACGTCGGGGTCGTAGTAGAGCCGGCCATACCCGGCCGGCATGTTGACGAAGAAGCGATTCGCCGGGCCGCCCGCCTCGAGCAGCAGCACCCTGTGCGTGCCGCCCGCCGTGAGGCGGTTCGCGAGCACGCAGCCCGCGGACCCCGCGCCCACGACGATGTAGTCGAAATTCCCGGTGTCGGCCATCGCGCTGGTCGCCGTCAGAACGTCATTCTCAGGCCGACACGATAGTTGCGGCCGAGCGGATCACCGGTCATCGCGTCATAACCCTCCGGCAGGCGGGCCAGGGGCGGATCCTTGTCGAAGATGTTGCTGACGGCAAGCGTGAGCGTCAGGTTGCGCGGCAGCGAAACCAGTGCGGCGAAGTCGTGCAGGGTCGTCGACGGGATTCCGTAGCCGATCGCGGTCGTGGCCTGGCGCTGGTCGATGTAGGAGGAGTTGTAGCGCGTGGTCCAGCGCAGGTTCACGGGGCCGCGCGCGTAGTTCACGAAAGCCTGGCCCTTGTACTCCGGAAGCGTGTAGGCAAGCGTGCCCGCATTGAGGCGACCCACCGCATCGAATCCGGGTATCGCCAGGCCGGCGACGCTGAACGCCTCGAAATCGAACTCGAGCGTCTGGTTGACGACGGCACCGACGGTCAGCGCACCGCCCACGACGTCGTCGAAGCGATAGCTGGCGCGCAGGTCCAGGCCCGAGAACGTGGACTCGGGGCCATTGATGCGCAGCAACTGGACCTTGGCGAGGTTGGCAGCGCTGCACGCGCCGTTGAACACGAAATGGTCGGCCAGGAATTTCGCATCGACCGTCGCGCAGTTGTTCGCTCCGGCCGCACCATTCGGGAACACCGCGTTGACGATCGCGTTCTGCGGCTCGGTCGTCAGCAGGTCCTCGAGCTTGTAGGTGTAGTAGTCGAGCGCGGCATCGAAGCCGCCGGCCTGGACGATCAGGCCTACGCTGAACGTCGTCGCGGTCTCCGGATCGAGGTCGGGATTGCCGACCAGGTCGAGCGAGGTCGGGCGCCCGAGGATGTTCGGGATCGAGGCCGCCGGGTTCGGCGCCAGCGAAGTCTGCGGCGGAGCGCGGAACGTCGTGCTGGCCGAGCCACGCAGCGCCAGCCAGTCGAGCAGCTGCCACTTGGCGCGAAGCTGCGGATCGAAGGTGGCGCCGCCGTCCGAGCCGTAGTCCTCGTAGCGGGCGCCGAGCGTGACGTTGCTGCGCTCGGTGAACGGCATCACCACTTCCACGTACCCCGCCATGATGTCGGTCGAGATATCGGTCGGCGCGAGCGCCACGGCCAGGCCGAGCGGTGTGTTCGGCGTCGGCGTGCAGACATTGGCATTCGGGATGTCGAGCGTCGAATTCAGGCAGGGCACCTGCGTCCGGTCGGCATACTTCGAATCCGTTTCATTGAACGAGATCTGGCGCCACTGCAGGCCGGCCGCCCAGCGCAGCGCGCCGCCGCCGAACTCCAGGCCCGCGAATTCGCCGTTCAGGCCGACGTTCGCTTCCGCGATCTCGCTGGTGAGGAAGCGCGTCTGCGGCAGCATCAGCCAGTCGGCGAGCTCCTTGGTATTGGCGACGGATGCCACGAAGCCCGGATTCGTCGCGACGCCGTTGATCGGCGCGCCCTGGATCGCGGTCGAGGTCGGGTTCAGCCAGAGGCAGCCGGCACTGCCCGGCGCGGCGGTCTGCCAGCGGCAATTCGGCCCGCCGAGGCCACGCAACGCGAGCTCGATCATCACGCCGG
>JANPDV010000380.1:0-15610 GCA_031431655.1 Gammaproteobacteria bacterium | reverse complement strand
CCGCTTCTGGAACCCGAAGATGGCAGAGTTCATTTTCGTCGAGCGCAACAAGATCCACATCATAAACCTCGAGAAGACGCAGCCCATGTACGTGGAAGCGGCGGGCTTCGTTCGTGGGGTTATCGCCGACGGCGGCCGCGTTCTCTTCGTAGGTACCAAGCGCTCGGCGCGCGACGCGGTGCGGGCCGAGGCCGCGCGCTGTGGCATGCCGTACGTCAACCAGCGCTGGCTGGGCGGCATGCTCACGAACTTCAAGACGGTTCGCCAGTCGATCAAGCGGCTCGCTGATCTCACCGAAATGGCGCAGAACGGCACGCTCAATCGCCGTGGCAAGAAAGAAGCCACGATGCTCAAGCGCGAGATGGACAAGCTCGACCGCAGTCTCGGCGGCATCAAGGACATGGACTCGCTGCCCGATGCGCTGTTCGTCATCGACGTCGGTCACGAGCGCATCGCGATCCTCGAGGCCAACAAGCTTGGCATACCGGTGGTGGCGGTGGTCGACACCAACTGCACACCGGAGGGCATCGACTACGTCATTCCCGGCAACGACGACGCCATGCGGGCGATCGCGCTGTATGCCACTGGCGTTGCTGACGCAGTGCTCGAAGGCCGTGAATCCGGGCCGTCGGTCGCCGTTGGTGAAGACGAGTTTGTCGAGCTCGACGAGCAGGGGAATCCGCGCCCCCGCACCGGGCGTCCGGCTGCCGCGCCGCGCGGCCGGCGCGACGCGCCCGCCCGGGGCGCCACGCGTCGTGGCACCACCACGGCGGCGCCGGCACGACGTCGGCCTGTTCTGCCTGCCGTTGCGGTGGACCCGGATCTCGAAGGCGACGACGACATCGTCGTCGCACCTGTCGACGCCTCTGCAGCGGTGCCCGCCGCGCCTGGCGCCGATGTGCCCGTCGCCGCGGCCGATGCCCCTGCCGCTGCTGCCCAGAAGCGCCGGCCGCCGGCTGCTGGGGCGGCAGGTGCAGCTCCGCCCCGGCGTCGGGGCTGAGCGGTGAGCATTACAGCAGACGCAGTCAGGCAACTGCGGGAGCGCACGGGCGCCGGCATGATGGAGTGCAAGAAGGCGCTCGTCGAAACCCAGGGCAACCTGGACGCCGCCGCCGAATTGATGCGCAAGCAGGGCCTGGCCAAGGCCGACAAGAAGGCCTCGCGCATCGCCGCCGAGGGCCTAGTCGGTATCGCCCGATCCGCGGATGGGCGCTCGGCTGCAATGGTCGAGGTCAACTGCGAAACCGACTTTGTCGCTCGCGGTGACGACTTTGGCGCTTTCGTAGCCGGCGTGGCCCAGGCTGCGTTGACCGGTCAGCCCGCCAGCGTCGAGGCCCTGGCAAGCCTGCGCATGCCCGGGGGCGAGACGATCGACGAGCACCGTCGCGCGCTGATCGCGCGAATTGGCGAGAACATGACCGTGCGGCGTTTTCGCGTCCTGTCGGCGCCGACGCAGCTCGGGGCCTATATCCACGCCGGCAAGAAGGCTGCCCTGGTGGCGCTCGAGGGCGGTGACGCGGCCCTGGCGCACGACCTTGCCATGCACGTTACGGCCAGTAATCCGCAGTACCTTGCGCTTGGCGATGTCCCGGCCGATGTGATGGCGAAGGAGCGGGAGATTCTTGGCGAGCGCGCCAAGTCCTCGGGCAAGCCTCCGGAGATCATCGCCAAGATGGTCGAAGGGCAGCTGCGCAAGTCGCTCGGGGAGATCACCCTGCTCGGCCAGCCGTTCGTCAAGGACCAGGACCAGTCGATAGAGAAACTCCTGAAGGCCGGCAAGGCCGCCGTCGTGCGCTTCGAGCGCTTCGAGGTCGGCGCTGGCATCGAGAAGAAGCAGGACGACTTCGTCGGCGAGGTCATGGCGCAGGTCAAGGCCAGTTCGGGCGCCTGATGCGTCGCGAATAGAACCCCGCCGCGGCGGGGTTTTTTTCAGCGGGCCCGGTTTCGGGTGAACCTCGAGCGGTGCGCCACGGCGCCCGAGCTACGTATCGGAGACAGTCGGCATGACTACGGCGGTTGCCCCTTTCAAGCGCATTCTGGTCAAGCTATCGGGCGAAGCCCTGATGGGTAGCGGCGACTACGGCATTGAGCCGGCCGTGATCCGCCGCATCGCCCTCGAGATCCAGGAGCTGTCGCGACTGGGCTGCGAGGTTGCGGTGGTAATCGGCGGCGGCAACATCTTCCGCGGCGCCGGACTGGCGCGGGCCGGGATGGATCGCGTGGCGGCTGACCAGATGGGCATGCTGGCCACCGTGATGAACTGCCTCGCGATGCAGGACGCGCTCGAGGCGATTGGCCTGTATGCACGCGTCATGTCCGCGATCCGCATCAACGAAGTCTGCGAGGACTACATCCGGCGGCGAGCCGTGCGGCACCTCGAGAAGGGGCGAATTGTCCTGTTCGGCGCTGGCACGGGCAATCCCTTCTTCACGACCGATACGGCCGCATCGCTGCGTGCCATCGAGATCAATGCCCAGCTGCTGCTGAAGGCCACCAAGGTCAACGGCATCTATTCCGACGACCCGATGAAGAACCCGGCGGCAACACGCTTCACCCGACTCACGTTCGAGCGCGTGCTGACCGAACGACTGAACGTGATGGACGCCACGGCCATAGTGATGTGCCGCGACAACAACATGCCGTTGCGCGTCTTCAACCTGAACAACGCTGGCGACCTCGTGCGCATCGTGCAGGGCGAAGACGTCGGCACCCTCGTCACCAACGGCTGATTCCCCGGGAGTGCTCCGATGCTCGACGATCTCAAGAAAGACGCCACTCAACGCATGATCAAGTGCGTACAGCAGTTCCAGGCAGACCTCAAGAAGCTGCGCACGGGCAGAGCGCATCCCAGCCTGATCGAGAACCTGAAGGTCGACTACTACGGCACCGAAACGCCGCTCAGTCAGATGGCCAACATTACGATCGAGGACGCCAGGACACTCGTCGTGACGCCCTGGGACAAGAGCGCCATCCAGTCGGTGGAGAAGGCGATCTACAAGTCCGACATCGGGCTGACGCCGAACACGGCCGGCGCCGTCATCCGCCTGCCGCTGCCTCCGCTCACCGAAGAGCGGCGTCGCGACATCGTCAAGGTCGTGCGCCAGGACGCCGAGGCCGCGCGCGTCGCCGTCCGCAACGTGCGGCGCGATGTGCTCTCCGACGTCAAGGATCTGCTGAAGGAGAAGATGATCGGGCAGGACGAAGAAAAGAAGGCGCACGAGGACGTCCAGAAGCTTACCGACAAGCACGTCGCGGACATCGATGCCGCGCTCGCGGCCAAAGAAAAAGAAGTCCTGCAGGTATAGCAGGGGTCTGCCATGGCTGTCCCGCAGCACATCGCCATCATCATGGATGGCAACGGCCGCTGGGCCCGCGCACGTGGCCAGCTGCGTACCGCCGGCCACAGGGCCGGCGTCGAGCCGGTGCGGACGTGCATTCGCGAGTCGGCGAAGCGCGGTGTACGGGCGTTGACGTTGTTTGCATTTTCCAGCGAGAACTGGCGGCGGCCGGAAGACGAGGTCGCGACACTGATGGGGCTGTTCGTCGATGCGCTCCATCGCGAGGTCGATGAGCTGCACGCCAACAATGTGCGCATGCGTTTCATTGGTGACCGGCTCCGGCTCGCGGTGCGGCTGCAGCTCCGGATGGCCGAAGCCGAGGAGCGCACGGCCGCAAACGATGGGCTGCAGCTGCAGCTGGCCGTCAGTTACGGCGGTCGCTGGGACATCCTGCAGGCTGTGAGGCGGCTGGCCAGCGAGGCTGCCAGCGGCGCACTGCGCGCGACGGACATCGACGAGGCGACTTTCGCTGCCGCCTTGCAGCTCGGTAACCTGCCTGACCCGGATCTCTTCATCCGCACCGGTGGCGAACATCGAATCAGCAATTTCCTGCTGTGGAATCTCGCGTATGCCGAGCTGTTCTTCTGCGATGCCCTCTGGCCGGATTTCGGTGTGCCGGAATTCGAGGCGGCCCTGGCGGCTTTCGAACTGCGCGAGCGCCGCTTCGGCATGACATCACAACAGGTCAGCGGGGCCGATAGTGCTTAAGCTGCGTATCCTCACGGCCCTTGCGCTTGCGGCCATCATCCTCTCGGTGGTGCTGTTGCTGCCGGCGTGGGCCACGTTCGTGCTGTTGACGTTGGTCGTAGGCCTCGGCGCCTGGGAGTGGTCGTGCTTTCTCGGGAGCGACTCGGTCGCACGGCGCCTCGGCTCCGTAGCCGTGGTGCTCGCGTTGCTTTGGCCGGCGTGGGTGGCGACGCGCGACGCTTCGGTGCTGCAGGCCTTGCTATGGCTTGCGGCGCTCTGGTGGGTGGTGGCGCTGGTCTGGCTGGTGTTCCGCCCCCAGGCGGTAACTCCCGCTCGTGCGGCGCTCGCCGGCCTTCTGGCGCTGGTGCCCGCCTGGGTTGCGTTGTGCCAGCTCAGGCTCGATGCCCTGCACGGCCCCGCCCTCGTGCTGTTTGCGCTGGTGCTGGTCGTCGCGGCGGACACCGGTGCATACATCGCAGGCCGCAGTTTCGGAAGGGTGCGACTCGCGCCGCGAGTGTCTCCGGGCAAGACCTGGGAGGGGGCGATCGGCGGCATGGTCCTTGCGTCGCTGGTCGGCCTGTGGGGCGCAGCATGGTTCGGTCTTGCGGCCGGCCCGTTCGTGATGGTGTGCGCGACGGCGGCAGCGTTCTCGATCGTCGGCGACCTTACCGAGAGCATGTTGAAGCGCCACGCGGGCATCAAGGACAGCGGTGCACTGTTCCCTGGCCATGGCGGCGTTCTGGATCGTATCGACAGCATTACCGCCGGGGTGCCAATCCTGTTACTCGGACTCACGCTGCTGGGGATGACCGCTTGATCGGCGTTGCAGTGCTGGGTTCGACGGGATCGGTCGGCCAGAACACGCTGGACGTGCTCGCACGTCACCCGGATCGCTTCCACGTCGTTGCGCTGGGCGCCCGCAGGAATGTCGAGCGCCTGGCCCAGCAGTGCGCCCGCTGGCAGCCGCGCCTCGCGGCGATGGGGGATGCGGATGCGGCAGCGGCGCTTGCCCGCCAGCTGCGCTCGAGCTCGCCCCGCACCGAGGTGCTGGCAGGCGATGAAGGGGTTGCTGCGCTGGCCGGCCTGCCCGACGCGCCCTATGTAATGGCGGCGATCGTCGGTGCGGCAGGCCTTCGCTCGACGCTGGTTGCAGCCGGTGCGGGGCATAGGCTGATGATCGCGAACAAGGAGCCGCTGGTCATGGCCGGCGAGTTGCTGCTGCGACTGGCACGCGCCTCGGGGGCGACGATCCTGCCGATCGACAGCGAGCACAACGCCATCTTTCAGTGCCTGCCGGCTGGCCAGCAACCCGGCATCGCGGCGCCGGGGGTGCGCCGGATCCTGCTGACAGCCTCGGGCGGCCCGTTCCTGCGCTGGAGCGCGGAGCAGATCGCCAATGCCACGCCTGAACAGGCCTGTGCGCACCCGAACTGGGTCATGGGACGCAAGATTTCGGTGGACTCGGCGACGCTGATGAACAAGGGCCTGGAGGTGATCGAGGCACGCATGCTGTTCGGCGTGCCGCTGGAGCGCATCGAGATCGTGGTGCATCGGCAGAGCCTGGTGCATTCCATGGTCGAGTACGTCGACGGCTCGATCCTGGCGCAGCTCGGTGCACCGGACATGCGAACGCCGATCGCGCACGCGCTCGCCTGGCCGGAGCGGCTGCAGTCGGGTGTGGCGTCGCTGGACCTCTTGGCCGCAGGCCGGCTGGAGTTCGAGGCTCCGGATCTCGCGCGCTTCCCCTGCCTGGCGCTCGCGCGCTCCGCAGCCGAGGAGGGCGGCCTGGCGCCGGCGGTGCTGAATGCGGCCAATGAAGTCGCGGTCGCGGCCTTCCTGCAGGGCCGCGTGAACTTTCCGGGCATCGCGGCGGTCATTGAAGCGGTGCTCGCAAAGCTGCCGCGTTCCTCGGGCGAGACGGCCGCAATGGCGCCGCCGGACGCAGACGCAAGTGCCGCGCTCGCTGCCATACTGGCGGCAGACGTACAGGCGAGGGCGCTGGCTGAGCAGTGCGTGATGCAGCTGGCCTCTGCCGCTGCGGCGCGCCGGCAGGCATCATGACGGGTCTGTCCGGCAGGTCGGGCGAAGTGGTCTCGGGGGTCGCGGTTCCCATATGAACGTGTTGTGGTATGTACTGTGGTTTCTGATCGCAGTGAGCCTGCTCGTCACGGTTCACGAGTACGGTCACTACTGGGTCGCGCGCAAGCTCGGTTTCAAAGTGCTGCGCTTTTCGGTCGGCTTTGGCCGTCCGCTGTGGAAGCGCGTTGGCAGCGGACCGGACCATACCGAGTATGTTTTTGCTGCCCTGCCGCTCGGCGGCTACGTCAAGCTGCTCGACGAACGCGAAGGGCCGGTACCGCCGGCGGACCTGGCACGATCGTTCACGCGTAAGCCGCCGTGGCAGCGCATCCTCGTGCTGCTGGCCGGTCCGGCTTTCAATTTCATCTTTGCCATCATCGTGCTGTGGGCGATTTTCGCGGTCATTGGCTCGCCGGACGTACGTGCGGTCATCGGGCCGGTTGTGCCGGACTCCATCGCAGCCCGCGCCGGGCTGCGTGCCGGTGATGAAGTGCTGTCGCTGGACGGCGAAGCGATTCGTGGCCGCTCTGACCTCGTGCTCGGCCTGATCGACGCCATGAGCGGGGACGGCCGGGCGCGGATGGAGGTGCGTGGCAGCGGCGATTCGCGCCGCACGCTGGAGCTGCGCGTCGAGGATGCCGAGGTTCGTCGTGCGCTGACCGAACCGGCCGCTTTCTCGCCGGGCCTCGGGTTTCGCTTCTATGAGCCCCCGCGCCCGGCTGTCGTGGGCCGAGTGATTCCAGGCGGGCCCGCAGCCCGCGCTGGACTGCAGAGTGGCGACCGCATCATTGCGGTCGGCGATACGCCGGTGGAAGACTTCAGCGCGCTGATCGAGGCCGTCTCCGCAGCGCCCGGTCGCGAGATCGTGCTCGTCTACGAACGTGCAGGCCAACGTGCCACGGTGCGCCTCACTCCCGAGTCAGACATGGTCGAAGGCCGCGCCGTCGGTCGAATCCGGGTCGAGACGCCGGCCGCCGGTCCGCTGCCGGCATCGATGGTGGTGCAGCGGCGGTTCGGACCTGTGGAGGCGCTGGGCGAGGCGCTGGGTCGCTCGTGGGAAATGACCGCTCTCCAGGCGCGGATGTTCTGGCGGATGATCATGGGCGACGTTTCGCTGAAGAACCTTTCCGGCCCGATCTCCATCGCCGAGTACGCGGGCGAATCGGCGCGGGGTGGCTTCCTGCCATTCCTGCAGTTCCTGGTGCTGATTTCCCTGAGCCTGGGCTTTCTCAACCTGCTGCCGATCCCGATTCTCGACGGCGGCCAGATCCTCTACCAGACGGCCGAATGGCTCAAGGGCAGTCCGCTTTCGGAGCGGGCCCAGGCGTTCGGGCAACAGGTTGGCATCGCGCTGCTGTTGCTCCTCATGGGCGTTGCGCTGTTCAACGACGTCGCGCGTCAGTTCGGTTGAACCCCAGGATGTGCGCATGCGACTGAGTTCTCCTATTGCCCGGTTTGTCGCGGCTGCGATTGCTGCGGCGGGCGCAACGGCCGCGCATGGCCAGGCGCCGCTTGCCGGCCCGCCGTCCGCGGCGGCCGCGGCCGAGTTCACCGTCGGCAACATCCGCATCGAAGGGCTGCAGCGCGTTTCCGAGGGCACCGTCTACAACTATCTCCCGGTCAACATCGGCGACCGCCTTACTGCACAGCGCCTGCGCGAGGCTGTACGCGCCCTCTACGATACCGGATTCTTCAGCGACGTCGAGCTGCGCAGGGACGGTTCGACGCTGCTGGTCGCGGTTCTCGAGAGGCCATCGATCGAGAGTTTCGAGCTCAAGGGCAACAAGGACATCAAGACCGAAGACCTCAACAAGAGCCTGCGCAACGTCGGGTTGGCTACCGGCAAGACCTTCGACCGCTCGGTGCTGGAGGACGTCAAGCAGTTCCTGACCGACCAGTACTACAGCCGCGGCAAGTATGCGGTGCGGGTCGATACGCAGGTCGAGGAAGTGACCGGCAATCGCGTCAAGATCAAGATCGACATCAAGGAAGGCAAGCGCGCCAAGATCCGCCAGATCAATCTCGTGGGCGCCAAGCAGTTCGAAGCAGAGGATGTCCTGGATGCCTTCGAACTCAAGACACCGAACTGGCTGTCCTGGTACAGGCAGGATGACCGCTACTCACGCGAGTCGCTGCAGGGCGACCTGGAAAAGCTGCGTTCTTTCTACATGGACCGCGGCTACGCGAACTTCGAGATCCAGTCGACCCAGGTCGCGATTGCGCCCGAGAAGGACGACATCTTCATCACGCTGAACGTCGATGAAGGCGAGGTGTTCAAGCTCTCGGACGTCAAGCTCGCGGGCACTTTCGTCGTGCCCGAGGAAGAGCTGCGCAACTACCTGCTCGTCAAGCCTGGCCAGACCTTCTCCAAGAAGGACATCACTGCGACGCAGGAGCTGATCCAGAATCGGCTGGGCCTCGACGGCTATGCGTTCGCCAAGGTCGATCCGGTACCGACGCCGGACAACGACAAGAAGGAAGTCTCGCTGACTTTCTTCGTGGATCCGGGCAATCGCGTTTATGTGCGCCACATCGTTTTCAACGGCGTCACCAAGATCAACGACAACGTGCTGCGCCGTGAGATGCGCCAGCTGGAGGGCGGCTGGCTTTCGAACGGGCTGGTCGAGCGCTCAAAGCAGCGTCTGCAGCGCCTGCCGTACGTCGAAAAGGTCGAGTCGGAAACCAAGCCCGTGCCCGGTTATCCGGACCTCGTCGACGTCGAGTTCGAGATCAAGGAAGGCCCCTCCGCGCAGCTTGGCGGTGGCGTCGGCTACTCGGAATCGCAGTCCTTCATCCTCAACGGCAACTACGCCGACAGCAACTTCATGGGCACCGGCGAGCGGATATCGGTGGACCTTAACTCCGGTCGCTTCTCCAAGGTCTACGGTTTGTCGCACACCGACCCTTACACCAGCATCGACGGCGTCGCGCGCACGCTGTCGCTGACGTATCGCGATGTCACCCAGTTCGTGTCGGCGTCTTCCGACTTCTCGTCCGAGACGATCGCGCTGGGCGTCGACTACGGGTACCCGATCTCCGAGTTCCAGGGATTGCGGCTGGGTCTTTCCGCGCAGCGCAGCTCCCTGCTCACCGGCGAGGGCAGCGCGCTGCAGGCGCGCGAGTGGGTGCGCAGCAATGGCAACTCACGCACCGAGACGATTCCAGAGTTCGACTTCGGCAATGGTTTCATCCAGCCCGCTACCGTCATCGAGACCACAAAGTTCACCACCTTCGAACTGGTGGCTGGCTGGAGCTTCGATTCCCGCAACCGCTCGCTGTTCGCCGACCGTGGCATGCGCCACACGGCGTCCATCAGCTACACGGTGCCAGGCAGCGACGTACAGTTCATGACTGCCAACTATGAGTACCTGCAGTACTTCCCGCTGTGGGGCCGCTGGGCAGCCTCGCTAGGCGCCGAGATCGGCTACGGCATGGACATCGGCAAGACCACGGCCCTGCCGCCGTTCCGCAACTTCTTTGCGGGCGGGCCCGACACTGTCCGCGGCTACCGGGAGAGCCGCCTGGGACCGAAGGACAGCTTCGGCAACCCCTACGGTGGCAACGTCAAGGTGGTGGCGCGGGCGGAAGTCATCTTCCCGACCCCGGAAAAGTGGCGTTCTTCTGCCCGGGTCAGCTGGTTTTATGACATGGGCAACGTGTTTTCGACCGGCAATCGCTACAGTTTCACCGGCGCCGACGGCGTGTCGCCGGTCGAGTACCCCTTCAGGTATGATAAATTGAAGCACTCGACCGGCGTCGCAGTACAGTGGCTCGCGCCACTGGGCATTTTCCGCTTCAGCTATGCCGTGCCGCTCAACGCCTACCGGGGCGACGATGTCCTGTTCCAGGACGAGGAAGAACGGTTCCAGTTCTCGGTAGGCCAGGCGTTCTGACGTTTTTGCAAGAGGTTCTCCAGCGTGATGCGATCGATCAAGTCTGTGGTGTGGAGTCTCGCGGCAACGGCAACCCTCGTTGGCATGTCGGCTGTGGCTCAGGCGGAACTCAAGATTGGCGTGCTTAATTACGGTCGCCTGATGGACGAGTCGCCGCAGGGCAAGGTCCTGCTGGAGCAGCTGCGTTCCGAGGCCGCTGCCAAGCAGCGTGAATTGCAGACGCAGGCTGCGTCGCTGAAGGCGCGTGCCGACAAGCTCGCCAAGGACCGCGCCACGATGACGGTGGAGCAGGTGACGCGCAGCGAGAAGGACATCCGCGACGGCGAGCGTGACCTCGCACGGCGCCAGTCCGAGATCCAGGATGACTTCAACTCCAAGCGCAACGAAGAAATGTCGAAGCTGCAGCGCTCGTTGATCGACGAAGTGCAGAGCTACGCGCGCGGTCAGAATTTCGACCTGGTGATTACTGACGGCGTGATCTATGCCACTCCGGCCATCGACGTGACGCCGGCGGTACTGCAGATGCTCCAGTCCCGTGGCGCTGCTGCGCCGGCTGCGGCCGCACCGCGTCCTGCTGCAGGCGCCGCACCGGCTCCGGCCGCGGCGCGCCCGGCGGGCCGCTAGGCGTTCGCGCGGCGCCGCCTGTCGCGCGCCGCTCTGCGGATTCGTGAACTCGCGGACCCTCGGCGAGCTCGCAGTTCGCTTCGGCTGCGAACTGCGCGGCGATCCTGATGCCCGGGTTGCGTCGGTAGGGACGCTTGCCGAAGCCGGGCCCGGCCAATTGGCATTCTTCGCCAATCCCAGGCTGCGCGCACAGTTGCGGGCCACCCGGGCTACGGCTGTCATTGCCGATTCGCGTTCCGCTGACGACTGCCCCACGGCGGTACTGGTGGCCCGCAACCCCCACGCCGTGTTCGCTCGCATGGCGAGCTGGCTCTATCCGCCGATACCATTTCAGGCGGGCGTACATCCAACCGCGGTGGTAGACCCAGCCGCCTCACTGGCTGCAGGCGCTGGCGTCGGTCCGCTCGCAGTCGTGGGTCCAGGCTGCCGTATTGGCGCTCGCAGCTGGGTGGGGCCCTCATGCATGCTGGGTCGAGACGTCGTGCTGGGCGCCGACGTCAGGCTCGTTGGCCGAGTGACCCTCGGCGACGGCGTCGTCATGGGCGATCGCTGTATCGCCCATCCTGGCACGGTGATCGGCGCGGACGGTTTCGGTTATGCGGCGGAGAACGGCACCTGGATCAAGGTGCCGCAGGTAGGCACGGTCCGCATCGGCGCTGACGTCGAGATCGGCTCGAACACCACCATCGACCGCGGCGCCATCGGCGACACCGTGATCGCCGAGGGCGTCAAGCTGGACAACCAGATCCAGATTGGCCACAACGTGCGTATCGGCGCGCATACCGCGATCGCCGGTTGTGTCGGCATTGCCGGCAGCGCAACGATCGGCGCACGCTGCCAGCTCGCCGGAGACGCCGGGGTCGCCGGGCACGTGAACATCTGCGACGACGTGGTGGTGATGGCGCGCTCGCTGGTCGGCGCTGACATCACCGAACCGGGCATCTACTCGAACGCCCTGACGGTCGAGAAGCTCGGTGACTGGCGCCGCATTGCGGTGCGGATTCGCCAGCTCGATACCCTGGCGCGCCGGATCAGGGCGCTGGAGGGCAGCGGGCCGCGTGCAGATACGGCCGCCAGGTCCGACGTTTCCGAGGAGCATTCATGACCCAAGCTGCTGCCGATGCCGCGGATGTGCTGACTCTCGACATCATGGGCATCATGCGGCAGCTGCCGCATCGCTATCCGTTCCTGCTGGTAGATCGGGTGCTCGAGTGTCGCAAGGGCGACAGCATCCGCGCAGTGAAGAACGTCACCATCAACGAGCCGTTCTTCACGGGGCACTTCCCGCAACGCCCGGTGATGCCTGGCGTCATGATCATCGAAGCGCTGGCTCAGAGTGCCGGAATCCTCGCGTTCCACACCGCCGGAATCATTCCCGACGCGGACACGCGCTTCTACTTCGTTGGCATCGACAAGGCGCGGTTCCGTCGTCCGGTCGAGCCTGGTGACCAGCTGATACTGACGGCGAAGCTGGAGCGCACGATGCGCAGCATCTGGAAGTTCTCCACCGTCGCCTACGTGGGTGAAGCGGAAGCCTGCTCGGCCGAGATGATGGTGGCGCCAGGCGCTGCACCGGCGGGTACTGCCGCGTCATCGAGTTGAGGGAAATGGCATGAGCAATTCCCGTGCAGGAGTCGATCCGCGCGCCGTCGTGTCGCCCGAAGCGCAGCTGGCTGACGACGTGACGGTGGGCGCATTCGCGATCATCGGCGAGCACGTCACGCTCGGTCCCGGCACCATCATCGGGCCGCATGCCGTCGTCACGGGCCACACTCGTCTCGGCTCGCGGAACCGCGTCTACCAGTTCGCATCGATCGGCGACGCGCCGCAGGACAAGAAATACCAGGGCGAGCCGACACGTCTCGAGATCGGGGACGGCAACGTGTTCCGCGAGAACTGCACCGTCAATCGGGGCACGATGCACGGCGAGGGCGTGACCCGGATCGGCGACGACAATCTATTCATGACCTCGACGCACGTCGCGCACGACTGCCGGGTCGGCAGCCACTGCGTGCTGGCAAACGTCGCGACCCTGGGCGGTCATGTCGAAGTCGGCGACTACGTGATCATGGGTGGCATGTCGGGCGTGCACCAGTTCTGCAAGATCGGCGCGCACGCGTTCATCGCCAACAATGCGGCTGTCACGCGGGACGTGCCGCCCTACGTCATGGCTGTCGGGCAGCCGGCCGAGCCGCACTCGATCAATGCCACCGGGCTGTCGCGCCGCGGATTCACGCCTGAACAGGTGCGCAACATCAAGAACGCATACCGGGTGCTGTACCGCTCCGATCTCAAGCTGGCCGATGCGTTGGCGCGGCTGCAGGAGGCCGCCAGCAGCCAGCCGGAGGTCGCCGCGTTCGTCGAGTTCATCGGCCGCTCCAGTCGCAGCCTCGTCCGCTGACCTGCGGCGCGCATGGCGTCGCCGCTCACGATAGCGCTGGTTGCCGGGGAGGCATCGGGTGACAACCTGGGCGCGGCCCTGATCGAGGCGATCCGCGCGCGGGATCCGGATGCGCGTTTCTGGGGAGTTGCCGGGCCGCGCATGCGCGCTGCGGGTTGCGAGGTGTTCGCCGATAGCGAACAGCTGGCAATCATGGGACTCGCCGAAGTCCTGCGCCACCTGCCGCGACTGTTCAGGCTGCGCAGCCGCATCGTCAGGGCGGTGCAGGCTGCGCCGCCTGCGGTGTTCGTCGGCATCGATGCGCCGGAATTCAATCTTGGTCTCGCCCGCAAGCTGAAGGCCGCGGGGATTCGCACGGTGCAGTATGTCAGCCCGCAGGTCTGGGCCTGGCGGCAGGGACGAGTCCGGACGATCGGCGAGGCCTGCGACCTGGTGTTGTGTCTGCTGCCATTCGAGACCGCGTTCTACGCCCGGCATGGCGTGCAAGCCGAATTCGTTGGCCATCCGTTGGCGGACCAGTTTCCACTGGTGCCGGATCGCGCTGCGGCCCGTGCTGCGCTCGGTTTGCGCAGCGAGGATCGCGTGCTCGCGATACTGCCGGGCAGCAGGATGGGTGAGGTTGCGAGGCTGGGCGAGTGCTTTGCCGGCGCAGCACAATGGCTGTCGCGGCAGCTCGGGCCGATTCGCTGCATCGCGCCAATGGTCAGCCCGGCACTGCAAGCGGTATTCGAGCAGCAGTGGCGGCACGTCGCTGGCCAGCAACCTCTTGACCTGTTGACGGGCCAGTCGCAGTTGGCCCTGGCTGCCGCCGATGCGGTGCTGGTGGCCTCGGGCACGGCGACGCTCGAAACCCTGCTCTCCAAACGGCCGATGGTTGTCGCTTACCGACTGGCGCCGCTGACGGCTGCTCTGTTGCGGCGGTTCAAGCTCGTCAAGGTGGCGCATTTTTCGCAGCCGAACCTGCTCGCTGGAGACTCGCTGGTGCCGGAGTTCTTCCAGGAACAGGCGACGCCGGCGGCGCTTGGCGCGGCACTGCGCGACGCCCTGGAGCTCAGCCCGGAAGCCCGCGCGGCGCTTGAGTCGCGCTTCCTCGAAATCCACCACCGCCTGCGACGCGATGGCGCCGGGCTCGCGGCTGACGCGGTGCTCGCCGTCGCACGGCAGCGCGGGCGCTCACCTGGCTGAGCGTGCACGGCGCGCTGACAGCCGGGGTGGACGAAGCGGGGCGTGGCCCCCTGGCGGGCCCTGTGGTGGCCGCCGCGGTCATCCTGGATCCGGCCCGACCGATCGACGGGCTCGCAGATTCCAAGGTGCTGTCACCCGAGCAGCGCGAGCGGCTCGCTGCGCTGATCCGCGAGCGCGCGCTTGCGTTCGCGGTGGGCCATGCAGATGCCGCCGAGATCGACGCGGTGAACATCCTTCAGGCAACCCTGCGGGCGATGCTGCGCGCCGTCGCCGGGTTGCCGCTGCGGCCTGCCCACCTGCGCATCGACGGCAACCGCCTGCCGCGTCTGGCCGAGCTGCCGTTCCGGGTGACGGCGGAGGCGATCGTGCGCGGGGATGCGAGCTGCGCCGAGATCAGCGCCGCGTCGATCCTCGCCAAGACGGTTCGCGATGCACAGATGCGCGCCTACGGCAATCGATTCCCGAAGTTTTCTTTCGCAGTGCACAAGGGATACCCGACGCGGCTCCATCTGGAGGAATTGCGTCGTTGGGGGCCAACGGAGCTGCACCGTCTGTCCTTTGGACCCGTAAAATCGTTGTCGGCGGCTGCCGAGGCAGCCCCGCAGGACTGATCGACCGAACCACTGACTCGAGTACATGATGACCGGATTCGTTCACCTTCGCGTTCACACGGAGTACTCGCTGGTCGACAGCGTGGTGCGCGTGCCGGAGTTGATCGAGGCGGTGGCTGCAGTCGGCATGCCCGCCGTGGCGTTGACGGACTCGCAGAACCTGTTTGCACTGGTCAAGTTCTACGGCGTGGCGCTCAAGCGTGGCGTCAAGCCCGTGGTCGGCGTCGATCTTCTGATCGCTGAGCCGGGCGAGCGGTCCGAGCCCTGCACGCTGACCTTGCTGTGTGTCGACGAGCCGGGCTATCGAAACATCACGCGGCTGGTGTCGCGTGCCTACATCGAGGGGCAGCAGCGTGGCCGCGCGCTGGTCGACCGCGCGTGGCTGACACCCGCATCTCTCACCGGACTGATCGGTCTCAGCGGCGGTGCCGGCGGCGATGTCGCCCGTGCGGCGCTTGCCGGTCGTGAAGACGAGGCCCGGCGCCTGCTGGACCAGTGGGCGCAGTGGCTGCCGGGACGCTTCTACCTGGAGATCTCGCGCGTCGGCCGGCCGGACGAAGAACGCTGGATCGATTGGGCGCTGGACCGTGCAGCGCCGCGCGGCCTGCCGCTGGTTGCGACCAACGATGTGCGTTTCCTGACCGCGGCGGAGTTTGAAACGCACGAGGCACGCGTCTGCATCCATGACGGCGCGCTGCTCGCCGACCCATCGCGGACACGGCGTTACACGCCGCAGCAGTTCCTGCGCAGTGCCGACGAGATGGCCGCGTTGTTCGCCGACGTTCCCGAGGC
>JANPDV010000379.1:0-13447 GCA_031431655.1 Gammaproteobacteria bacterium | reverse complement strand
GCATTCGCCGAGTGGCGCTCCATGCGCACCGCCAGGGTCTTGATGCCCCGCACGGTGAGCCAGGCGTCCATGGGTCCGGGCACTGCCCCCACGGCGAACTGGTGAAATCCCACCCGCGCCGCGACCTCGTCGTTCGAGGTGACGACCGCCCCGCCGAGGAGGTCGGAGTGTCCACCGAGGTACTTGGTCGTCGAGTGGGTCACGACGTCGGCGCCAAGCGCGATCGGGTTCTGCAGGTACGGCGAGGCGAACGTATTGTCGACGACCACGATCGCTCCGGCCGCGTGCCCGAGATCAGCGAGTGCCTGGATGTCGCTGATCTTCATGAGCGGGTTGCTCGGGGTCTCGACCCAGAGCACCGCCGCGCCATCCGCGAGCGCCGCCCGCACGGCGTCGAGGTCGGTGAGTTCGACCGTGTCGAGCCTCACGCCCCATGGCACGAACACGCGATTGACGAGCCGGTGAGTGCCGCCGTACACGTCATTCCCCATGACGACGCGGTCGCCCGGCTTCAGGATGGCGCGCAGCAGCGTGTCCTCGCCGGCGAGACCCGACGCGAACGCGAACCCCTTCACTTGACGGACTGGGCCTGTCCCGCGCGTCTGCCGGGCCGAATGGCCCTCAGCTGCATGGAATGACGCGGAAATCGCGCAGGGCGATTTCGCCAGCCATGTAATGCGGCTTGCATTCTTCGTCGCTGCACAGGTCCGTCGACAGGTACTTCTTGTTGTCGTCGCAGAAGATCGTCGCGACGCACGCGTCCGCGCCCTGCTGATCTGCAATCTGCAGGGCCCCGAGAAAGTTCGCGCCGCTGGAAATGCCAAGCGCAATGCCCAACTCGGTCGCCAGCTTCTGCGCCATGCAGATCGCGTCGCCGGGCTCGATCTCGCCGCTGGCGTAGGCCTGCGCCAGGCTCGTCAGCGCCATCCGGTCCTTGATGCTGCCGGTGAAGTTCAGCGCCTCGTACTTGCCGTAGATACGATGGCGCCTGCCGCGGTACTCGCATGCCACTTCGATCAGCGGCGTGCGCCCGACGAGGTGGCGCAGGGACGCCAGCCTGGCGGCAACGTCCGGAGGTGTCAGGCTGGTCATGGCGGCCGGCATTCTAGGGGCTTGGGCCGGGTGAATCACCCCCGATGCATCCGCGAACCGCGATGGACGGGCGCTGTGGCGGCCGTCGAAGCAACGATGGCGTCGGGTTGGCGACGCTGCGAGGATTACGCATGGCTGAAGGTGGGAGTCTCGGGGTCTCGTTCTGGCGCACTCATGCCTGGGTGCCCTTGCTGCTGTTCATCGGGCTGGCCGCGCTATTCGAGTTCTCTTTGCTCGACCTCGAGATTGCGCGGGCCTGGGCCTATGACGCGTCGCGTACGCCACCATGGATCGGCCAGGACACCCGCTGGGCCGACGCGGTCCTGCACGACGCCGGGCGCAGGCTGATCATCGTGATCGTTGCGACGTTGCTGGTCGCGTGGCTGCTGTCGTTCCGGCTGACCGGTCTTGCGCGGCATCGCGCCGCGTCGGGCTATGCCGGCCTCGCGATGCTTCTGTGCTGGGGCACCGTGGGCCTGCTGAAGCAGGTGACCAACATCGACTGCGCCTGGAGCGTGCAGGGCTTCGGCGGATCCGTGCCGTTCCTGTCATTGCTGGACGCGCGTCCACCGCAGTTCCCGCGCGGCGCCTGCTTTCCTGGCGCGCATTCCGCGTCCGCCTTTGCGCTGTTCGCGTTCTACTTCGCGCTGCGCGATCGCAGTCCGCGCGCGGCGCGCGCGGCGCTGGGGACTGCACTGGTCCTCGGCAGTCTCTTCTCGTTCGCCCAGCAGGCACGTGGCGCGCATTTCATCTCGCACGACGTCTGGAGCGCCGCAATCGCGTGGACGATCTGCCTCGCGCTCTACGCGCGCGCCAGGCCCGGGTTGATCCCGCCGGCCTCCGCGCAGCGCTACCGTCCCGTGCCGAACCGATAGCGGAAGTCGATCCCGAAGGTACGTACCGACGGCTCGACCTGCACGCCGCTGTAGAACGCTTTCTCATAGGCGTTCTGGAAGTACTTTTCGTCCAGTGCATTCTCGGCATACACGTTGACGCTCCAGCGCTCGCCGCTGACGCCCGCACGCAGGTTTGCCACGTCGTACGACGGAGAAATGAACGGGTACACCTCGTAGCGCAGCGCGAAGGTGTTGGAGAGCTGCTCGCTTCGATGCAGCCACTCGGCTCGCACGAATGCATCCAGCCCTGCAGCCACCGGCCAGCCGTACTCCGCATGCGCGCCGAGCGTCCACTCCGGCGCATTGATGAGGCGCTTGCCACTGGCATTGATGACGGTGCCATCGATCAGGGCGTTGGTGTACTGCCCGTACTTGGCGTCCAGGTAACCCACCTGGCCGCCGAGCCGGACACGTTCGGTGACCAGCGCTTCAACGCTCAACTCGCCGCCCTTGCTCTTCGCTGACGTGGCATTGTCCACGCCGGTAACGCCACGCAGCAGGCCGGTGACGGGGTCGATGAACTGGAAGCGGATGAACTGCTGCACGCTCTTCCAGTCCATGTAGAAGGCGGAAGCGTCGAGTCGTACCCGGCGGTCGAGCAGCTCCGCCTTCCAGCCCAGTTCGTAGTTGCGCAGTTCCTCGGGGTCGTACTCATTGCGCAATTGCGCGGTGCCCGTGGTCTGCGTGCCACCGGCCTTGAAGCCCTTGGACGCCGTGGCGTAGAACAGGCCCATGTTGCCCGGCTCTAAGCTCAGCGTGAATCGCGGCGAGAAGTCGGTGAAGCTCGCCGAGCGATTGTTGGTGCCGGTCAGGACGGTGTTGGAACGCGTCTGCCCGAGGGTCGTCACCTTCTCGCTGGAGTAGCGCCCGCCGGCCACGAACTTCCACTGCTCCGAGATGTTCCAGGTGCCCTGGGCAAACACCGCCCAGTAGTCCGAGTCGGTCGCGGAGTCGGCGCCCGTCACTTCGAAGCCGTTCGGGCGACCGAGCGGACTTTGCGCGCCGTGATAGGTCGACTGGTCCTGCACACCCTCGTCCTTGCCGGCAATGGCGCCGACGCTCCAGTCGATGCGCTGTTCCTTGCTGGATGCAAGCCTGATCTCGGCGCTGCGGGACTCGCGCTCGATCAGCAGGTCTTCGTAGAACGCGTCGATGCTGCCGCCGTCGACGTCGCCGAAGTTGAACAGGCTCGAAGTCAGCTTGCCGGCCACTGCCGTCAGCGTGACGCTGTCGAAGTCGTACTGGATCCGGGAGCTGAGGTACTTGAAGTCGGAGCCGACTTTCTGCGGCCGGTTGAAATTCACGCGATCGCGATTGTCGGAATAGAAACCAACGCCGTCCGCGCTGGCCACGTTGCCCGGGCGGTTCTGGTAATAGACTGAACGCCATGTTGCCGTCAGGAAGCCGGTCGGCACGCCGACGCGCATGCCTTCTTCGCCATCCGTGTAGCTGTAGTTGAGGTCCCAGGTCAGGTTCTCGTTCGGCGTGAAGCGCGCCGTGACACGCGCGGCATTGAACTCGCCGTCGTTACCGCCGCCCACGGGGTTGATGTTCTCGATCCAGCCATCCGTACGCCGCGTCTGGCCCGACGCCCGCACGGCCAGCTTGCCATCGATGATGGGCGCGTTGACGATCAGGTGGGCGCTCTGCGTGGCGAAGTTGCCGTAGCCGAGGCCGACTTCGGAGAACCAGTCATTGGTGGGCTTGCGCGTCACCACGTTCAGCGCGCCACCGACGGCGTTGCGGCCGAAGTACGTGCCCTGCGGACCGCGCAGCACCTCGATGCGCTCCAGGTCGAGGATCTCCGGGTTGCTGGTGCCTACCGCAACGTTGTACTCGTCGATGTAGAACGCGTACGTGGACGAGCGGACGTCGACGAACGGATTCAGCTGGTTGGAGATGCCACGCAGGCTGATCTCCTTGCGGTCACGCGAGCCGAGCGAAACGAAGCTGACGTTCGGGATCTGCGCCAGGACTTCTTCGACGCTCCCGATGTTCTGCTTTTCGATCGCTTCGGAGCCGATGGCGGTGATGGCGATCGGCACGCTCATCAGCGACTCTTCGCGGCGCTGCGCGGTGACGATGACCTCCTCGAGGCCGCCCTCCTGCGCCGACGCGGCCTGGGTCGGCGAGCCGGACTGGGCCTGCGCGGCGGTACCGGCGAGCGCGGCGGCCACCGCCATTGCCACGGTGATGGGCAGCGCTGCGCGCGAACGTGAAAGACGGGCAGATCGGTTCATGGATCGGTTCCTCACTGAGTCCAGCAGTCCGGGTCGAGCGGCCCCTTGTCGGGCTCGAGGGTCGAACGGACCAAAACGATGGTGGAGATCTTGCCGCCGCGCAGTTCGGCGTGTCCCGCGGCCAGCGCGCAACTGACCTTGCCGTCGCGGCGGCTGCGGATGACGTGATAGGTGTAGATCTTGTTGCCCTGTTTGAAGACCTGCTTGAACGGCACCACGATCTCGACCTCACCGCCGCCCGCCTGGATGCGCTGGAAGTGGCGCGCCCAGCCGTCGACGCCGCGGATGATCTCCTTGCCTTCCAGGACCAGCGTGGCGTCGGGCGTGAACCAGCGGCCGAACCCTTCGGGCGTATAGCCGCCGGGGACTTTGTAGGTTTCGTTCCACCAGACGAAGAAGCGCGACAGGAAGTCGCCGGATGGCACGGCACCCGCTGCGGCGCTGGCCGAGGGACCCGCGGCCAACAGCAGCGCGCACGCAACGAACGCGGCCGGCAAACGGCCGAGATTTTGAACTGGCATGTCTGGCTGATCCCCTGCGACCTGAGTCTGACCGCGGCCCTCTTTGCCTGGAGCCGTCAATCGAGCCGCAAGTGTCCGTTACCGTCGCAGCACTGACAATGGTCTCGGGCGGGCCAACTCGCCGACGGCCATCTGGCGGGACAGATCAGCCAGTTGTTGCGAACTCGCGACGGATCTTGGCGTCGAGCACGGTAAGCGGCAGCGCACCGGTATCGAGCACGGCGCTATGGAAGGCGCGAATCTCGAAGCGCGCGCCCTGTGCCCGGGCCGCCTGTTCACGCAGGGCCCGGATCTTGAGTTCACCGATCTTGTATGCGCAGGCCTGTCCCGGCCAGCTGATGTAGCGATCGATCTCGACCGCGACGTCGCGTGGCGCCATCGAGGTGTTGGCCAGCATGAAGTCGATGGCCTGCTGGCGGCCCCAGTCACGCGCGTGCAGCCCGGTATCGACGACCAGGCGAACCGCGCGCAGCATCTCCATGTCGAGGTGGCCGAACAGCTGCATCGGATCCGCGAACAGGCCGAGCTCGGGGCCCAGCGACTCTGCATACAGACCCCAGCCCTCGGAATACGCCGTGAGGCCGCCGAAGCGCAGGATCGCCGGCAGCGAGGCGTCCTCCAGCACCAGCGTGATCTGATAGTGGTGTCCCGGTATTCCTTCGTGCAGCGTCAGGGTTTCCAGCGTCGGGATCGGGCGCGTGTTCAGCATCGCCATGTTGAACCAGAGAATTCCCGGCGTGACGCCGTCCGGCGGACCGGGGCGGTAGTACCCGGTGCCGCGCTGGTTGCCGATCGACGGCAGCGCGCGCACGCCGAATGGTGCGCGTGGCCGTCGCGCGAACAGCCGCGGCATGCCCGCCCAGATGCGCGTCTCGATTTCGCGGAACTTCGCCAGCAGGTCCTCGGGCCGCGTGAAGTAGAACCTGGGGTCGGTCCGGATGTACTCGAAGAACGCCGCCAGCGTGCCTGGAAAACCGGCAACCTGGCGGACGCGCTCCATCTCGCCGCGGATGCGTGCTACCTCGGCAAGGCCCTGTTCGTGGACCCCATCGGCCGAGCTGGCCAGCGTGGTGTGCTGATCCAGCTCGAATGCATAGAGCTGCATGCCGTCGGGAATCGCCGCGCGCCCCGGCTTCGACTGGGCGCGTGGCAGGTAGTCGGTGCGCAGGTAGTCGCGCAGGCGACCGTAGGCAGGCAGCACGCGCCCGGCGATTGACGCCTGGTACTCGCGCTCCAGCCGGGAGCGTTGCACCGCGGTGAAGTTCCCCGGGAAGCGGCTGAGTGCGGCATGAAACGGCGACCGGCCGACCGGCAACCCGAGCAAGGCGTCGCACTGGCCGATGACCTGCTGGACCACGACCTGCGGGTGGACGTGGCCGCTGGCGAGGCCCACGCCGAGGCAGTGCAGCAGCGAATCCAGATAACCGCTGAATCCAGCGAGCCGCTGCAGCCCGGCCTCGTAGTCGGCGATGGTGTTGAAGGGTGCACCAGCGCCGGACACGTAGTCCGGCAACTCCAGGTACAGGCCGGACGATGCGTTCAGTGGCAGCTGGCGCTGCAGGGCGGCGGCGCCGCTGGCAAAGCGCTGCAGTTCGCGCCGGGCGCGGTACTCGAAGGCCTCGTATGCGATGCGTTCCACGCGCGGCAGCGCTGCGAAGTCGATCCGGCGCAGCGCCGCGAGGTCGAATCGCGCCTGGGATTCGAGCGTGGCAGCGTAGTCGTCCGTGAGCGGGTCGACGAAGGCGCGGACGCCCTGCGACCAGTCCGGCGCCGCGCGCGGCAGCGGGTCGACCCTGAGCAGCGCCGCGTCGCTGGCGTCGATCAGCGCACGCAACTGCGCCGCAGCAGCGCCCGCGCCCGCAGTCGTGCCCGCGGCCCGGTGAGTGGCTGCGAGTGCGGTCGCTGCCGCGACCGCGCCGAGAACCTGGCGTCTGGATGGCATACTCTACCGACCAAAGATAAGGCGTCACGAGACGCTACAGGGGAAGTCACGATGACTGTTTCACTTGCTGACCGGAGCATGAGCAGCGACTGTCGGTCGGAACGCACCAGCGTACTCCGGCGCGCCGTCGCGCTGTTCGCCTGCTGTGTGCTGTCGGCTGCGGTCCCTGCTGCATTGGCGCAGTCAGCCGCCGCCGCAGCGGCGGATTCCGCAGCGAAACCCCTTGTGCGGGTCATCACCGGCGCGAGCGTGGTCAATCTCGAAGGCGGCCCGGCGATTCGCAACGCCGTGCTCGTGATCACGGGCGAGCGGATCTCGGCGGTGGGGCCGGCGGGCTCGGTGGCGATCCCGGCGGGGGCCAGGGAGATCAAGCTGCCGGGCAAGTGGCTGATGCCCGGCCTGATGAACATGCACACGCATTTCGGGCTCGCGCTGCCGGGCAAGATGATGGAAGAGACCCGTGGCGAGACCGATGGCGCGCTGGCGCTGCGCATGCTGGCCAACGCCCGCCGTTCGCTTCTCGCGGGCACCACGAGCGTACGCACCCCGGGCGAACAGCGGGACTCGGTGTTCGCCGTCAAGGCAGCCATCGACAAGGGTGATCACCTCGGCCCGCGCATCTGGCCGGCGGGGCGCGCGATCACCCCCACCGGCGGCCACAGTTCGGAAGGCGTGCTGGACGGCATCGACGGGGCCGACGCGATGCGCAAGGAAGCGCGCCGGCAGATCCTGCTGGGCGCCAAGTGGGTCAAGATCATGATCTCGCGCGGCATTGCGAGCACCGGCGACATTTCGGCGTCGGACATGACGATCGAGGAGATGAGCGCGGTAACCGACATCGCGCACCGGCAGGGCGTGAAGGTGGCGGCGCACACCGGCTCGATCAAGGCGACGCTCGATGCGCTCGAATCCGGCGTCGACAGCTTCGAGCATGGCTACTTCCTCAACGAGGACGTGTTCCGGAAGATGAAGGAAAAGGGCGCGTGGTACGTGCCCACCATCGTCGTGAGCCAGGCGGGCGCCATGGAGTTCTTCCGCAAGATCGGCTCGCCGCCGTTCTACCTGGTGCGCGTGCAGCTGGTGGGCAAGGCGCACTGGGCGGCGCTGCAGTCGGCTATCCGCACCGGCGTCAACATCGCGATGGGCAGCGACCAGTTTCCGTTCGAGCCAAACGAAGGCACCGTGGCGTCGATACGCGAGATCGAGCTTTACAACGAGGCGGGCATGACGCCGGTACAGGCGCTGCGTACCGCCACGATCAATACCGCACGGATGCTTGGTGCCGAGCAGGACGTCGGGCTGATTGCGGTCGGCCGATATGCCGACATCATCGCGCTGGACGCCGATCCGACCCAGAACGTGCGCGCGCTGCGCACGCTGTCGGTCGTGATCAAGGGCGGGCAGATGATCCGCAATGACGCGGACCCGGCCGCGACGGTCATCGCCGGCGTTCATTGAGCCATGACGGCGGCGACCGGCATGGCGCCAAGGAACCCCGGCGCCACCGTGGGTGCGTCGCGCCGGCATCGCTGGCTGCTGCTGCTGCCGTTCGTCTGGCAGGTAGGGTGCGTGCCGCTGGTCAATGATGTCGCCTGGCGGCCGTTCGAGCTGCCTTTCCCGATGTTCTGGCAGATGGCCGGCATCCTTTTCACGACCGCGGTGATCGCCCTGGTCTTCGCGATCGACCGCCGTATCGATGCCGCGATCGCACGCGCCGTCGCGTCGAGTTCCACGTCGGTGCAGGACCTGGACCCACGCTGATGGTAGTGGCGCTGTTCCTGGCGATCGTGCTCGGCACGATGTTCGGCGCGCTGCTGTATGGCCAGCGCAAGAGCCGCGGCGGCTCGATGGACGAATGGGCTATCGGGGGACGTCGCTTCGGCAGCTGGATCTTCTGGTTCGTCAACGCCGGCGAGATCTACACCACGTTCGCGTTGCTCGGCATCTCGGGCTACGCCTGGGCTTTCGGCGCGCCCGCCTACATCGCATTCACTTCGGTTTCACTGTCCTGCGCGCTGGGTTACTGGCTGATGCCGAAGATCTGGCATGCCGGTCGTGCGCATCGCCTCGTGACGCAGGCGGATTTCTTCGAGCAGCACTACGGCGCTACCTGGCTGGCTGTGCTGGTCGGCGTTGCCGGCATCGCGGCCCTGGTGGTTTACGTGCAGATCCAGATCACGGCGCTGTCGTTGATCCTGCGCATCACGCTTGGCGCCGGCATCACGCCCGCACAATCCGCGATAGCGGCTGCCGCGGTCATGCTGCTGTTCGTCTACGTTGCCGGACTGCGCTCGGCCGCGTTCGCAGCGGGCATCAAGGACGTGCTGATGATCGTGCTGGTCGCCGGGCTGGCCGTGACGGTAGCCGATCGCGTCGGCGCCACATCGATGCTCGACGTATATCGACTGGCGCAGGAACAGCATCCGGGCATCGGCAGTTTCCCCGGGCTCAAGCCGGAGGCCAACCTGACGAGCACGTGGCTGATCACCGCGGCGCTCAACGTTGCGCTCGGCACATGGATCTTCCCGCACATGTTCCAACTGATCTACGCGGCCGGCAGCGAGACGACGATCCGGCGCAACGCGATGTGGCAACCGCTGTACTCGCTGTCGTACTTCTTCATCATCCTGCTCGGGTTCGCTGCCCTGATCGTCGACACGAAGCCACCGGACGGCAACCTCAACGCGGTGCTGCTGCAGTTCGTCAGCGACCGGTACCCCGCCTGGGGCGTGGGACTGCTGGCGGGCGCAGCCTCGCTGCTCGCGCTGGTGCCGGGTTCGATCCTGCTGCTCGGGGCGGCGTCGATCTTCGGACGCAACGTGGTGTTGCCGTTGAAGCGCGATCTCGGCGATGCGCAGGTGCTGTGGATTTCGCGCTTCGCGATGATCGGCTTCGCCGCTGCGGCGGTCGCGCTCACGCTGACCAGCAACAAGTCGCTGGTCGAGATCGGCCTGTCGGCCTATGGCGCGATCGGCATGCTGGCGCCCGGCGTGTTCCTCGCCTTCCTGTGGCCGCGCGCCAGCGCGGTCGGCGTGTTCGCCGGGCTGGTCGCGGGCTACCTGGCGCTGCTGCTGCCCGCGATCACGCGCCTGTGGAGCGCGTGGTTGCCGGAATGGGACACCGGCTTGATCGCGATGGCGATCAACGCGGCAGTCGCCATCGCGGTCAGCGTGGTGTGGCCGCGGCGGGTTGCTGCAGCCAGCGGCTGACGTTCTCGGTCATCGCCCAGAGTGGCAGGTAGCCGCTCTGGAGCACGGTCTGGTGGAACTCCCGCAGGTCGAAGCGCGGCCCCAGCGTCTGCCGCGCGCGGTCGCGCTCCGCCAGGATCTGCAGCAAGCCGGTGGTGAAGGCGGTGGCCTGCCCGGGAACCGCAAGGTAGCGGTCAACGGCGCCTTCATTCGACGAGCGAGGGCTCGGGGTGTTTTCGTCGAGGTAGCGGATCGCCTGCTCGCGGGTCCAGCGCCTGGCATGCAGTCCGGTATCCACGACCAGGCGCGTCGCGCGCCACAACTCCGCGGCGAGTCGCCCGAAGTCGGAGTAGGGGTCCTGGTAGAACCCCATCTCCTTCGCCAGCCGCTCCGCATACAGGCCCCAGCCCTCGACGAAAGCGGAGTCCTGCCACCAGCGGTTGACCTTGCGCAGGCGCGGGATGTTCGGGTCGACCAGGATGCTGGAGATCTGCAGGTGATGGCCCGGCAGCGCCTCGTGATAGAGCAGCGCCTCGAGGTCGTAGAGCGGTCGCGAATCCAGGTTCTCGAGGTTCAGGTACACGACGCCGGGACGCGAGCCGTCCGGGGTCCCTGCTTCGTAGAAGCCGCTGGGCGCGCCGGCCGCGCGGT
Organism: Gammaproteobacteria bacterium; assembly: GCA_031431655.1. Classification (GTDB taxonomy): domain Bacteria; phylum Pseudomonadota; class Gammaproteobacteria; order Steroidobacterales; family Steroidobacteraceae; genus UBA964. Next base: position 2,917 of record JANPDV010000379.1, on the reverse strand, counting down.
AGGCTTCTGTCGGGCGGATTTCGAGGCGCAGCGGCGGCGCTGCCAGCAACACTTCCGGCAGGCGCGCGCGCATGGCGTCGACCAGGGCCTGCGCGCGGGCCACGTAACGCGTCCGTCCGGCGGCGTCGTTCGAGACATAGAACTGCGGATCGGCCTTCAGCTGCTGCATGAAGCTGCGCACGTCGCCGGTGTGCCCGACACGTCGCATGATCTCGCTCATCTCGCGGTGTACGCGCTCGACCTGCGCCAGGCCGAGGTCGTGGATCTGCTCGGCGCTCAGGCGGGTCGTGGTGAACTGACGCAGCAGGAAAGCGTAGAACTCGTCACCCTGCGGCAGCTGCCAGACGCCGCCGTCTACCGGTGAGCGTGCGGCATGCCGATCGAGCGTACGGATCAGGTCTTCATAGCCCGGTTGCAGCTCGCGCGTCAGTGCCCGGCGGGCATCGTCGAGCAGCGCCGCCTGTTGTGGTGGCGGCAGAGCCAGCGCCGCGAGCTTGCGGGTGAAATCCTCGAGGATCGGACTCACACCCGCCCGGCCATGCGGCTCGCCCACAATGATGCCGCGCGCCTGCTGCAGCAGGATCGGATAGACGGAGCGCGGCAGGTACACGCCAGCGGCGACCTGCGAATCGAGCAGCGCGACCAGGCCGGCGAGATGGGGTTTCACGGCCGCGATTCGTCGGATGTAGGCCGCAGCGTCTGCCGGCGACTGCACGGGCTGGCTGGCGAGCGTGCGGGGCACATCGATGTGCGGACCCACGATCTGGTTCAGCGGGTACAGGTGCGTACGCCACCGGTACCGCTCTTCGACCAGCTGCTGCTGCGCCTCGAACACGCGCCGCTGCAGCTGCATCGCGGGTGACAGCCGCGCGCCGCCGGCGAACTCGCGCCGCACGGTCTCGCGTTCGCGGCTGGCCTGGCGTGCTTCGTCCGCCAGGCCGGCGCCGGACAGATCCTCCCAGCGCTCGTTGCCGCCGGCGTCGCCATTCGAAGTCGCGAGTGAAGGATTGCGCAGCATCAGTCGCAGAAAGGCCGAGTCGAGGAATCGCAGCAGGCGCTGGTCGTCGCTGGTTGCGCCCGCAGCAGCTACAGCACTGGTGGCAGCCACGTCGGCCGCGGGCGTCGCGGCGTCGCTCAGGGGCAGCATGGCGCTGCTTGCGAGCAGCGCAAGGACCGACCGGAGCTTTGGCGTGTCGTGACGGTGCAAGGCGGCGACCCTTCAGCGATTCAACGTGTACTTCATGATTCGCCCGTGCGCGCCGTCGCGGTCGCGTTCGAGTGCGTAGACGTCGCCGGCCGGGCCAGGACGCGCCGCCAGCGCGGCGGCGATCACCGCACGATCGGTTGCATCCAGGTGCAATTCGCCCAGCTGCTGGTGGGCCGCCAGATGCGCGGTGCTGGTCGCGCCGACGATCGCCGCTGCGACGCCCGGCATATCCAGCATGCGGCGCGTTGCGACCGTGGCGATGTCGCAGCCGTGCCGGTCGGCGACCGTACGCAGTGCCCGCAGCAGTGCCTGGAACGATGGCCAGCCGCCGAATTCCTCGATGATCAGGCGGTACTTGACCAGGGAACGATTCGGCAGCGGCTCGGCCGGTTCGGCTGCGCCGAGCCAGCCGTCCGCCAGGAACCCGCCGGCGACGGTGCCGTAGCAGAGCAGGGCGATGCCGCGGTCCCGGCACAACTCGACCATGCCATTCTCCGGACGCGCGTCCAGCAGCGAGTACTGCAGCTGATGCGCCAGCACCCGCACGCCGGCATCCAGGATCTGCCGCAGCTGCGAAGTACCGAAATTGGTGGCGCCGACGTGCTCGATCTTGCCGGCGCGGCGCAGTCGCTCGAGTTCGAGAGCTATTTCGACATAGCGAGGCACCGTGTAGTCCCACCAGTGAAACTGCACCAGGTCGACGCGTTCGGCGCCGAGCCGCTGCAGCGTGCGATCGATGATGGACTCGACGTGCCGGCCGTCGACCGAGCCGAGCAGGTCCAGGTCCGGAACGAACTTGGTGTGGATGCGTACCCGCCGCGCCTGCTGCGGGTATTCGCGGCGGAAACGGCCGATCAGTTCCTCGACGCCGGTGTAGATGTCGGCGCAATCGAACGCCGTGATGCCGGCGTCGACGAACTCGGCCATATCCCGGCAGGCCGCCGCTGCATCGATCGCGCCATGCCCGCCGGCGAGATGCCAGCCGCCCTTGATCAGCCGCGAAATGCGATAGCCGGGCGCCAGTTCGATCGCGGGGATCACGGCCGATCCGGCCGATCCTGCCGCAGAGGCAAGGCGCTGGTATCAGCGTGGCGGAACTTGCGCCTGGCGGTTCGCACGATCCGCAGCCGGGTCGGGCAGTTCGGGTCGGGACAGGCCACCTCGGCGTCGGTGGACATCCAGTCGTTCTCGTGCGTTACGCGCTGCTTGGCCGGCAGCAGGGGCAGCACGGCCGCCAGCGAATAGATGGAGATTCCCTGTCCCGGTGGCAATGTCAGCATTTCGCCCTGCAGCAGGAAGTGGTCTCCTGGCTGCGCGCCGCAGAGGATGCGCGCGCCGGGCGGTGCCACCACCTCGACTCGCAGGTCGTACAGTTCGAACTCGTCATTGGCCATGGTCGTCGAGCCTCCCGGGCATTCAGCGGTCAGCGAGCAGTCGGCGCAGCCGGTCGAGATCCGCGTGACGCGTGCTGAGGTCCGGTCGGTCGCGGGCCTGGCGCAGATCGCGCAGTACTTCCAGCGCGCGCAGCAGTACCGGCAAAGGCGGTCCGCTCGCGGTGAGGTCGCCGCGCTGCGCGTCCGTCAATCCCACGGCGGGCGCGGCGATGAACCGCTGTACCAGCAAGTCGTGGTGCTGGGCGGCGTACTCGCCGAACAGCGCGCAGGTCTGCAGCAGCGCGCGGGCGTTGTCGCGGAACCAGTCGCAGTGGGC
>JANPDV010000378.1:0-6357 GCA_031431655.1 Gammaproteobacteria bacterium | reverse complement strand
CCGGGGCAGGCGTCACGCCCGCAATCGCGCGCGCCAGCGTCGACTTGCCCGAACCCGATTCGCCCACCACCGCCAGGATCTCGCCCCGCTCGATCTCGAGCGTGCACTCGGTCAGCACGCGCACCGGACCGCGCGGGCCAGGCAGATCGACGGACAGCTCGCGCACCGACAACAGCGGCGCGTGCGGCACCGATCCAGGCGCGCGCGTGGCGGGTCGCTGCCTGCGGTCGTTGCCGCGCGCCGCGCTGACCAGTGCGGCCGTGTACTCGGCCTGCGGCGCGGCGAGCAGCCGGGCGGTGGGGCCGCTCTCCACCACGCGTCCGCGATGCATCACCAGCAGCCGCTGGCAGACGGAGGCGGCCACGGCGATGTCATGTGTAATCAGGATCAGGCCGCGGCCGGCGGCCGCGCGGGCCAGCAGCTCCAGCACGCGCTTCTGCACGGTGGCATCCAGCGCCGTCGTCGGCTCGTCGGCGAGCAGCAGCTGCGGGTCATTGATCATCGCCAGCGCAATCATTGCGCGCTGCCGCTGGCCGCCCGAGAGCGCGTGAGGGTAGCGGTCGACCATCAGCTGCGGGTCGGGCAGGTCGACGTCACGCAGCGCGGCCACTGCCCGCTCGCGCGCCGCTTGCGGCTGCAATCCCGAGTGGCGGCGCAGCGACTCAACCAGCAGGTCGCCAACGGTGCGGACCGGATTCAGCGATGACAGCGGATCCTGGAACACCATGCCGATGTGCCGACCGGCCAGGCTCCGCCGCACGCTGGCTGATGCCGTGCTCAGTTCGTTGCCGTTGAGCCTGATGCTGCCTGCCGCAATTCGCAGGCCCGGCGGCAACAGTCCGGCGAGCGCATAGGCTGTCATCGACTTGCCGGATCCGGACTCGCCGACGATACCGAGCGTCTCGCCCAGCTCCAGCGACAGGCCCAGGCAGTCCACCAGTGGCGCGCCTGAGCGGGCGTCGGTGTCGGTGCCGCGCACGATCGACAAACCCTCGACCTGCAGCAGCGTCACGAAAAGTGCCGACGCAGCGCGTCGCCGACCAGGTTGGCCGCTGTGACCAGCAGCACGACGGCTGCCGCCGGGGCCAGCAGCAGCCACGGCGCACTGATCAGGTAGGGGCGGCTGTCGCTGAGCATGGCGCCCCACGTGGCTGCGCCCAGTGGCGCGCCGATACCGAGGAACGCGAGCCCGCTTTCGGCCATCAGCATTTCAGCCAGGTGAAACGCGAACAGCACGCACAGGCTCGGCAGCAGGCCCGGGAGGACGTGCCACAGGTAGAGCCGCAGCCGGCTCATCTGCGTCAGCGAAGCCGCGATCACATACTCGCGCTGCAGCAGGCTGGCGGCCTCCGCCTGCACCACGCGGCAGAACACCGGCCACGTGACGAGCCCCAGCACCAGCACGACGGTCCAGAAGCCGCTGCCCAGAATCGCGACCATGCCGATCGCCAGCACGAACGCCGGGAATGCCTGGGCGAAAGCGGTGATCTGCCGGATCCAGGTCGCCCAGAACGACCGACTCCGCGCCGCCAGCAGGCCGAGTCCGGTGCCGATCGTGAAGGCAAGCAGCGTGGCCAGGACGCTGATGCCCACCGACCAATGCAAGCCGGCGATCAGGCGAGCCGCGACGTCGCGACCGAGCTGGTCGGTACCCAGCCAATGCTGCTCAGAAAGCGGTGGATGCAGCCGCCGGTCGAGCTGCACGAACTGCGGGTCGTGGGGCACGAGCAGCGGACCGACCGCGGCCAGCACGGCCAGTGCCAGCCACAAGGCCAGGCCGATGCCAAGCGCCACGCGCTGCGCCGGGCGCATCATGGGCCCTCGGCCGAGGCGTCGCTGACCCGCGGGTCGAGACGCTGCTGCAGCGCCTCGGTGGCCAGGTTGGTCAGATACACCGTCACCACCGTAACGCAGACAATCGCCTGCACCACCGGAAAATCCAGGTTCACCGTCGATTGCACCAGCAGCCAGCCCATCCCGGGCCAGGCAAAGATCGTCTCGATGACGACCAGGCCGGTGATCAGGAACGCGAACTGAGTGCCGATCAACGCCACCGCCCCGAGCAACGCGTTCGGCATGACGTGGCGCCACAGCACCTCGCGGTCGCTGGCACCGATCGATCGCGCCGTCCGCACGTAGCCACTGCGCAGGGCGGCGGCCACGTTCGCCTCGATCAGCCGCACGAGCTTGGGGGCGAGATACCCGGCGATTGCGATCACCGGCAGGATCCACGACTCAGGCCCGCGGAAACCGAGGGCCGGCAGCCACGCGAGACGGATTGCAAACAGCTGGATCAGCAGCAGCGCGGTGACGAATCCCGGGAAACCCTGCAACAGCAGCAGGATGGCGCGGGTGGCGGTCCGGCCAGCGCCGTGGTCTCGCGCGCCGAGCCAGGCGCCCAGCGGGATCGAAACCGCCAGGGTCAACAGCATGGCCAGCCCCCCCAGGACGAGACTGGCCGGGAACACCCGCAGCACCTTGGCCAGGGCCGGTTCGCCGTCCGCCAGGGATGCGCCGAAGTCCAGCCGCAGCAGGCTGCCGAGGTAGGCGACGAACTGCTCCGGCACGCTGCGATCAAAGCCGTATGCGACCCGGATCTCCGCCAGTTGTGCCGGCGTCGCATCGGCCCCCGCCATGATGATGGCGGGATCGCCGGTCAGCCGCAGCATGAAGAACAGGACGGCCACCGTGGCGAGCAGGACGACCAGCAGGTCGCGAATTCGTGTCAGCAGGCGCATGTCGCACCGCCGCAACGACGTTGACACGGGGGGGCCCCGTACCTAGAATCCGCGGCCTTATTCGGCTGGTCGCCCTGACGGTCAGCCGAAAAACAGCCGCCTCCGTCCACCAGGATGCTGGCTCGTCTCACGGGACGGGTTGGCAGGCTGAAGCGAGGGGCAGCACGCCGCGGTCGGTCGTAGGGCTGTCGGTCGTAGGTCCGTGTTCTCCGGTGTCTTTCCTGCTCTCGGGCAGCTGAGGCCTGGATGTTTGTCGGACCATGCGAACGATGTCTCCTGTCCGGCGTTTTTGCGGCTCGGTTCGACAATTTACGCTGAGACTCTGGAGACTGCATGGCCACCACCGGTCAGCTCATTCGCTCGCCCCGCCGCACCGCCGTCGACAAGACCAAGGTGCCGGCACTGGGCGCGTCCCCGCAGAAGCGCGGCGTCTGCACGCGCGTCTACACCACCACGCCAAAGAAGCCGAACTCCGCGCTGCGCAAGGTCGCGCGCGTTCGTCTCACCAATGGCTACGAGGTCAGCTCGTACATCGGTGGCGAAGGCCACAACCTGCAGGAGCACTCGGTGGTGCTGATCCGCGGCGGCCGCGTCAAGGATCTCCCCGGCGTCCGCTACCACACGGTGCGCGGCACCCTCGACTGCGCTGGCGTCACCGAACGCAAGCAGGGCCGTTCCAAGTACGGCGCCAAGCGGCCGAAGAAATAAGCCGCCTCAAGCAAGTTCCAAGGAGAGCACGGAATGTCACGTCGCGCACAGGCCCCGGTCCGCCACATCCTGCCGGATCCGAAGTTCCATAACCTCATGCTGGCGAAGTTCATGAACGTCGTCATGCAGAGCGGCAAGAAGTCCGCCGCCGAGCGCATCCTGTACGGTGCCGTGGATCGCATTGCCGAGAAGACCGGCAAGCAGGGCGGCGACGCCCTGGAGCTGCTCTCGGTCGCGCTCGATAACGTCAAGCCGGCGGTCGAAGTGAAATCGCGCCGCGTCGGCGGCGCCACCTACCAGGTGCCGGTCGAAGTCCGTGCCACGCGCCGCCAGACGCTGGCGATGCGCTGGGTCATCGAGGCTGCCCGCGATCGCACCGAGAAGTCCATGGCGTTCCGCCTGGCGCATGAGCTGATGGATGCCGCTGAAAACCGCGGCGCCGCGGTTCGCAAGCGCGAGGACACGCATCGCATGGCGGAAGCCAACAAGGCTTTCGCTCACTACCGTTGGTAGCAGGCGCCCTTCGCTGAGGCTGCGCAGCCTGCGCGGTCGGCGAATGGTGTCCGTCGCCGGACCCGGTACTCCCCGCCATGCCCCGTACAACTCCGATCGAGCGTTACCGGAACATCGGTATCTCCGCTCATATTGACGCGGGCAAGACCACGACGACCGAGCGGATCCTGTTCTACACGGGCGTTTCGCACAAGATCGGCGAGGTGCACGACGGCGCCGCCATCATGGACTACATGGAACAGGAGCAGGAGCGCGGCATCACCATCACGTCCGCCGCCACCACCTGCTTCTGGAAGGGGATGGACAAGACCCTCCCCGAGCATCGCATCAACATCATCGACACGCCGGGCCACGTCGACTTCACGATCGAGGTCGAGCGCAGCCTGCGGGTACTGGACTCGGCCATCGCGCTGTTCTGCGCCGTGTCCGGGGTGCAGCCGCAGTCGGAGACGGTCTGGCGGCAGATGAACCGCTACGGCGTGCCGCGGATCGCGTTCATCAACAAGATGGACCGCGCCGGCGCCAACTTCCTGCGGTGCATCGAGCAGATCCGGTCGCGACTGCGCGCCAACCCCGTGCCGGTGCAGCTGCCGATCGGCGCCGAGGACGATTTCGAAGGCGTGGTCGACTTGATCCGCATGAAGGCCATCCGCTGGGACATGGAAACCCAGGGCATGAAGTTCGAGTACGGCGAGATCCCCGCCCACCTGCAGGCCACCGCCGCCGAATGGCGCACCAGGGTGGTCGAGGCCGCCGCGGAAGCCAACGACACGCTGATGAGCAAGTATCTCGAGGGCGGCGAACTGTCGCAGGACGAGATCCGCGCCGGGCTGCGCGAGCGTTCGCGCCGCAACGAGCTGGTGTTGTGCATGTGCGGCTCGGCGTTCAAGAACAAGGGCGTGCAGGTGCTGCTGGACGCCGTCATCGAGTACATGCCGTCGCCGATCGAAATGCCCGATACCAAGGGCATCGACGACAAAGGCGAGCCGATCACGCGGCGTGCGGACGATGCGCAGCCCTTTTCGGCGCTGGCGTTCAAGATCCTCAACGATCCGTTCGTCGGCAATCTGACCTTCTTCCGCGTCTACTCCGGCGTGCTCGCTTCGGGCGACAGCGTGTACGTGCCGACCAAGAGCCGCAGCGAGCGCATCGGCCGGCTGCTGCAGATGCACGCGTCCGACCGCACCGAGATCAAGGAAGTGCGTGCCGGTGACATCGCTGCGGCCGTCGGCCTCAAGGATGTCTACACGGGCGACACGCTGTGCTCCGAGGGCAAGCACATCACGCTCGAGAAGATGGTGTTCCCGATCCCCGTGATTTCGGTCGCGGTCGAGCCCCGGACCAAGGCAGACCAGGAAAAGATGGGCGTAGCCCTGCAGCGCCTCGCCAAGGAAGATCCGTCGTTCCGCGTGGCGACCGACCAGGAGTCCGGCCAGACGATCATCTCCGGCATGGGCGAACTGCACCTCGAGATCATCGTCGACCGCATGAAGCGCGAGTTCAAGGTCGACGCCAACGTGGGCAAGCCGCAGGTGGCCTACCGCGAGACGATCCGCGCCAAGGTCGAGGCCGAAGGCAAGTTCGTGCGCCAGTCCGGTGGCCGTGGGCAGTACGGGCACGTCTGGATGAAGATCGAGCCGAACGAGAAGGGCAAGGGCTACGAGTTCATCAACGGCATCGTCGGCGGCGCCGTACCCCGCGAGTTCATCCCCGCCATCGACAAGGGCATCAAGGAAGCGGTGGAGACCGGCGTGCTCGCTGGCTACCCCATCGTCGACGTGAAAGTCACCGCGTTCGACGGTTCGTATCACGACGTCGATTCCAACGAAATGGCGTTCAAGATCGCGGCATCGATGGGCTTCAAGGAGGGCTTCAAGCGCGCCAGGCCTGTCATCCTCGAGCCGATCATGAAGGTCGAGGTCGTGACTCCGGAGGACTACTCCGGCGACGTCATCGGCGACCTCAACCGCCGTCGCGGCCAGATCACCGGCATGGAAGACTCGCCGGCCGGCAAGTCGATCATGGCCGAGGTGCCGTTGTCCGAAATGTTTGGCTACGCCACGACCGTGCGCTCGATGAGCCAGGGCCGTGCCACTTTCACGATGGAGTTCGAGAAGTACATGGAAGTGCCTCCGAACATCTCAGAAACGATCATCAACAATTAGTCCCGCAACGCAAGCAACCAACCCCAACACGCCCTTGTGAACGGGCTTCGCCGCACGCGAAGGCCGTTGCACACTGGCCGGAGGCCATCAGATGTCCAAAGAAAAGTTCGAACGCACCAAGCCGCACGTCAACGTCGGGACGATTGGTCACGTTGACCATGGCAAGACGACTTTGACGGCAGCGCTGACGAAGGTGATGGCGGAGACGTATGGCGGCCAGTTCATGGCGTACG
>JANPDV010000377.1:0-3736 GCA_031431655.1 Gammaproteobacteria bacterium | reverse complement strand
GGCCTGGCCAGTGAAGGGATCGAGCGAAAACTGCAACTGACCCGGCTTGGCGTCGAGTTCACCAACATACACGCCGCGAGTGCAGGCGTTGAGGACGGCAGCGCTGGCGCCGACGAGGTTCGTCGGACAAGGACTCGCGGGTGCACCTGGGAACGCGGAGAACGTACCGCCTGCCACCGGCAATCGCGCATTGGTGGGTACGTTCACGGCCGCGCTCTGCCCGAACTCATCGTCGCTGTACTGATAGCGCGCGAAGACGGACACGGAGTCGGACGGCGTAAACAGAAACGCCAGCGCCCCGCCGAGCGAGTCCTCGTTGCCCAGGTCTTCGCCGGTTACCGGATTGGTGAAGAACCCGTCGAATTCCCGCGCCACGATGTTTGCGCGGAATGCCAGGCGCTCACTCACCACCGGACCGCTGAGCGCAAGCCGCAGATCCCGCAGGCCGCCTTGCGCGAGATCGGCCGCGAGGTGGCTCTCCCAGTCGAACGAGGGCCGCTTGCTGACGTAGTTGATGGCGCCACCGAACGCGGACCGTCCGTACAGAACGGATTGCGGACCGCGCACGACCTCGATGCGTTCGAGATCGACCAGGGAGACGTTGACGGACGACGTGGCACCCACGACGAACCCCTGGCCGGAAACGTCCTGGCCATCGAGCAGGATCGCAACGCTCGGCCGCCCACGCTCGGCCTGCAGGCCCCGAATCGCTGGTCGGGTGTCAGCGCGCGACAGCCCGTTGTCGAAAGTGAGACCAGGGCTCAGGGCCGCGAGATCCTCGACCCGGGTGATGCCCTTGTCACGGATGGCCGCGTCGTCGAAGACGGCGATTGCAAGCGGCACGTTCTGGATGTTTTCCGAACGCTTGCGGGCCGTCACGATCACTTCGTCGAGTGCGGGAGTCTGATCGGCCGCAGACTGGGCCTGCACGACGTGCGGCACCGGCAGGCCGAGCACGGCAAGGCCGACGGCAAGACCCAGCGCGCGGCGGATCGGGGGATTCGTCATGGGTAACTCCAGCTGACTGAAGGGTCGAGACCGGTCCAAAATCTAAGGTTGGTATTCGTGGCGCGGCCGCAACGCGGCAGGCTTCGATCACCGATTCCGCGCACGGAGCCGAACCGTTGTTTAGAAGAGTCTGCCCCGTTCTGCACACGTATGCAACGTCGGGCCACAAAATCGCGGTCTTGCCGAACGGGCGCACGGGCAACACGGTGGTTGCCGATCCGGGCTCATTGGGCCCGCGCAGCGCCGCAGGCTGGCGCGCAGTGTTGGCCCGACGCGACGCGCAGCCTGTTGCAACCGTGTGCTAAGTGCGGCGAGCAGCGTCACTTCCAGTCAGAACACCATCGTGCTCGAGGCAGCCATCGTCACGCGGCGGCCCGCCCTACTGCAGCGGCGGTGGCGACGCGAACGGCGCGATACCCATCAGGGCGTGGGTCTCCGACGGCAAGTACAGGTCCCCGCCCTTCAGCACCGCGCGGGCACGGCGCAGCAGTCCAAGGTCCTGCGTTGGATCTCCCGACACGAACAGCATGTCGGCCGCCTTGCCCACTTCCATCGAGCCGACCTGCTGCTCCTGTCCGAAGTGACGGGCGCTGCCCAACGTAGCGAGTTGCAGGACGCGTGCGCGCGGAATGCCTGCCAGCGCCCAGGCTTCCAGCTCGCTGTGCAACATGAAACCGGGCGCGTTGTCCGTGCCGGGTACGAGGCGGATGCCTGAGTCGTCCAGCAGCTTCAACGCCGCCAGCAGCTTCTGCCAGGACGCGAGATAGGCCAGTTCCTGGCCGGGCTTCATGTCAACCTGCCCGCGCATCCGCCGGCATGTTGGCGAGCCGGCCCGCATCGTTCGGCGCCACTGCGCCCGGCCGGCTCAACAGGATCTGCTGGAAGATCGCAACCGGGGGATCGAGGGCGATGCCGCGCGCCTGCATCAGTGCGATGAAGCGCCGCACGCGCTCGCTCTGCAGGTCCAGCGAGCCGAGCCGCTCGCCCAGCGCCGTGAAGCGAAACGGCGTGCGCGTGTCATCCTGCTCCGGGTTGATGATGAGGCTCAGCAGCAGCTGGTTGATGTGCGTGATCTCGTCGTAACCATCGCGAATGGCCCGTTCGGAGCTCATAAATGCCGGCACGTGGCCCATCACTCTGAGGCCGAGGCGATGGGCTTCTGCCGCCAGCGGGGCGACGAAATCCGGCGGCATCGAGTTGTAGATCTTGATGCCGTAATAGCCATGATCCGCATACCAGCGCACTGCCGCGAGCGCCGGGTCCGTCTTGTCCACAACGACACCGTTGCGTACCGAGAACGGGCTGCGCCCCTCGATCAATCCAGACGCCAGCACTCGTGGCCCGATCTGCTCGCCGGACTCGATCGACTGCATCAGGTTCAGCAGTGTTGGATTGTCGCTGCCCATATCCCGCACCGACGTAACGCCAGCAGCAATGTGCAGCAGCGCAGACCAACCCGACGTGATATGCACGTGCGCGTCGAACAGTCCGGGGATCAGCGTGCCGCCTTCCGCGTCCAGAATTGCCGTCGCTTCCGCGGGGGGCGCTTCGGCGCGGATGCTGGCGACCCGGCCACGAAACACGCTGACAGTCTGAGGCGCGCCGACCCGACCCGTCACACTGTCGAAGATGCGCGCATTGCGTACGTAGAGCGGCTCGGCAAAGCGTCGCCGCAGCGAGCCCGCGACCCGCTGCAAGTAGTCGCGATTGAGCTGCGGCGTCAGCGCCGTGATGCTCTGGGCGTCCGTGGCATATGCCTCGGGAATTGTGGCGCCGAAGGGTCGCAGTCGTGCGAACAGCGTTCCGTCCGGCTCGAGCAGCAGGAACTCAGGCCGCAGACTCGTACCCCAAAGTGCCCAGGCTTCAATTTCGCGACGGCGCGCCGCGCTACCGACAGCGACCATGCCCAAGGACTCGAGCCGCAGTTCGCCGGAAGGCAGCACGGCCAGGCGCTGGCCCGGCGCCTTGCGGAGGGCGCGCGCGTACAATCCCAGCGCCCAGGGACTGGCCTCGGCGGCCACATACAACGACTTCCCGGTGGTAAGCCTTTCACCTCGGTCGTTCAACGTCCGCCACTGTGCGCGCCCGTTGCGCCAGCGGAACTCTTCGCGGACCGGCGCTCCCATGTCGGAATTGCCGATGACGCTCCAGGAAGCCGGGTAGCCGGCATCATCAAGCCGCAGCAACTCCTGCGTCTTTTGGGCGCGCCCGTTGTCGTCAACAACGGCGTCGATGGTGACCGCAGCGCCATCGATCCGGGCGATGAGGTGGCCGATTTTCTCGGCGGCGGACACAAAAATATAGCGCTGCTCGGCACCAACACGGGACGCAACAGCCCCGGCAGGCGCTGCGACGGCGCTCTGCGCCGTGACGGCGGCGAGCCCCGTGCCGAGCATCAACAGGATCGCCGGCGCGCGTACGGTCATGTCGCTTCGGCTCCGATCTCGCCCCGGCGGATCGACGCCGCGCGTTCGCGCACCGCCTGCTTCTGCACGTCGGTCAGGCGCGCCACGTTCTTCACCTGCAGCGCCATGCGCGGATTGCTGGCCAGCGCGGCATCATGGCGCATCAGGAAGTCCCAGTACAAGGTGGTGAACGGGCAGGCGTTGTCGCCGCTGCGCAGCGCGGGGTCGTAGCGGCAGCCCTTGCAGTACGGGCTCATGCGCTGGATGTACTTGCCGGTGGCGATGTAGGGCTTGCTGCCCATCACGCCGCCGTCGGCGTACTG
>JANPDV010000376.1:0-3136 GCA_031431655.1 Gammaproteobacteria bacterium | reverse complement strand
CCCGGCGCGCAACGCGAGGCCGACGTGCTGCTGCGACTGGACTTGCTGCGGCGTCGCGATGCCACGGGCGCGGTTGCCAGCGTGCGCCGCATGGCCACGCAGTTCGAGCGGCTCGCGGCCGCCAATGCCCCGGCAGTGGCGTCGTCGTCCGTCGCCGACGGCTGCACTCCCGGCGCGCTGCTCGCGTGCGCCTACCCGGACCGGATCGCGCGCCGGCGCGATCCGGGCAACGGGCGTTTCCTGCTGGCCAACGGGCGCGGCGCCGTGTTCGCCCATCCCGACCGGCTGGCCCAGAGCGACTTCATCGTTGCGGTCGACCTGGACGATCGCGATCGCGAGGCACGCATCCTGCTCGCCGCCGCCGTGACGCGCGACGACATCGAGTTCGCCGTCGGCGAACAGCTGCGTACGGTTGATCGGGTCGAGTGGTCCAGCCGCGATGAAGCCGTGGTGGCGCAGCGCGAGGTGCGCCTGCAGCAGCTCGCGCTGCAGGAGACCAGCCTCAACCCGCCGCCAGCGGAGGCTGCCGCGATTGCAATGCTGCAGGGCCTGCGTGAGCTCGGCACCGCGGCGCTACCGTGGAGCGATGCGGCGCATGAACTGCGCGGCCGCGTTGCCTTCGCGCGGGCACGTCAGCTGCCAGGTGCGCCCGCAGGCGGCTGGCCCGACCTCGGCGACGATGCGCTGGCAGCGGCCGACTGGCTGGCACCCTGGCTCGACGGCATCACTCGGCGGGCGCACCTGGCGCGGCTGCCGCTGCTGGACGCGTTGCAGCTGCGCATCGGTGCCGACGCCATGCGGCGGCTGGACGCGCTCGCGCCGACGCATCTGAAATTGCCCACGGGCTCGCGCGTCCGCATCGACTACCTCGATGAACTGGCGCCGTGCGCCTCGATGCGGATGCAGGAAGTGTTCGGCCTGGCAACCACGCCGCGCATCGGCGGCGAGACGCCGGTCACCTTCAAGCTGTTGTCACCGGCGCAGCGTCCGCTGCAGATCACGCGCGACCTCGCCAGCTTCTGGCAGAACGCGTACCGCGATGTCCGCAAGGACATGCGCGGCCGTTATCCACGGCACTACTGGCCCGAGAATCCGCTCGAAGCAGAGCCGACCCGCGGAATCAAGCGCCGGAACTGAGCGGCTTGCCTGCCAGGACCCGCTCGATGGCCGCGGCCAGCTCCTCGAGCGTGAACGGCTTGTCGAGCAGCGCGAAGCTGCGGACTGCGCCGGCGGAGTAGCCGGTCAGCAGCAGCACCTTGAGGCCCGGCAGCCGTTGACTCAGGACTTCCGCGAGCGCCACTCCGTCCATTTGCCCCGGCATGCGCACGTCCGAGATCAACAGGCGCGGCGTCAGGCCCGCGTCGACCTGGCGCAGGGCATCGTCCGCGTCTTCGGCGGCGGTGACCCGGCAGCCGAGCGACTCGAGCGAAGACACCATCAGCAGTCGCAGGCGCGCGTTGTCCTCGACCAGCAGCGTGGGCAGACCAGCGAACTCCGGCAACCGCGCCAGGTCAACGGGTGACTCGCCCATCAGGCTGCAGCCGGGAGCAGGATCGTCGCCGTGGTGCCGGCCGCTTCGGCGGTGGCGATGTGCAGCTCCCCGCCGGACTGCGTTGCGAATCCGTGCACCATGCTCAAGCCGAGGCCGGTGCCCGCGCCTGGCGCCTTGGTGGTGAAGAACGGCTCCGCCGCATGCCTCTGGATCTCGCTCGACATGCCGATGCCGTCGTCAACCACGGCGACGCTGACGTAGCAGCCCGGCGCCAGAGTCGCCGCGCTGCCGCCGGGTTCGTCGAGCAGCAACGTGCGCACGCGGACCAGGATCCGGCTGCCGGGCGCGGTGGCGTCGCGCGCATTGGCCACCAGGTTGATCAGTGCCGTGGTCAGTTGCGATGCATCGACGCGCACCACCGGCGCGGGCGTCTCGACGTCGAACTCCAGCCGCCGCATGTCGCCGGCGCTGGTCTGCAACAGGCCTCGTGCGCGCTGCAGCAGCTCGGCGATCGACAAGTCCTGCGACCTCATCGGCTGCTGCCGTGCGAAGGACACCAGCTGACGGCTGATACCGGCGCCAGCGAGCGCGGCACTCGAGCAATCGTCGAGCAGGCCCGAGAGTCGCGCGTCACCGCGAAGACGCGGGTCGAGACGCATCAGGTCCGTCGCCTGCTGCACGACGCTCATGAGATTGTTGAAGTCGTGGGCAATCCCGCCGGTCAGCCGGCCGACAGCCTCGAGCCGCCGGCTCTGCTCGATCGCGGCTTCCAGCGCCTGGCGAGCTTCGAGCTGGCGCTGCAGCTGCTGCGAACGTTCCTCCACCTGCTGAGTGAGCCGCTCCTCGAGGTCGCGCGCCTGCCGCTGCGCCCACAGGCGCCAGCCGAGCATGATGGCGAACAGGGCGGCGAGTGACGCCAGAATCAGTCCCTGGAAGCGCGCCTGCGCCTGGCCGGCGGTGGCTTCCGCGGCCACCGCGCGGGCTTGCGATAGCGCCAGTTCGCGATCATTCAGACTCGCTTCGTAGCTCGCGCGCATGAAATCGAGCCGCTCGCGTGCCCGCACACCGATCTGCTCCGCGCGCTCTGTGCGCTGCTGGCTGATCAGCAAATATGCCTCGCGGTGCCGGCCCAGATCCGCGAGCACTTCGCTCTGCACCCATGCGGCATCCAGCGTAAGCCTCTCGAAAAGCGACTCCCTCGCCGTGTCGTAGGCGGCCCGCACGACCTGCAGCGCCTGCGTGCGCTTGCCCAGCGCGCGCAGCGCCTCTGCCAGGTTGATCTGCAGCTCAACGCGACGAAACGGCGCCACGCGTGCCCGCGTCAGTCCCGCCTGAGCGAGACGCTGCGCGCGCGCGGGCATGCCGGCCGCCAGTGCGGCCCTGGCGGCAACCTGGAATGCCCGACTCTGAAGGCGCTGGTCGATTCCGGGATCGAGGCTCGAAAGAACCTGTTCAATCTGGCTTTGCGACTCGGCGATGTGACCGAGGCCGAGCTCCGCATCGGCAATCCCCGTGAGGATCGACGTTCGCAACCGCCGGTGGCCGGCGGCGTCCGCCAGACGCAGGGCCTCCCGCAGCTGCACCATCGCGCCGGCAGGATCGCCCGAGCGGTTGTAAAGCGTGCCGAGGCTGCTCGCGATGATC
>JANPDV010000375.1:0-4024 GCA_031431655.1 Gammaproteobacteria bacterium | reverse complement strand
CACTTCGTGCTCGGCGGCGCCACACCCGCAGACTCGCCGTTCCTGCGCCGGCCCGACCTGCTGCGCAGCCTGCTCGGCTACTGGCACAATCACCCGTCGCTGTCCTACCTGTTCGCCGGCCTGTTCATCGGGCCGACCTCGCAGGCGCCACGCGTCGACGAAGCGCGCAACGACTCGATCTACGAGCTCGAGCTTGCGTTCCGCCAGCTGCCGCCCGTCGGTACCGCAGCGCCACCGTGGCTGGTGGATCGCCTGTTCCGCAACCTGCTGATCGACGTGACCGGCAACACGCACCGCGCTGAGTTCTGCATCGACAAGCTCTATTCACCCGACGGCGCGGCGGGTCGCCTCGGCCTGCTCGAGATGCGCGCATTCGAGATGCCGCCGCACGCCCGCATGAGCCTGACGCAGCAGTTGCTGCTGCGAGCGCTGGTGGCGCATTTCTGGCAGCACCCGTATGCGCCGCCGCGGCTGGTACGCTGGGGCACCGAACTGCACGACCGGTTCATGCTGCCGTTCTTCATCCAGCGCGATTTCGCTGACTTGCTCGACGAGTTGCGCGCCGCCGGCTTCGGCTTCGAGGCCGCGTGGTTCGATCCGCACCTCGAGTTCCGCTGTCCGGTTGCGGGCGACTTCGCGGTGGGCGGCATCGACGTGGAACTGCGCCAGGCGCTCGAGCCCTGGCACGTGATGGGGGAGGATGGCGGTGCGGGCGGCGCCGTGCGTTACGTCGACTCGTCGGTCGAGCGCCTGCAGGTGCGCGCCCGTGGGCTCGCGCCGGACCGCTACGTTCTCGCCTGCAACGGTCACGCGATCCCGCTGCGCCCCACGGGCGTGGTCGGCGAGTTCGTCGGCGCCGTGCGCTACCGCGCCTGGAACCCGTACTCGGCCCTGCATCCGACCATCGGCGTGCACGCACCACTGACCTTCGACCTGTTCGACACCTGGACCCAGCGCTCGATCGGCGGCTGTCGCTACCACGTCGCGCATCCCGGCGGTCGCAACTACGACACGCTGCCGGTCAACGCCTTCGAGTCCGAGAGCCGGCGGCTGGCGCGCTTCGAACGCATGGGCCATTCGCCGGGCGGCACCGCCGCGCCGCCACCCGCAACCGTGAATGCGGACTTCCCGTTCACCCTCGACCTGCGCCGCGTCTGAGCGAGTCAGTCCGCGCGATGCCGCTGTCATTCCTGCACGCACCCCGCTACGACGAGATGGCCGATGCACGGGAGGCACCGCGCGCGCACTGGCGCGGGCTGGTCGAGCGGCTCGGGCGCATCGACGCGTCGTCGGCGCGGCGCGGCATCGAGCTGACGCGCCGCCTGATCGTCGACAACGGCGTTACTTACAACGTCTACGCCGACACCAAGGGCGCGGATCGGCCCTGGGATCTCGACCCACTGCCCCTGGTGATCGCGTCTGACGAATGGCGCGACATCGAGGCCGGTGTCGTGCAGCGCGCCAGCCTGCTCGATCGCGTGCTGCAGGATCTCTACGGCCCACAGCGTCTGCTTGCGGAGGGGCTGGCGCCCACGGAGCTCGCCTTCGGCCATCCCAACTTCCTCTGGCCCTGCGTCGGCACGACGCCGCGCGACGGCCGCTGGCTGCATGTCTACGCGGTCGATCTGGCGCGCGCGCCGGACGGCCGCTGGTGGGTGCTCGCCGACCGCACCCAGGCGCCGTCGGGCGCGGGCTACGCGCTGGAGAATCGCGAGATCGTCGAGCAGGTGCTGCCGGAGGCCTATCGCGACCTCGGCGTACAACCGGTGCGCGATGTATTCGCGAGCCTGCGCGAGCGCGTCCTCGGGACCGTCGAGGACGCGGGCTCCCCGCTGGCCGTGATCCTCACGCCCGGACCGTTCAACGAAACCTATTTCGAGCATGCGTTTCTTGCGCGCCAGCTCGGCTGGCCGCTGGTCGAGGGCAGCGACCTGACGGTCCGCGATACGACCGTCTACCTCAAGACGCTCGGCGGCCTGCGACGCGTGCATGCGATCCTGCGCCGACTCGACGACGACTACTGCGATCCGCTGGAACTGCGCAGCGATTCGACGCTCGGGGTCGCCGGCCTGCTCGCCGCGGTGCGCGCGGGGCGCGTGACGCTGGCCAACGCGCTCGGCAGCGGCGTACTCGAGTCTGCCGGCTGGCTGGGCTTCCTGCCCGGCATCGGTGCGCGGCTGCTGGGCGAGCCACTGCGCCTGCCGTCGGTCGCAACCTGGTGGTGCGGCGAGCGGCCAGCCCTTGCTCACGTGCTCGAGAATCTGGACCGGCTGGTGATCAAGCCGACCTACCCGAACCAGCGCTCCGAACCGGTGTTCGGGTTTCGCGTGGCCGGCGCCGACCGCGAGCGCCTCGTCGCGCGCCTGAAGGCGCGGCCGTACGCGTTCGTCGCCCAGGAATACATCGCGCTGTCGCGCGCGCCGATGTGGCGCGCGACGCCCGGCGCCGCATTCGAACGGCGCGCGCTGACGATCCGCGTGTATGCGATCGCCACCCAGGACGGCTTCCGCGTGATGCCGGGCGGGCTGGCGCGCGTCGCCAACGACGGCGCCGTGGATGTCGTCTCGACACAGCGCGGCGGCGGCAGCAAGGACATCTGGGTGCTGGGCGACGGCTCAACGGCCCCCGCCCGCGCGCTGCCAGCGCCAGCCGCGACTACGGCTGCACGCCAGGATGAGCTGCCGTCGCGCCTGGTCGAGAACCTTTTCTGGCTCGGACGCCATGCCGTCCGCTGCGGCGACAAGGCGCGGCTGCTGCGCAGCACCCTCGGCCTGCGCGCCGATGCCTCGGCCTTCGGGCACGCCCTGGCGATGACACGCGCCCAGGACGCGCTGGCGGCCGCGACCGATCCGGCCGGCGCGCTGCGCGACGATGCCGACCCGCTCGGCCTGGTCGCCGACGTGCGGCGGCTCGCCTGGTCGGCGTCGCAGGTGCGCAGCCGGCTGTCGGGACGCTACTGGCGCACGGTGGTCAGCCTGCAACGCCAGCTCGAGGAGTCGGCCGCCTCGAGCGAGGACCCGCGCGAAGCGCTGGAGCGCGTGCTGGTGGCGCTGGCCGCACTGCGCGGCTTTGCCGGCGAAGACATGACACGCGACGAGGGCTGGCGCCTGATGCGGCTCGGCCGGCGCATCGAGCGGCTGTTCTTCACCGCCACGCTGCTCGCGCGGCAGCTGGAATCGCCGGGCGCGGCGCGGCCGCGCGAGCTCGAATGGCTGCTGGACGTGTTCGACAGCATGATCGCCTACCGCACCCGCTTCACCGCAGCGCCTCAACTCGGCTCGGTGCTGAAGCTGCTGCTGCTCGAGGAGACGCACCCGTCGTCGGTGCATTTCCAGATGGCCGGCATCGAAGCCGACGTCGCCGATCCGGTCTACCGCCTGGGTTCAGATACCGAACCCGGCCTCGGCGTCGCGCCTCCTGCGCCGACCGAGCACGATCTGGCCGCGCTCGAGCGCAGCGGCACCGATACCGTGCGGGCGCGCGCGCAGCTCGCGGCACAGCTGCGCATCGTGGCGAGCGCCGCCGCGGCAATGTCGGACTCGCTCTCACGCCGCTACTTCACGCACACCGAACGCGATGTGCAGTCGCTGGTGATCTGACGACCATGAAGTACCGCGTCCGGCACCAGACGACCTACACGTACCAGGGCGGCGTGTCCCATGCGCACCACCTGCTGCACCTGGTGCCGCGGCCGGCGCCCTACCAGCAATGCCTGGAGCACTCGATCGAGATCGCGCCCGCGGTGTCCCGGCGTCGTGAGGAGATCGATGCCTTCGGCAATCCCGTGACCCGCATCGAACTCACGCAACCGCACGACGAGCTTGCGGTGAACAGTGAGATGCAGGTCGTCGTCCATGCCCGGCCCGCCTTGCGCGCGGCGGACTCAGTCCCCTGGGAGCGCAGCTGCGCCGAACTCGCCTACGACGGACGCTGGCCCTCGCGCGAGGGCCTGGAGGCGCGTCGCTTCCGTCACGAATCGCCGCATGTGCGCATCAAGCAGCAGTTCGTCGACTACTCCGCGGCG
>JANPDV010000374.1:0-23532 GCA_031431655.1 Gammaproteobacteria bacterium | reverse complement strand
GCACGCACGTCGACGGACCGCTTCGTGGTGTTGCTGGCAGACGGAAGCGCCGACAAGGCACAGATGATCGCCCGTCAGCTCGGCAGCGCATTACGCAGCGGACTGCAGCTCGGTGCGGTCGATTCGCCGCTCGACAGCACGTTCGGAATCAGCCTCGCGCCGGAACATGCCGACAACGCCGCCGACCTGCTGCGTCGGGCTGAAGTCGCGCTGAACGACGCGCGCGCGTCGGCCAGGCCATCGCTCGTCTACGTCCCCGGCAGCGACGAACGCTTCCGTCGTCGCCTGGAGCTGAGCGCGGACCTGCGGCGGGCGATCCTGGCGAACGAAATGTCGCTGCTGTTCCAGCCTAAGCTGCGCGTCAGCGATGGCGCCGTCAGCGGCGCCGAGGCACTGGTCCGTTGGCACCATCCGAAACTCGGCGAGATATCGCCGGTCGAGTTCGTGCCGCTGGCAGAAGCGAGCGGCTCGATACGCGACCTGACACGCTGGGTAATGCGCGCCGCACTCCAGCAGGCCGCCGCATGGCGCAGTTTGCCGGAGATGCAGATCGATCTCGCGATCAACGTCTCCGCAGCGGACCTGGTGGATCCCGAGCTCGGCAATGAGGTCGTCGCCCTGCTCGCAGAACTGCATGTGCCATCAACGCGCATCGTGCTGGAGATTACCGAGGGTGCGCTGGTCCAGGACGCCGCAGCTGCAGCTCGTTGCATGGCGCTGCTGCAGGCAATCGGCGTGCGCTTCGCCATCGATGACTTCGGCACCGGACATTCGTCGCTATCGCTGCTGCAGCGGCTGCCCGTCGACCTGCTCAAGGTGGATCGTTCTTTCGTGCTGCACGCCCACGAACACGACGAGGATCGGGAGATCGTCGCTTCGACGATGGGTCTGGCGCACGCCCTCGGGATGAAGGTGGTCGCCGAGGGTGTTGAGCATCAGGCCTCGTGGGATGTGCTCGCATCGCTGGGATGCGACTACGTCCAGGGCTACTTCGTGAGCCGTCCGATTACGGCGGATGCGCTGGTGGCGTTCGTGCGCGACCGCGCGCAATCCATCACGCCACGCCCTGTCTCCGAACAGCGGCTGTTGCGCAAGCCCGGGACTGCCTAGCCCGCGCAACCCCGTCGCAGCTGGATCGCCTCTGCCACATGCGGCGCGTCGAGATCCTCACAGCCTTCGAGGTCGGCAATCGTGCGCGCGGTGCGCCGCGCCCGCGTCAACGCGCGCATCGACAGCCCGAGGCTGCGATGCGCTTCGCGCAGCAGGCGCTCCGCCGGGCGCGACAGTCGCGCGCAGGCCTCGAGCTGCGGGCCGTCCAGCATGGCGTTGAGTGCGCCACTGCGCTGCCACTGGACCCGACGCGCCGCCGCGACGCGTTCACGCAGCGCTGACTCCGCAGCGGCGTCGCGCGGCGCGGCGCGATGCATCGCCAGCTCCGCGTCGGTAACGCTCTGCAGGTCGACCCGCAGGTCGATGCGGTCCAGCAGCGGCCCGGAGATGCGCGCGCGGTACTGCTGCCGCTGGCGCGGCGAACAGCGGCAGGCGTGCTGCGCGTCGCCGTAGTAGCCGCAGGCGCAGGGGTTCATCGCGGCAACCAGCTGGAAGCGCGCCGGATACTCGGCCCGGCGACTGGCGCGCGACACCGTGACGCTGCCGCCCTCGAGTGGTTCGCGCAGCGCCTCGAGCACGTTGCGGTTGAACTCGGGCAGTTCATCGAGGAACAGCACGCCGCAGTGCGCCAGCGTGACTTCGCCGGGGCGAACACCCGCACCGCCGCCGATCAGGGCGCCGGCCGACGCGCTGTGGTGCGGCGCACGAAACGGTCGGAGTAGCGGCGCGGGGCTCGCCGCGGATGCCGCGCCGAGCCGAACCGACTGCGCCTGCACACCGGCGACCGAGGCGACAATGGCCACTTCCACATGCTCGTCCGGCGTGAGCGGCGGCAACAAACCGCGCAGGCGCTGCGCGAGCATCGTCTTGCCGCAGCCGGGCGGCCCGCTCATCAGCACGCTGTGGCCGCCGGCCGCGGCGACGACCATGGCGCGCTTGCCGAGGCGCTGGCCGCAGACATCGTCGAGCAGGCCAGCCGCAGTAGCAGCGCCGTGCAAAGGCCCACGGCCGGGCAACTCCACGGCGGCGGCGGCAGTGCATTCCGCCACCGCCTGCCCCAGGCTCGGCAGACTGGCCTGCCCGCGCAGATGCGCGACCAGCGCGGCGAGGCTGGGCGCGACCCAGGCGGCGGCATCCGGCCAGGGGGCGAGCTCGGCGACGTTGCCGCTCGGCAGCACCACCTGCCGCCCGGCGGCGCAGGCCGCGCGCAGCGCCGGCAGTGCGCCGGAGACCGCGCGTAGCGAGCCGTCGAGTCCGAGTTCGCCGAAGAACTCGAACCGGGCCTGCGCGGCATCCGGAACCACGCCGGCCGCGCTCAGGATGCCGACCGCGACGGCCAGGTCGAAGCGGCCGCCATCCTTGGGCAGCTCGGCAGGAGCGAGGTTGACGGTGATGCGACCCGCGGGCCACTCGAACCCGGAGTTGGCAAAGGCCGCGCGCACGCGCTCGCGGCTCTCCTTCACCTCGGTAGCCAGCAGGCCAACGATCTGGAAACAGGGCAGCCCGGCGCCCAGATGCACCTCGACCTGCACCGGCAGGGCGTCGAGACCCACCTGCGCGCGGCAGGCGACCAGGGCGTTGGACACGGCAGCGCCTGCTGGCGAGAACGCGAGCTGGGGCAGCGCCGCGCTAGTTCGGCCCGCGCGCAGCCTCGAGGGCCGCGAGCCGCTGCTCCAGTTCTTCGAGCCGGGCACGCGTGCGGGCGAGCAACCGGGACTGCGCGTCGAACTCGTCGCGCGCGACGAGATCCAGGCGTGACAGATTGGCGCGCAGCACGGCGCGAAAGTTGGTTTCCAGATCCGCGCTGACACCGCGAACGGCTGGTGGCAGCCCTTCGATGAGTTTGCGGACCAGGCCTTCCACTGCAGATTCGGTCATGACGATGTTGTCCTTGACTGGCCGCGGCCCGAAGCCGCAGCGGAGCGAGGCCGGCGCCGAACGCCTGCCCCGAGTTGACGCAACCGCAGCGCCGACAGCTCCAAAACGGTGCAGCTGCGCGGCAGACACTGCGAGGAATCGCGCACTTGCGCGCGCCGCGGCGCTGGCACAGAAACTGCAAAGCCCTGAGCGCACGGCACCCGACGCGAACAGCATAACGCGCCGATGCCGGCCTCGTGTGCCGCCCAGCCTGTGTGGATGACCGGATATTCGGCTGGACAAGCGGCCAGTTCCGGAAGCCATCACCCGGGCAGCAGCGCATGAGCAGCAGCGATGTGACGAGATGAAAATGATCACCGCGATCATCCGGCCCTACAAGCTGGACGATCTTGAAGAAGCCGTCGCACGGCTCGGTGTGCAGGGGATGACCGTGACAGAAGTGCAAGGCTACGGACGACAGCGCGGACACGCGGAGTACTACCGCGGCGCGGACCATCACGTCGAGTTCGTACCCAAGGTGCAGGTCGAGATCGCCGTCCTTGACGCAGTGGCCGAGGCGGTCTGCGAAGCGATCGCCAACATCGCGCGAACCGGCAAGACCGGCGACGGCAAGATCTTCGTTGCTCCGCTCGAGACCGCCGTGCGCATCCGCACCGGCGAAACGGGCGATGCCGCCGCATGAGCTGCGCGCGGGCGCACATCTGACCTTTCTGTTCCCACAGACCGAATACCCAAGACCGCTGGAGCATCGACGATGAAGACTGCAAGAACGGCCCTGCATCCTTCCTGGCTGGCCGGCCTCGCCGCATTGCTGGCGATGTTCGTGCCCGCACTTGGCTGGGCCGCGGACGCCCCGACGCCCGACAAGGGCGACACGGCCTGGATGATGACGTCCACGCTGCTCGTCATCCTGATGACGATTCCGGGCCTGGCGCTGTTCTACGGCGGCCTGGTCCGGTCCAAGAACGTGCTGTCGGTGCTGATGCAGGTGATGGTCGGCTTCTCGCTGATCGTCGTGCTCTGGTGCATCTACGGCTACTCGCTCGCGTTCACGGAGGGCAACGCCTTCATCGGCGGCCTGTCGCGCCTGTTCCTGGGCGGCACCTTCGACCCCGCGAGCGGCAGCTTCTCGATGGCGGCGACCTTCAGCAAGGGCGTGGTGATCCCGGAGATCGTGTTCGTCGCCTTCCAGGCAACCTTCGCCGGCATCACCTGCTGCCTGATCGTCGGCGCCTTTGCCGAGCGCATGCGTTTCTCCGCGGTGCTGCTGTTCATGGTGCTGTGGTTCACGATCTCCTACCTGCCGATCGCGCACATGGTCTGGTTCTGGATGGGCCCCGATGCGTACACCGGCGCCGATGTCGTCGATGCGATGAACGGCAAGGCCGGCCTGATCTGGCAGTGGGGCGCGCTCGACTTCGCGGGCGGCACGGTGGTGCACATCAACGCCGGCGTCGCCGGCCTGGTGGGTGCCTTCATGATCGGCAAGCGCGTCGGCTACGGCCGCGAAGCGATGCCGCCGCACAACCTGGTGCACACGATGGTCGGCGCGTCGCTGCTGTGGGTGGGCTGGTTCGGCTTCAACGCCGGTTCGGCGCTCGAAGCGGGCAACTTTGCCGCCCTCGCCTTCATCAACACGTTCCTCGCCACCGCCGCGGCGGTGCTGGCCTGGACGCTGGCGGAGTGGGTCATCAAGGGTCATCCGTCGATGCTGGGCGCCGCGTCCGGCGCGGTCGCCGGCCTGGTGGCGATCACGCCCGCGGCCGGCAACGTCGGCATCATGGGCGCGCTGGCGATCGGCCTGATCGCAGGCGTGGTCTGCCTGTGGGGCGTCACGGGCCTGAAGAAGCTGCTGAAGGCGGACGACACGCTGGACGTGTTCGGCGTGCACGGCCTCGGCGGCATCCTCGGCGCGCTGCTGACCGGCGTGTTCAACAACCCCTCGCTCGGCGGTCCCGGCATCGTCACCGACTGGGTCACGGCCTCGATGGGCTCC
The DNA here is from genome assembly GCA_031431655.1 of Gammaproteobacteria bacterium. GTDB lineage: Bacteria > Pseudomonadota > Gammaproteobacteria > Steroidobacterales > Steroidobacteraceae > UBA964. Next base: position 18,548 of record JANPDV010000374.1, on the reverse strand, counting down.
AATTCGGTTGCGGCACAGCTGTTGATCCAGGCCAAGGCCGTCGGCATCACCGTCGTCTGGTCGGGGATCGCCGCGTTCATTGCCTTCAAGGTGGCCGACCTCCTGGTCGGGCTGCGCGTCCCGGAGGAGCAGGAGCGCGAAGGCCTGGACACCAACGAGCACAACGAGCGCGCGTACCAGGGCTAGGGCGCGACCCAGTTGACGAAGCCCCGCGGGCGGTCCGGGCCGGGCCGCCCGCGGGGTCCGGAACTGGCGACCGGATGCCGCACCCTGCGGGGTTGCCAGACCAGGCGAATCAGGCCAATGTGACGCAGTTCAAATTCGCGCTCCGCGATCCGGCGGATACTGCGGAGGTATCCACGAGGAACTGCTGCCATGCGTGCCGTCGCCAAACACGTTACCGGCCTTTCACTGCTGCTCCTGCTCGCCGGCGGCCTGGCCAGCGCCGACGTCTGGCGTTGGGTCGACTCCACCGGGCGTGTCCACTACAGCGATGTGCCGGTCGATGGCGCGGTGCGGATCAAGTCGGCGGTCAAACGCCCGGAACCGAGCTCGAGCGGCTTCGGCGGTACGAGCAGCGCCAACGCGCAGCAGACACTCGCCAGCAGGAGCGTCGCCATCACCGAGCGGGTGGAAGGTGACGCGGCCTCGCGCGCCGTGCAGGGTGACCTGGCGCGCAAGCGCGCCGAGCAATGCAAGGAAGCCACCGAACGCTATGACCGCTCGATTGCGGCCCGGCGCCTGTTCCGCGAGGGCAAGGGCGGCGAGCGGGTCTATCTGACCGAGGCAGAGCTGTCTGAGGCGCGGGTGCAGGCCCGCCGCGATCGCGACACGGCCTGCGGCGCCGCCACCGCAGCGCGCTAGTTCGCGCCGCCCGCCCTCCCGCGGCCGGACCCGAGTCCGCAGCGGACGCTGGACGGCGTCGCGCCGGCCATCGACACTTCCCCGATGACGACCCCGACATCAGCGGCAGCACTGCGCGTAGGCTTCCTGGGACTCGGCGCCATGGGCATCGGCATGGCGCGCAACCTCCACCGTGCGGGCCTGCTGACGGCGGTCTGGAACCGTACGCCGGGAAAAGCGGCGCAACTGGCCGCCGAACTGGGCTGCGCCGCGCCCGCCTCGCCAGCCGCGCTCGCGGCGCTGGTGGACGTTGCGGTGCTGTGCGTCTCGGCCGATGCCGACGTGCTGCAGGTGGTGGAGGCGCTGGTCCCCGGGCTGGCGCCGGGCGGGCTGGTGCTGGATTGCTCCACCGTCAGCGGCGATACCGCACGACGCGCGGCCGCGATGCTCGCCACGCGTGGCGCGGCCTTTCTCGACTGCCCGGTCAGCGGGGGCACGGAAGGCGCGCGCAACGGCACGCTTGCCATCATGTGCGGCGGCGAGGTCAGCGCCTTCGAGCGTGCACGGCCGGTGCTCGCAGCGATGGGACGCACCATCGCCTGGTTCGGACCGCACGGCGCCGGCCAGGCTACCAAGGCCACCAACCAGATCATGTGCGCCGGCATCGTGCGCGCAGTGGCCGAGGCGATGGCCTTTGCCCGCGCCCATGACCTGCCGCTGGAGCGCGTGGTCGATACGCTCGGCCAGGGTGCTGGTTCGTCGTGGTACTTCGTCAACCGCGCGCCCAACATGATCCGCGGCAGCTATCCCGCGGGCTTTCGCGTCGCGCTGCACGACAAGGACCTGCGCATCTGCCGCGACATGGCGGCACAGCTCGGCGTCAGCCTGCCGATCGTCGAGGACGTCCTGCGCGAGTATGCGGAACTGCAGCGCCGCGGCTACGGCGACGAGGACATCTCGGCACTGCACCGGCTCAAGGCAGAGCTGTTTCCGCCGCGCCCGCCATGAAGCCGGCGGCGCACGTGCCGGCCGGCAACATGCAGCCCGCCGCGCCGAAGCTCTATCTGCCGGACTTCTGCGCGCCGCGTGCCGTGCTCGGCGTGGTGTTGATCGTCGAGCTTACCGCGCTGGTGCTGGCCCTTGCCCGGCAGGAAGATTCCGTCGGCTTCTGGACCGACCTCGCGCGCACATCGCTGTTCCTGATCTGGGTCGGGCTGATCTGCGCTGCCCTGCTGTGCGTGCTGCGGCCCCGCATCGCCGGCATGCCGGTTGCGCGCGCGTCGGTGTGGGTGGTGGGGCTCGTGGCCATGGTGGTCGCGCTGGTCTCGGAGATGACCTGGCGGATCGGACAGAGCGAGCTGCTCGGCCCGGAGCTGTTGAGCGGCCTGTTTCCTCGCGATCACCTGGCCTTCCTGGCGCGCAACCTGCTGATCGCCGGCGTCGTGGCGGGTGTCGCGCTGCGCTATTTCTTCGTTGCCCACGAGTGGCGGCGCAACGTCGAGATGCAGGCACAGGCACGGGTGCATGCGCTGCAGGCGCGGATCCGGCCGCACTTCCTGTTCAACAGCCTCAACACGATCGCCGCGCTGACACGCTCGAGTCCGTCGCGCGCCGAGGACGCGGTGCAGGACCTGGCCGATCTGTTTCGCGCCACGCTGTCCGAGCAGCGCACGCAGATCACCCTGGCGGACGAGCTCGAAGTGGCGCAGATCTACGAGCGCATGGAAATGCTGCGGCTTGGCGACCGCCTGCGAGTGGTCTGGAAGACCGACGCGCTGCCGCGTGACGCCATGGTGCCCAGCCTGCTGGTGCAGCCACTGCTGGAGAACGCCATCTATCACGGCATCGAGCCGCGCCCGGAAGGCGGCGCGGTTACCGTGACCGGCGAGTTCGCCAACGGGCTGATCACCATCGTGGTGCGAAACCCGATGCCCGGTGGCGCGACCGTGCGCGACGGCAACCGGCTCGCGCTCGCCAACATCCGCGAGCGCCTCGCACTGATGTACGACGATCGCGCCACGATCAAGGCCGGCCGGTTCGACGATGAGTACATCGTCACGCTGCGCTTTCCACGGGTCGTGTCGTCATGAGCTATCGGCTGCTGATAGTCGACGACGAGACGCCGGCGCGCGAACGGCTGCGCAGCCTGCTCGAGGAGGTTGGCGGTGCGGACGAAGTGTTCGAGGCTGCGAACGGCGTCGAAGCACTCGCACTGGCGCGCGCACACGAACCCGACATCGTGCTGCTCGACGTCCGCATGCCCGGGCTCGACGGGCTCGACGTGGCGCGCGAACTGGCGAACCTGCCGGAGCCGCCGGCGGTGATCTTCACCACCGCATTCGACGAGTACGCGGTCAAGGCGTTCGACGCGCAGGCGGCGGCCTACCTGCTGAAGCCGATCCGGCGCGAGCGACTCGCGGCCGCGCTCGCGCAGGCCAGCCGGCTGACCCGGCCGCAGCTGCAGCAGGCCGCTGCCAGCGCGCGCTTCGCCGAGAAACGCACGCACCTGCCGGTAAAGCACCGCGACGGAGTCAAGCTCGTGCCGATCGAGGACATCATCTGCCTGCTCGCCGACCAGAAGTACATCACGGTGCGACACCGTGGCGGCGAGGACCTGATCGAAGCCTCGCTGAAGGCGCTCGAGGAGGAGTTCGCCGGAGTGCTGGTGCGCATCCATCGCAGTGCACTGGTCAACTCGACGCGTCTCACCGCGATCGAGCGCGATCCGGACGGGCAGTGGTTCGTGCGCCTGCGAGGCAGCGAGGAGCGCCTGGCCGTGAGTCGGCGCATGGCAGTCGAACTGCGCGAACGGTTCCGGATTTGACCTAACGCGCGCTTTATGACGCCACGCGTGACCCGCTTCACCGCAGCAGGGCACGCGAGCGCGGACCATCATCCGATCAGTTCGGGGGCAGGTCCATGCCGGAAAATTCCGCTCGCGGTGAACGGCTACGCAGCATCGCCTTGGGGCACTATGAAAGGTGGGCGGCCAGCCTGCTGCGCTCCGGCGCTGTCTGCTGCGCGCGTGGCGGCACCGACGGCGTGCGCCGCAGCATCGACCGCCGGCTGGAAACGCTGGCGCACGACCCGCAGCCCGGCATCGCCGCACGTCGCTGGCTGGTGGAGTCGATCAGCGCGTGGGCACCGCTCGCGGTGGTCTTCTCGCCGCAGCCGCTGGTCGTACGCATGCCCGGCGTCAGCGGCGTGCTCAGCGTCCACGCGCAGGAAATCCTCGAGAAGGAGTACGCGCACGTGCTCGCCTCGTCGCGCAGCGCCGGCATCGCAATCGAACTGCTGGCAGCCGAAGTGCAGCAGTTCGACCTGCAGATCGAAGTTGCCGAAGCCATCAGCTGGTTCCTGTGCAACCCGGATTCCGGCGACACCCTCGAGTGGATCGTGCCGTTCAAGGAGATGTCGCTGGCGATGGCGGAGTTCATGCACCGCCAGATCCTCGGCATCGGCCAGGTGCTGCCGGACTCACTGGCGATGAACTACTCGGCGCAGATCTCGCGTGCCCATCGTGAGTACGCCGGACCGGTCGGTCCGCCACCGGCCACGGGCCCTGCCGGCGGCTCCAGCACGCGCAGCGTCGGTCCTGCGCCGCTGCACGCCGGCGCCTGACGGCCTCACGCCGGAGCGTAGTCGAAGGAGTCGAACCGGATGCGGCCGGGCGCAACGCCCAGCGTCGGGTATTGCGCGCGCACCGCTTCGATCAGCTGCGGTGGCCCGGCCACGTAGACTTCGCATGCCGACAGCGTCGCAACCTCGCGCGCGGCCACTTCATGAACGTAGCCAGTTGCCTCGTGCTGCTGCGGGACGGCGTCGGGATCGGACAGCACTACGCGCCAGCTCAGGTTGGCGAAGCGCTGCCTGGTGGCATCGAGCCACCCGGTGTCATAGGCGTCGATGCGGGCGCGGACGCCCCAGTAGAACGCAATCGGTCGCGCGGTGTGCTGCGCCTCCAGCGCGTGCCGTAACAGGCTCTTGATCGGCGCCATGCCTGTACCCCCTGCGATCATCAGCAGCGGCGACTCGCCGGGCGCGTAGATGAACTGCCCCAATGGTCCCTCGATGCGCAGCAGGCTGCCGACGCGCAGCTGCTCGAAGACCCGCGCAGTGAACCCCTGGCCAGGTGCCCGCCGTACGTGCAGTTCCAGCAGCGAGGCATCGTGCGGCGGACTGGCGATCGAGAAGCTGCGGCGGCGCTCGCGACCATCGGCGCCCCCGAGCAGTACGTCGAGATACTGGCCGGCCTGGAACTGCAGCGGCTGGGTCGCCGGCGTGCGCAGGTGGACCTGCATGACATCCGGAGCGAGTCGCGTCAGCCGCTCGACGCGGCACTGCAGGCGCTGCACATCGACTGGCGCCGGGACACGCAGCAGACGCTGCAGTTCGACCGTCACCGGGCCGGTCGCATTGGCCTGGCACATCAGCACCTGCCCGGCGGCGTCCTCGGCCGCGGTGAGCCCGAGAGGGCGACCCCGCGGATAGAACACGCTGCCCGCCAGCAGGCTCGCGCGGCAGGACGTGCAGTGGCCGGACTTGCAGCTGTGCGGGATGTTGAGCCCGGCGGCGAGGGCCGCATCGAGCAGCGATTGCCCGGCGCGCACCCGCACGAGGCGGCCCAGCGGTTCGATTCGGCATTCGATTTCGGTCACGTGCGGGAAGCTCCATGCCCTCAGGTACACTGCAATGACAAGTATGACGGCCCCAAGCCAGCCCAGCTTCGTCAATCCCCCCGCGGCGGAGATCGCCGCGCTGCTGCAGCGCGTGCGTGTCATCGCGGTCGTCGGGCTGAGCGCGAATGCGGCGCGCCCCAGCCACGGCGTCGCGCGCGCGTTGCAGTACTTCGGCTACCGCGTCATTCCGGTTACGCCATCGGCCAGCACGATCCTCGGCGAACGCTGCGTCGCATCGCTCGATCAGCTTGCCGGCGTGCTTGCACCGGGTGAAAGCGTTGACCTCGTCGATGTGTTCCGTCGCCCCGAGCACGTAGCGGGCATCGTCGACGACTGCATCCGGCTGCGGCTGCCGGCGGTATGGCTGCAGGATGGCGTGGTGGACGCGGCCGCCGCGCAGCGCGCCCGCGATGCCGGCATCTTCACGGTCATGGATCGCTGCATCTATCGGGACCGGGTCGCGCATGCATCTTGAGTTCACCAAGATGCACGGACTCGGCAACGACTTCATCGTGTTCGATGCGGCCGCCATGGCCGACATGCCCTCGCCCGCGCAGCTGCGCGCACTCGCGGACCGGCATACCGGCGTCGGCTTCGACCAGGCGCTGGCGGTACTGCCGGCGAAGGGCAGCGGCGCGGCGGCTTTCTATCGCATCTTCAACGCCGATGGCAGCGAAGTGGAACAGTGCGGCAACGGCGTGCGCTGCGTCGCCGAGTGGCTGCGGCTGCACGGTCGCGCGCCCGACGGCGCGACCCTGCGACTGGACAGTGACGGCGGCCCGGTCGAGGCGCGCGTGCTGGCGCCGGGCCTGGTCACGGTGGACATGGGCGAGCCGCGTTTCGAACCGGAGTCGCTGCCGTTCCTGCCGCCCGCCGCGCCGCTGACGACCGCGGGCGCAGCCACGCTGTCGCCACGCCATGCGTTGCTGCTGCCGAACGGCACCGGCACCGCGGAAGTCAGCATCGTCTCGATGGGCAATCCGCATGCCGTGCTGCTGGTGCCCGACGTCGACACCGCCGCCGTTGGCCAGCTGGGCCCGCTGCTGGAATCGCACCCGGCATTCCCGCGTCGCGTCAATGTCGGCTTCCTGCAGATTGTCGACGACACGCACGTCCGGCTGCGCGTGTTCGAGCGCGGCGTCGGCGAAACGCGCGCCTGCGGGACCGGCGCCTGCGCCGCGGTTGCAGTCGGCCGCAGAGCTGGCAGACTCGCGCGCGAGGTCGATGTGGCGCTGCCTGGAGGCACGCTGCGCATCACCTGGCCCGGACCAGGGCACTCGCTGTGGATGACGGGCCCGGCGAGTACCGCCTTCGAAGGCCGAACCGAGATTTGACCGGAGGATCGATCGCATGACGACTCACAAGTCCCGCGGCGCCGCAGCGCCGGCCGACAGCAGCGCCGCAGAACTCACGCCGGCCGAGCTCAGCGAGCATGCGGCGGTGGTGCAGTTCCTCGAGTCGCATCCGGATTTCTTCGAGCGGCACCCCGCCGTGCTCGCGCGCCTGCGTCTGCCGCACGTGCGCGGCACCGCCACCGTGTCGCTGGTCGAGCGGCAGGTGGAAGTGCTGCGCGAGCGCGACACCGCGTCGCAGAGTCGCCTCGCGGAGTTCATCGCCGTGGCGCGCGCCAATGACGCGCTGACCACGCGCATCCATGCATTCACGCGCCGGCTGGTGCGGGCCACGACCCTGCCGGAGACGGTGCTGCAGATCCGCGCCTCCCTGCAGCAGGACTTCGACGCCAACGACTCGCGCCTCGTGCTGCTGGGCATCGCGGCCGGGCGACTCGGCGACACACCGGAGATGTTCGCGCGGGTGGCGCATCCGGACGAGCCGGCGCTGCAGAGCTTCGAGACGCTGTTCACCGGCGGCAAGCCCCGCTGCGGCCAGGCACGCGACGTGCAGCGCGAGTTCCTGTTCGGCGACGATGCTGGCCGCGTCGCGTCTGTGGCGCTGGTGCCACTCGGTGAGCAGGGCTCGCTGGGCCTGCTGGCCGTCGCGAGCGACGACCCGCAGCGCTTCCATCCGGGCATGAGCACCGACTTCCTCGCGCGCATGGGCGAGTTGATCGGAGACGCCATCCGGCGGTTCCGGTGATCGCGGACGCGCCGGCCGCCATCGGGCGGTTCCTGCAGCATCTGGGCGGCGAGCGCCGACTCTCGCCGCACACCGCCAGCAACTATCGTCGCGACCTGCTGGCGCTGGTGAGCTGGTGCGACACTCAGGGCCTGTCGCGCTGGCGTGAGCTGGACGGACAGCACGTGCGCGTGTTCGCCGCGCGCTCGCACGCCGCAGGCCTGGCACCCCGCAGCGTGCAGCGGCGCCTCTCGGCCTTGCGTTCGTTCTTCAAGTACCTGGTTCGCGAAGGCGAGCTGGCACACAACCCGGCCACCGACATCCGCGCGCCCAAGGCCGCCAAGGCGCTGCCGACCACGCTCGATGCGGACCAGATTGCGAGTCTGCTGGAATCCGCTCCGACCGACGCCCTCGGCGCACGCGACCTCGCGATCATGGAGCTGTTCTACTCCTCGGGCCTGCGGCTCGCCGAGCTGGTCGGGCTCGACCTGCTCGACATCGACCTCAAGGACCGCACCGTCCGGGTCCTGGGCAAGGGCCGCAAATCGCGCATCGTGCCGGTGGGACGCAAGGCCCAGGCGGCCGTGCAGCGCTGGCTGATCGAGCGCACCACGCTGGCCGACATCGGCGAGAACGCGCTGTTCGTCGGCCGCAACGGTCGCAGGATCAGCCCGCGAGCCGTGCAATTGCGCGTCGCCGAGGCCGCCCGCCGCCGGGGCCTCAGCGTGCCCGTATACCCACACCTGTTCCGCCACTCGTTCGCCTCGCATCTGCTTGAATCCAGTCAGGATTTGCGCGCCGTCCAGGAGCTGCTGGGCCACGCCGACATCAGCACCACGCAGGTCTACACCCACCTTGATTTCCAGCACCTGGCCCGCATCTACGACCAGGCGCACCCCCGCGCTCGAAGAAAGCCCCGACCCTAGCCGCACTGCACGGGCCCAGGGCGGTCTACTGCAGGTCGGCTTACCCCGGAAGGCGGTTCTCTGATGACTCAGGAATTCAATCCCCACGGCACGACCATCCTCGGCGTCCGCCGCAACGGCGCCGTCGCGATCGGTGGCGATGGCCAGGTGACGCTGGGCAACACCGTGATGAAGGGCAACGCCCGCAAGGTGCGCCCCCTGGGAGGCGGCAAGGTGCTCGGCGGCTTCGCCGGCGGCACCGCCGACGCGTTCACGCTGTTCGAGCGCTTCGAAGGCAAGCTCGACAAGTTCGGCAATCTCACGCGTGCGGCGATCGAACTCGCCAAGGACTGGCGCTCGGACCGCTACCTGCGCCGCCTCGAGGCATTGCTGCTGGTGGGCGATACGACCAAGCTGTTCGTGATCTCCGGCAACGGCGACGTCATCGAACCCGAGCACGACCTGGTGGCGATCGGCTCGGGCGGCGCGTTCGCGCAATCCGCCGCACGCGCGCTGTATGACAACACCGAACTGGACGCGCGGCAGATCGTCGAGAAGTCGCTGAACATCGCGGCCGACATCTGCATCTACACCAATCGCAACCTGGTGATCGAGGAGCTGAAGTGATGGACGCGGAAGTCAGGAAGACGCCACGCGACCCGGGCACCGACAACGGCGCGGCGCTGACGCCGCGCGAGATCGTGCAGGAGCTGGACAAGCACATCATCGGCCAGAGCGCAGCCAAGCGCGCGGTCGCCATCGCGCTGCGCAACCGCTGGCGGCGCATGCAGGTGTCCGACGCCCTGCGCCCCGAGATCACGCCGAAGAACATCCTGATGATCGGCCCGACCGGCTGCGGCAAGACCGAAATCGCACGGCGCCTCGCGCGGCTTGCGCGTGCGCCGTTCGTCAAGGTGGAAGCCACCAAGTTCACCGAGGTCGGCTATGTCGGACGCGATGTCGAGTCCATCGTCAAGGAGCTGGCCGACGTCGCCGTCAAGATGACGCGTGACGAGGAAATCGAGCGCGTCCGAGGCCGCGCCAGGGATGCCGTCGAAGAGCGCATCCTCGACGCGCTGCTGCCGAAGCCGCGGATGATGGGCTTCTCCACCGACGAGCCGCGCGAACCGCGCGATGCCGAGACGCGGCAGAAGTTCCGCAAGATGCTGCGCGAAGGCCAGCTGGACGAGCGCGAGATCGAGATCGAGCTGCGCGCCGCCATGCCCGGCATGGAGATCATGGTGCCGCCCGGCATGGAAGAGATGCAGCAGCAGCTGCAGAGCATGCTGCAGAACATGGGCCAGGGCCGCTCGAAGACGCGCAAGATGAAGGTGCGCGAGGCAGCCAAGGCACTGGAGGAAGAGGAAGCCGGCAAGCTGCTCAATGAAGAGGAGATCCGCGCCCGCGCGCTGCGCAACGCCGAACAGAACGGCATCGTCTTCATCGACGAGATCGACAAGGTCTGCCGCCGCCAGGAGAGCTTCGGTGCCGACGTCTCGCGCGAAGGCGTGCAGCGCGACCTGCTGCCGCTGGTGGAAGGCTCCACAGTTTCAACAAAGTACGGCACACTGAAGACCGACCACGTGCTGTTCATCGCCTCGGGTGCATTCCACGTGTCCAAGCCTTCGGACCTGATCCCGGAGCTGCAGGGCCGCTTCCCGATACGCGTCGAGCTGGAGTCGCTGAAGGTGGAGGACTTTGAAAGGATCCTTACCGAACCTGACGCGGCCCTGACGACGCAGTACGCGGCCCTGCTGGCCACCGAGGGCGTCACCGTGGAGTTCACCCCGGCGGGCGTACGCAAGCTCGCCGAGACGGCCTTCCAGGTCAACGAGCGCACCGAGAATATCGGCGCGCGGCGCCTGCATACCGTGATGGAACGGCTGCTGGAGACGGTGTCGTTCGAGGCCTCGGACCGCGGCGGGTCCACCGTTACGGTGGATGCGGAGTACGTGGATCGACACCTGGGGGCGCTGGCGAAGGATGAGGATGTGAGTCGGTACATCCTCTGAGGTGAACATTCAGATCGTCAACCGAACTGACTCAGTTCCGCTTGAGGATCTCCCGCGCCGGACTATTCTTGGTGTCGACATCTGGCTTGGCGGACCGATAGGTGCCAGCAGGTTCACCAATCAGAAGCCCAGCGGGAATATCGAGCTGTTCATATAGCGATCGGATCATTGGCAGTGTCAGGGGCCGCTTTCGGGCGAGCACTTCCGAAGCACGGTTCTTGCCGCCCAGCATCTCCGCGATGTCCTTTTGTCGCAGTCCTTTCTGTTCCATCCGGAACAGGACGGCATCGATCGGGTCCGGCTTCTCGAATGGAAACACTGCCTTCTCGTAATCTTCCACGAGCTTTGCGAGCAGCTCCAGTCGAGCACCGGCTATCGACTCAGCGGCCGGATCGTCAGCGGCAAGCGTCTCCACTTCCGCAAGGAAGCGGCGGTACTGCTTGTCCGTCTTGATGATTCTCGCTTCCAAAACTGATTTCCTTTTCCTAACGCCTGGCATTGCGTTCGTCGTACTCGGCATGCGTACCAATCCATTTCACAACGACAGTGCCGGTTCGGTAGGCCACGACGACCTCCAGCCGGTAGTCGTTGCCCTTCACATTGAAGATGACCGTGTTGCCTTCGACAAAGCTGGCCGACGCGTACCGGTCCTTGATCGCCCGGCGTGTCGCCCAGCTGCTCGACCCCACCTCACCGAGCCAGCTCGATATCCATTTGCGCGCATCCGCATGTCTTGAGCAGAACCGGTCGAGCGTTTCGCGCCCGACTATCCGCATAGGAGGTTTCCGTCTCGTAGATTGGGGTCGAGTCTAGCAGAGAAGTTCCCATTTTGGGAACTCCAATGAAGTTCCCACATTTAATGCTGCGTCGCAGCATTTCAAACAACTACTGCTCTGACGACGACCCCATCAGTTTGAGAATCGCCTTGTGTACCCAGAGCGGTTCAGAATCCGCTTCACCATCACGTTGATCGGTGACGGACCGGACCCTCTCGCCCCAGCGCATCGTGCATTGCCGCGAAGGCAATACGCCGTTGGCGCGCCTGGGAGTACTTGCAGGGCGATGAGCACTACGTTCCCATCATTGCCTTAGGAATCTTCGTATGTACCGGCATCCTCAGCCACCATAGCCAGCGGCACACTCAGTTCAACAGCCTGCTCACTCCGCTTAATGCGACTGCGAAAATGATGTGCCAGGTTTCTGTCGGTGCAGTAGACGTAGCAGCCCTTCATGCCCCGAGTCATAAGCGTTCGATAGGTGATTCCTTCCAGGAACGCACTTCCCGCCGGGAAGTGCTGCGGCCCACGCGCGCCTTGAAGGCCTCGAGGATGATGGACTCGATGTCGCGCTTGAAGACGGCATCGAGGAATTCCGCTTTCGTCGCGAGGTAGACGATCAGAAAGGGTGCCTGCTAGAGGTCCGTGTACTTGCGGATGGAACCCCTGGCCTTTTCCACAGGGTACTTCGCTGCGTTCTCCACGATCTTGTCGCGCGCGGCCTGCAGCAGGTCGATGTCGAGCTTCTCGGCCAGGCGGATGAGGTAGATCAGCACGTCGGCGATTTCCTTGCGCACAGCCTGGAGCTTCTCGGGGGACAGGGTTTTGCTCTGCTCCTCGGTCAGCCACTGGAAGGGTTCGAGGAGTTCGGCGGCGAATTGGCGAAGCTGGAGCTTCAGGGATTCAAGGGAGGGTTCTTTAGCGTCCATCTGGGAATTCTAGTGTCGGGAGGATCTGGCGCGGGAGGGCCTGTCCGGCCAGCACAAGCTGCCTGTTCGCATCCGGCCTTTGGATCCCGCTGACCAAATCCACGCGTAGCTGGCATTGCCCTTGGGAGGGACACGCCGACTTGCCACCGCTACATAGTTGGCGCCCAGATCCGGATGCGGGTCGCGGCGGACGGTGTCGGCGTGCTCGGAGCCGAAGTCCGCCTCGATGCCGCGCAGCGCGAGGTTCATCACCGCGAGGCGGCGGGTGGTGGCGTTGCTCTCCTGGCCGTAGATGCTGATGTCGCCCAGCTTGCCGCCGGAGCCGCAGGCGGGGTCGTAGCTGCGGCCCTTGCAGGGGGCGAGCATCTCGACCAGGCAGCGCACCACGCAACTCGGCGTGTAGAACTGCCCGCCGGTCTTGCCCTTAGGCCGGGTGAAGCGGGTGAGGACGACGTGCTTGTACTCCGCCGCGTCCATGTTGTTGCGGAGCTTGTCGGCGGTGAGCCAGAGCTTGGCTTCGCAGCCGAGGGAGGCGGTGGGTTTGGAAGCTGATTTGGTACGGACCATGAAGGTCTTCTGTATCCGGCGAAAGTGGCTGGTTTGATGTGCTGTTTCCGCGGAGTTCCGGGTACAGACTACCGCACTGCTATGCCCAAATTCGCCAACAGCCGCGCATGCTACCGGGATGCTGACAAAGACCGAAGCCGCCGTCGCGGCCAACGTGGCCAGCTCTCTAATAATTGTATATAATCACAGCTCACCAAAATGGCCACACTGGAGCCCGCGATGGCCCTGCTCCCGGAACTTTCGAACGCCGAGCTCGAAGTGCAGATCGGCGAGCTGGCGGGGCATCTGAATGCGGCGCACTACCACTGGTTGGTGCTGATCGCGGAGTTTGATCGGCGCGAGGCCTGGGCGGGCGCGGGCGCGCGGTCCTGCGCGCACTGGCTCAACTTCCGCTGCGGGCTGGACCTGGGCGCGGCGCGCGAGAAGGTGCGCGTTGCGCGGGCGCTGGAGCCGCTGCCGCTCATCTCGGCTGCGATGCAGCGCGGCGAGTTGAGCTACTCGAAAGCCCGCGCCCTCACCCGCGTGGCGTGTGCCGCCACTGAGTCGACGCTGCTGTCGATCGCGCTGCACGGCACGGCGTCTCATGTGGAAGAGCTGGTGCGCAGGTATCGGCAGGTGCAGGAGGTGGCCGAGTTGGGGCGCGAGGCGCAGCAGCAGGCGCATCGGGCACTCACCTATGCATACGAGGACGACGGTTCCCTGTCGATGCGGGTGCGGCTGCCCGCCGAGGCGGGGGCGATCGTGCTGCGCGCGCTGGAAGCCGCGCTGCAGGAGCTGCCGCCAGATCCTTGCGCCACGAGAAACGTTTCCGCGGAAACGCGCGGCCTTGCCGGCGCGCTGGATGCCGCTGAGTCTCGGCGGATGCGGCGCGCCGACGCGCTGGCGGTGGTGGCGGAAACGTTCCTGGCGCAGGGTGCCGTGGCGCTCAGCGGCGGGGACCGGCAGCAGATCGTCGTTCACGTCGATGCAGACACGCTGCGCAGCGCTGTCCCCGGCCACTGCGAAATCGAGCATGGGCCGTCGCTGGCCGCCGAGACAGCGCGGCGTTTGGCCTGCGACTGCAGTGTCGTCACGATCGTGCAGGACATGGACGCCACGCCGCTGGACGTGGGCCGCAAGACCCGCAGCATTCCTCCCGCCCTGCGCCGGGCCCTCAGGTCGCGCGACCAGGGCTGTCGATTCCCGGGCTGCCCGCACCGGCGCTATGTGGACGGCCACCATATCGAGCACTGGGCGAATGGCGGGGCCACGAGGTTGTCCAACCTCGTATCGCTGTGCCGGTTCCACCACCGTCTGGTGCACGAGGGTCGCTGGCACATTCAGGTTCTCGATGACGGCGCACTGCGATTCATGGACCCGCGCGATGCCGTCATCGAGTGCCGCGCTTCACCCAGCTCAGGGCGTTTCGCAACGCTCATCGACGACCATGCGGCGCTTGGCCTCGGGATCGACGCCGAGACCTCGGCCACGCGTTGGCGCGGGGAGCGAATGGACTACGGTATGGCCGTGCAGGTGCTGCTGGAGAAAGTGGCCAGGGCTGGAGTAGCGCCCTGAACGACCTCGCCCTCGGTGTCATCGTCGCCATCCTCGCGGCGGTGCCGATATCCGTGCTGCTGCTGATCTTTGCAGACGTGCTGCCGATGCCGGACGACGAGCGGTGGCGGCGCTGGGTGCGTGGCGCTGCGGTAGCTCTGGCCGTGCCCGCGCTGGTGGTGTTCGGTGTATTGGCCTGGGGGTGGGCGGGAGCGGCGCATTTACAGCCGTTGTGCGCGGCCTACGCCATGCCGGAGATTCACGCCACGCGGCCCAGCACCGTTCGCACGCTGGTGCTGGACGTGGACCAGCCGTCCGACGGCGGTCGGCCCGGATGGGCGCCGTTCCTGCTGGCCCCGACGGGGCCGCTGACCGACTATGAAATGCTGCGCGACGTGCCTGCGACGAGTGCGCCGCTGCAGCTGGAGGCACGCCGCGTGGTGCACCACGCCAATCGCTGGTTCCGCGTCGAGATGGATCGCTTTCGGCTGTTCGACCGCGCGAGCGGCGGCGAGCTGGCGCTTGGTGAGGAACTGTGGATCACGGCCGGACGCGCGCGCTATCACTGCGGAATCGGCAGCGGCCCGCACCCGGTCAACGACAGCAGCTATCCGGCCAACGACGGCGTAGCGAGATTCGTCGCACGCGGACTGCGCGGCACCGATCCGCTCAGATCAGGAACCCGAGATTCCGCTGAGTGAAGGTGTTGATGCACGCCGGCTCAGGTCTCGCCACGAGCCAGCGCGGGAAGCTCGAGCGGCTGTGCCGCTACGTGAGTCGTCCGCCGCACAGCAGGGGCAAGGTTTGCAGGCTCGGCCGGGTCTCGTGCCCGCTGAAATCTTCATGTAACACTGCCCAAAACGCACTTCGAGCTCGCGCCCCCGGCCGATTCGGCAAAGCGGATCCGATCTCGAGGTCGTTTGCAATCCCTATGCGCACACCGCGAATTCGCCCTTCCCCGCCCTTGAGCTGATTGCAGGCGGGCGCGGGGTTGCCTGCGTGAAGTTGAGCCCGCCAATGCCGGCAAGGGCATCGCGTTGCGTGAGTCCGTCCTGCTGAAAATTCATGGCGTGCCTGGCTCCCGACGTGCCACATTACCCTGCGGCGGGCGGCTGCCGATCATCGCCAGCACTGAGGAGCCAGAGGTTATCGCAAAGATCCTGGCGCACCTGGATCGTACGGCACCAGAACAGGTTCAGCCCGAGCTGCCGGATGACGGCGGGGTGCGCTCACCATGAGGCCCGTTCGGCGAAGCGGACTGCGCTGCCGAGCAATTTGAACTTCCTTCACCAAAGCGCCGATGAGGAATCTGGCCGTTGGCGCGGCCGATGTTTGGCAAGGTTGCGCGAGGTGAGTCCCCGGCGTGTTGTTCGACACAACGGCGGCAATCAGGGCACCGCAAGCAGAGGACGTCATCATTGGCGTTGAGGTGTGCAAGGAGCGGCTGGATCTGTTCGAGTACCACCGTGAGCGTTCGTACTCGATCAGCAACGATGCGGCTGCGCTCACGACTTGGTTTAATGGGTTTGCCGGCAGGTTGAGTCGCACTATCGGGCTGGCCTGGGCCGGGCGCGGCGGCGACGTGCTGATCTTCCTTGCGTTCATCTTCGGATTCGTGTCATTTCTGTCAGGCAACAGCTCGTTCGCCAGCGTGGACCGCGAGGACTGGTACCGCCTCAGTTTGACCAGAAGATCCAATCCAATTTGGTGCTGACGGACCGCATTGACGACATGCGCCGTAGTGTTCAGCAGCAGGAGATTCATCAGGGCGACGAACCGGGCGCTTGATGCTTGACTGGGCAGCCCCGGCAGCGCTGCGCGCGCCGCGCATCGGAAATGGCCGAATCGCATCGTTAGCTGACCTGAACCTTCGGTACCATTGCGCATTCGGGCAGGACACACGCGCATTGGATACTCTTACTCCGTGGCTGGGTAGACTTTTGTCGCAAGGCGGACTGCGGCTTGCGCTCGCGTATGCGCCGCTGCATGCATTCTGCGTTTGGCTTGGAGCCGCGACCACACCTGCAGGGGCGATGGAGCCGGTGCTATGGATGCCCCAGGGATTGCTGGGCGCAGTCCTGACTTCCAGCGCATTCCGCGCCTGGCCCTGGCTGTTGCCCACGGCCGCAGTGACAGAATTCCTGACCAACCGGCTCATGGGCGGCGGTTTGTGGGGCGTCGATCACTCCCAGCTCGCAGACGCGTTGCTCGCACTGACCACCATCACCGAAGCGCTGATTGGCGGCAGCATATTCAGGATCTGGATGCGGCGGCGCGATTCGCCGCCGACCGAGGGCATTCTTCTGGGACTGTTCGTGCTCCTGGTCGCGGTCACGTTTGGAGCCGCCATGCGCCGCGAGATTGCGGCGAGCTTGATGCTGGACGACCGGATTTCAATGCAAGCCGCGTGGGCCGCCGCAATGCTGGGTGCGATCGCAATCGCGCCACTGATCCTTGCGCTGGCAGTTAATTCGCGTGGCCATGCGGGCCGCTCGGACGGCTCGCGGCGCGAGCTGCTGCTGGCGCTGCTCACGTTGTCAGGTGTCAGCGGCTACGTGTTTACGACCCAGACCAGTCCTGGAAATATCTCGATTGATTACCTGCTGTTTCCACCGCTCATCTGGATTGCCGCACGCTTCCGGCCGCGAGTCACTTTTTCCATTTGCGCCCCACTCTGCGTAGGCATTGCATGGCTGCATGCGCGGGGATTCGGGCAGTATTCGGCCGCGGAAGGATCGCTTGGCCTGCAGATTTTTCTGATCATGGTGCTGGCCGCCGCGCTGCTGGTCACGATGACCCGGCACGAATATCGCCAACTGCAAATGCGGCTGCTCGAGAACAGCCAAAGGCTCTACACCGCGGAAGACGCCGGTCAACTGGCCGCCGGCATCCAGCTGCATGATGGCGTGGGCCAGACATTGACCGCCCTATCCCTCTCGATGCGCAGCGCGCTGCGCCTGCCGCAGCTGGACCGCGCGCTTGCCGACAAACTCGATACCTGCCAGGAGCTGACCCTGGACGCGCACAAGTCCACGCGACGACTGCTGGCCGAACTGCATCCGCCCGGGCTCAAGGACCTCGGGCTGGCGAGCGCACTGCAGAGTCTGGTCGAGCGCATGCAAACGCACGACAATCTGCGCTCTAGCTTTCAACTCTCGGGCAAGATCGACCCGCTGCCGATGCCAAGGCGTCAGCTGTTGTATCGTTGCGCCCGCGAACTGCTAGGTAATGTGGCGCGGCATGCACAGGTCAGCGAGGCGGCACTGTCCTTGCGCGAGACCGATGGCTTCATAGAACTGGAGGTGCGGGATCAGGGTGTCGGCTGGGATGCGGCGAGCTGGCAAAGCAGCTATGCAAGCGGCATGCATGGTTTGTTCAGCCTCAAGGGCCAGGTGGAACTTTTTGGCGGGATGATCGATGTAGTCTCATCGCCCAGGCAGGGCTGTGTGGTCCGCGTGACTCTGCCTCCGTTAGCAACCTAGATGCCGAGGGCCTACCGTCACCTGGTCGAGACCATCAGCGCCAGCAATGGCAGGGCGATGCTGCTGTATGGCTTTATTCACGGGTTCGCGGTACTGCTTGGACGAAGCATCGCCGACCCCACGAACAACTTCGCCGGTGTGTGGCCGGCCGTGGGTGTGCTTGCAGCCCTTCTGATTATCGCACCGACGTCTCGATGGGTCGCGATGCTAACAGCCGCGGTGCTCGTCGAGGGCGTGTTAGGCATCGTACGATTCGGGTCGTCGTACACAACCAGCACGGAAATACTGGGTGAATTTCTGTATGCATGCATCGGTGCGATGACCGGTGCTCTCATCGCGGTGGTCTACCGCCGCCTCTGCGGGCAAGTACCGCCCGATTTGCGCGCGGCCTTTCTGGCACTGGCAGGCATCCTGGGCGTCCTGGCGCTGGATGCGATCATCGGAACAGCGTGGCTACGCCTGGCTGTCGACCTGCCATGGTTGTCGACGATGTGGAATTGGTACATCACCGATTTGCTCGGCGTACTCGCCGCCGGCGCACCACTGCTGATTTGGTGGATTCGCGTTGAGGCCCCGGCGGCCGAAAGTCCCGGATCAAGCCTTGAGCTGGCGGCCTTGATCCTGGTCGCTCTTGCGGTAACCCAGTTGGCATTTGCCACTGATACCTTCGCACCGGACTTTCATCTGCCGTACCTGCTGTTCCCGATCACGCTCTGGGTGGCGACCCGCTACCATCCGAGTACGGT
>JANPDV010000373.1:0-7036 GCA_031431655.1 Gammaproteobacteria bacterium | reverse complement strand
GCCTGATGCAAAGGACTATTCACGCATCCCCGAGATGCCGGATTCAGTTTTTGTGGCGCCGCTGCAGCGTCCGGTCGGATTGGGCGAGGACTGGCTCGAGCCGCGCCAGCGCGACTACGACGCCGACCAGCATCGCATCTGGGACGAGCTGTACCAGCGCCAGGCGGGTCTGATCGAGGGCCGTGCCTGCAGTGCCTTTGCGCGCGGCCTCGAACGACTGGATCTCGGTCGGGGCGGCATACCCGAACTGGCGGCTATCAATGCGCGCCTGCAGGCGCTGACCGGCTGGCGCGTGGTGCCGGTGCCGATGCTGATCCCGGATCATGTCTTCTATTACCATCTTGCCAACCGGCGCTTTCCGGCGGGCAATTTCATCCGCAGCCGCGCGCAGTTCGACTACATCGAAGAGCCGGACGTGTTTCACGATGTGTTCGGCCACGTGCCCCTGCTCACGGACCCGGTGTTCGCCCAGTACATGCAGGCCTACGGCCGCGCCGGCTGGAAGGCGCTCAAGTACAACCGGCTGAAGGCGCTCAGCGCGCTGTACTGGTACACGGTGGAGTTCGGGCTGATGCTCGAGGCGGGCCAGCTGCGGATCTACGGTGCCGGAATTCTCTCCGGCCCTTCGGAGACAACTTTCGCGCTGCAGGCGCGCTCCCCCAATCGCATCCACCTGAACGTCGACCGCGTGATGCGCACGGACTACGTGATCTCCGACCTGCAGAGCACGTACTTCGTGATCGAATCCTTCGACGAGCTGTATCACATGACGGAACAGCGCGGTTTCGAGCCGATCTACGAGACGCTCGCAGCAGCGTTCCAGTACGCGCGCACCGCGGTGCTGGACACCGATCATGTCTACCAGCGCGGCACGCAGCAGTACGCGCTGCGCGGCGGACGCGGGTCGCGGGCGCCGGCGACCTAGGCTCGAACGCGCGACAGGGTCAGGCCAGCGCCTCCAGCACTTCGAGGGCCGTGCGGTCGCCGGATTCCATCGCCGATTCCATGCCCACTTCCAGGCGGCGAGTGTGCTCGCCCGCGAAGTGAATGCCGATATGCGGCTTGACCATCTCGCGCGCCCAGTCGAACGCGCGGCCGGGACGATACTGGTGGCTGCATCCGGCGATCAACGGCATGAGGCGCCATGAGTGCACGCCCAGCACTTCGAGCTTGCCGGCCATCGACGGCCGGATCTTCGCCAGGTAGTCCAGTGCGTAGCGCCCGCGTTCGGCTTCCGGCATCGCATCGATGCGGTTTGAGTTCGGTCCGAAGGACAGGACGCTGACCAGCTGGCGCGAGCCGTCGCCCTCGATCTGCTGGCGGATCAGCGTGAATGGCCCGTCCGACCACATCGAGGCCTCGAGGCCGTCGTCCTCCCAGTAGGGCTTCAGCACCCGCAGCCACACCTGGCTCTGGTTGGAATAAGGCATCTGCGAAATCGCTTCCGCCTGCACCTGCGGAGGAACGGGGTCCATCGCCACCTTGCGC
The DNA here is from genome assembly GCA_031431655.1 of Gammaproteobacteria bacterium. Lineage (GTDB taxonomy): Bacteria > Pseudomonadota > Gammaproteobacteria > Steroidobacterales > Steroidobacteraceae > UBA964. The sequence goes on along the minus strand of JANPDV010000373.1, from coordinate 5,548 downwards.
AACACGCTGAACGGCGCGGCGCAGATGACGCGCCGGGCGCTGAACTGGTTGCCATTCGCGCAACGCACGGTGCAGCGACCATTTCGCTGTTCGATGCGGGTGACGCGGTGCTGCAGCCGGAGCGCGTCGCCGAGCGATGCCTGCACGGCCTCGATGAGCCGGTTGCTGCCGCCGACAACATGGGAGGACGTAATGGCGAAGCGCTCGAACACGTCTTTGCCAGCGAGATCCGCCCGATCGGCGATGCTCTTGAAGTCGAACTTGGAGCGGGTGGCCTCCTGGAACATGCGCAGCAACGCGATTTCATCCAGCGGCGTTGCGCCCTGCGTCGCCTGGACGATGCGCTGCGCCTCCGGCGAGGCCTTCTGGTCGCGCAGCCATTGACCGAGCGAAATGTCATAGCGCGCGGCGTCGGGCGCAAGCCAGTCATCCAGCGCGGTGAATGGCGAGCGCTGCTCGACGAAGAAACCGCTCAGTGCATGCGGCGGGACGCGTCGTTCGGCTCCTTCCAGGCGATTCAGCGGCGAGGACGCCCAGTCCTTCGCGGCGATCAGCGTGCCACCGACCACCGCGCAATAGGGTGCGTTGACATGGGCACCGGGCGCGAGCGGGACCTTGAGTCGGCGAGCCAGGTTGCGCACGCGCGCATACATCGGACCGATCTGCACGCCACCGAGGTCGGGGTGCCCCGGATAGGAATCCGCGGTCTGCACTCGTCCGCCGGCGCGGCCACTGCCCTCAAGCACCACAACCCCCACGCCCTGCTCACGCAGTGTCATCGCCGCGGTGAGGCCCGCGAGCCCACCGCCGACGATTGCGACGTCGACCTGCTCAGGCTGCCCGCGCGCGTGGCCGGCCGTGCTGCCGGCCGCAGCGAGGGCCAGTCCGCTTCGAACGATGAACGAACGTCGGTGCATCATGCTGTTGTCCCGGTGTGCGAGTGTCGACAGGTCGGGTGAGTTTAACGGCATCGTCACGCGGTCCACCCGCCGCTCCCGGATAATCCGCTGGATGGCGCGCAGCGGAATACCGGGGACCCCGGGTGAGGTGTTCAAGGCCTTTCTGTGGCTCGGCTGCACTAGCTTCGGCGGTCCGGCTGCGCACGTCGGTTATTTTCGAGATGCGTTCGTCGTCAGGCGGCAGTGACTCAGCGAGGCGGACTTCGCTCAGCAGGTCGCGCTCAGCCAGGCGTTGCCCGGCCCCGCCTCGAGCAAGCTCGGCTTTTCGCTCGGCCTGCTGCGGGCAGGCTGGGGCGGTGCAGTGGCCGCGTGGGTGGGATTCACGGCGCCGACGGTGTGCCTGTTGCTGCTGTTTGCCCGTATGGCAGCAGCACTGGGCACCGGGCCGGCTGGCCGTGGGCTGCTGCACGGACTGCAGCTGGCCGCCGTGTGCATCGTTGCGCACGCGGTGTGGGCCATGGCCCGCGCATTGTGTCCCGACTGGACGCGCCGCGCCGTCGCCGCGCTGGCGGCGGCAGCAACGCTGCTGTTGCCTTTCGGCACGGCGCAATGGTTCGTCGTGGGAGGTGGCGCGCTGCTCGCTGCTGCGCCAGCATCGCCGGCGGGGCAGCGGCGCAGCGCGCCCGGCGTGCGCGTCGGGCTGACCGCACTGGCGGCCTTTCTGCTGTTGCTCGCGGTGGCGTTGGTGATACCCAGCGAAGGTGCGTGCGCCGTGGCGTGCCAGTTCTACGCCATCGGGGCGATGGTGTTCGGCGGCGGTCACGTAGTGCTGCCGCTGCTGAACGAGTCGCTCGTGGCGCGTCAGTGGATCGACCCGGCCACGCTGACGGCCACCTACGGAGCCGTGCAGGCGATGCCGGGCCCACTGTTCTCCATCGCGGCCGCGCTCGGCATGCAGCTGCATGCGCCGTTCGCCGGCCCGGGCGTCGCGCTGGCCGCGTTGGGCGCGATCTTCCTCCCCGGACTGCTGCTGCAGGTCAGCGCCCTGGGGCTTTATGGCGCGCTGCAGCACCGAAAGCGTCTCCATGCGGCCCTGCAGGGCGTCAACGCGGCTGTCGTCGGTCTGCTGGCTGCAACCCTGTGGTCGCCCCTGGGGAGTACCGCCCTTAGAGACCCTGCCGACCTCCTGCTGGCGCTTGTCTGCGTCGCGGCGCTGATTGCGGCCCGGCTGCCACCCCTGGCGATCGTCGCAATCTGCGCCGCATTCGGTGTGCTACATAGCGTGGCGACCGGCTAGGATAGGAGGATGGAAACACCCTCCCTGTCGCGCAAGGCCCTGCTCAACGCTTTCGAAGGCTCCGGCTTCTGGCGCCCGATGGCCTGGCTGCTGTTTGATATCGGCCTGCTCTGTCTCGGCAGCGCGCTGGTGCTGGCGTCGACCACCATGTGGCTCAAGGCACTTGGCAGCCTCGTCATCACGGTGAGTATCGTGCGGCTCTTCCTTATCGGGCACGATGCCTGCCACGGCAGCTTCTTCGGCAATTCACGCCTGAACGAGATCTTCGGGCGCATCGCGTTCCTGCCTTCGATGACGGCCTTCAGTCTGTGGGACGTCGGCCACAACGTCGCCCACCACGGGTTCAACAACCTGAAGGGCCGTGACCAGGTCTGGGCCCCGTTCTCCAAGGAGGAATACGACCGTCTGCCCGGCTACCGCAAGGCACTGGAGCACGTCTACCGCAGTGGCTTCGGCTGGGGCGTCTATTACTTCCTCGAGCTGTGGTGGAAGAAGCTGTACTTCCCGACCCGCAAGCAGATCGGTTCGGCACGCGCCAAGTACAAGTGGGACAGCGCGCTGGTCACGGCCAGCATGGCCGGTTGGGTCGCGCTGGTGGTGGCGGTGGCCTATTCAACCGACCAGAGCGTCTGTCTGCTGCTGGTGCTGGGCATCGTGCTGCCGTTTGCGTTGTGGAACGCGGTGATGGGCTTCGTGGTGTTCGTGCACCACACACATCCGGCGATCGCCTGGTTCGAAAAGCGACGCGACTGGCAGAAATTCCGCGCGTACCTTACAGCCACCGCCAACGTCCGGTTGCCGCTCGGCCTGGATCGGCTGATGCACAACATCATGGAACACAATGCGCACCATCTGAATCCGCGCATCCCGATGTTCAAGCTGCGAGGGGCCCAGCGCCTGCTGCAGCAGCGCTTTGCGGACCAGTTCCAGGCCTATCGGCTGGACGCGCGCGCCTATGCGGACTGCGTGCGACGCTGCAAGCTCTACGACTACGCGAACCATGCCTGGCTCGACTTCCAGGGCCGAGTTACATCGCGGGTGGATCTGCAGCGTCTCGCTGCTGGCTGACTTCCGCGACGTCGCCGACAGCCAGGCGCGCTCCCTCGCCAGACACGATCACGGCGTTCTGACCAAACGTCACGCCGCGCAGTTCGCGATCGAAGCGGTAACTGCGCAGCGTCGGCAGCGGATTGGTCGATGCTGCCCCCGTGGCCTGGTCAACGGACGTGGTGCTGCAGCGCGTGCAGGCCTTGACCAGCCTCAGGCGCGCGCTGCCAATCACCATCTCGCCGACCCGGTCTTCTCCATAGGTGCCGAGTCCCTCGAGGACGAGGTTCGGTCGGAAGCGCTCCATGCCGATCGGCTCCGGCAGCCGCCGGTTGAGGTCAGCCAGCGACTCGACTGAGCACACCAGCAGCGGATAGCCGTCGGGAAAGTCGACCGGTGCGACCACGTCGCCGCGCCACGGCCCGCGCGGTTGACGCACCGTCTTTCCGGTCGCCCTGACCAGTCGCACCGGTTCGCCAAGAACGGCCTGCAACCACTCGGCTGCGACATCACCCGCGTCGACCGCGTCGACGGTGTCATCCCACACCTGAACGCGTCGCGACGGCGGCGCCGCCGCTTCGTCGACGGCCGCGACGCGAAGCGCGGCGCTGAGCGGGGCTCGCAGCGTCAGCCCGTCGCCGGTCGCGGTTGGCGCGGCCTCGATGGTTGCGAGCCTTGGGTGCGTTCGCTGGGTCAGGAACCGGTCGCGACTGTCGACGATCATCCAGCTGCGATCGTGCTGCAGTCCGCGTGGTCCGAGCGTGGCGGCAGGCAGGGTCAGGCCACGGCAGGACTTCACCGGGTAGACGTGAATGGACACGAGTCTTGCATTCATGGCCGCTACTCTACCTGCGGCCGACGCGCTGCGGCATCATCGAAATCCCATACCGCGCAGAGGTTGTCATGTCGCAACGCAAGCTTTCACGCCGGGACGCATTGGCTGCATCGAGCCTGTTCGCCGCCGGAGGCATGGCCCCGCTGGGCGCATTGGCCGCTGCAACGGGCAAGGGAGCGACGGCCTCGGCCGCGCGGACGCGCGCCCAGGCCGCGGAACTGACGCGCCAGCTCCAGGATCCGGCCAGCCGCGCGCGCATCAAGGCAAAGGTCAAGGGCTCGACCGTCGAGGAGACGGTCTACACGTTCTGCCGCTTGCACCTTTACCTGTGGCTCAACGACGGCAACCTGTTGCCGATGCTCAGCATGCAGAACCTCACCGTCACCGCCTGGAAGCCATTGGCGAGTGGCAACTATGCGGGGCAGGTTCGCGAGGTCGGCGTCTACACGAAGTTCGACACCGACGAGTTGGTGGACAGCTGGGTCAATCCGGTCACCGGCGACCGCCGCGAGATCTGGCAATTCGTCGGCGGCCCGCTTTCGGTCGAGATCGGACCGGACGGTCTGGTTACGGGGCCTGAGGCGACGCTGAAGCCCAAGGACATGCGCATCGACGTGCTCGGTGAAATGGCGATCCTGCCGAACCAGTCTGCGTTCTCATTCCCGAATCCGTTCAAGCCCGACAAGTGGCCCAAGGAAGCGGGCCAGCCGACCTATTATTGGGACTCGATGTACTACCACGCGGCGCGCGTCGCCGACATCCTCGACCCGAAGCAGACCAGCGTGCCCGCCGCAGTGCAGTTCCAGAATCTGGTCAGTTTCCATCCGTGGATCGGCATGGGCCGCATCCCCGGCCGCACCTACGGTCGCGGACTGGGAGCGAAGCTCACGAGCCTCGACGACGTTCCCCCTGGCGCGCGGGCTGCACTGGAGAAGCGGACCCCGGAAATCTTCGAAACTTCGGGCTGGACCAAGCCGCGCAACGACTTCGTCGAGTTCATGCAGCAGCGCAAGCCCTCGGGGGGTTGAACGGGTCCTGGCCCCAATGGCGCTTGCTTTGGTGTCTCGTGAAAGCTCGGCGAGCGCGCGGAGCGCCTGCACATGTCGCGGCGCGCTCAGCCAGGGACCATCTCCAGTGCGACGGCGCGTGCCGGGCCGAACCGGCCTTGGCGGGGACGCCCAAGAGCACAACCTTGTGACGCCCTGGGCGCGCCGTCCTGGCGCGCCAAGCCCCGCCAAGGCCGGTTCGACCCGACACTCGCCTGCGTAGTGCAGGTGCGACGTTGCTCGCGCACGGCCTCGCGCAAGCAAAGCACTCAGGGCTCATGGGTACCGTCGAGCAGGCGCCGCCGTACGTCGTGCACGTGGACATGCGATCGCGTGACGCATACGACCCGTAAGTCTAAGTGCTATTGGCCCTAGACCGGCTTGGTCGCGTTCAGCACGCCGAAGTTCTTCAACGCGACCGGCT
>JANPDV010000372.1:0-20344 GCA_031431655.1 Gammaproteobacteria bacterium | reverse complement strand
GGTCCTGGCTTCGCTCGGCGTCGGGCTGGCCAGGCCGGCTGACACCGCCAGCAATGACGGCCAGGCCCTGATCGCCGAGTTCGGCCTGCGTGAATCTCCAGAGGCCGTCGCCAGGCGAGCGAGCTGGCGAAGTCCGCGGCGTATCGTCGTGGATGCCGGTGTTCCCGGCCTGGCCGACGCACTGCGCGCGGTGGCCCCACAGATCGAGTTCGTGCCGGCGGAGAGCCCGGTGGAAATGGCTGCCGCCGCCGCCGTCGCGCGCACCGACGCGGCGATCGGGCGTGCGCCGCTGATCTGTCACCCGTCCGTGCTCGCTGCAGGACTGGACCTGCGCTGGCTGCAGACGGTGTCCTCCGGCGTGGAATCCTGCATCGGGACCCAGAGCGAGATCGCACGGACGTTGTCGGGGCGGCAGATCCTGCTGACCAACATGCGCGCAATCGCCGGACCGGTGATCGCCGAGCATGCGATCGCCATGCTGCTCGCGTTGTCGCGGGGGCTGCACATCATGATTCCCCGCCAGCTGACGGGTGAATGGTCGGACACTTTCCCTGCCGGGTCGCAGCCAGTGACGCTGCGCGGCAAGACGATGCTAGTCGTGGGACTCGGCGGCATCGGCGCGGAAGTGGCACAGCGGACGAACGCACTGGGGATGGGCGTGATCGCGACGCGCGCAAGTTCCGCCGCCGCGCCAGCCTATGTCCGCTACGTGGGCAAGCCCGAGGAACTGGCAACGCTGATCAAGGACGCGGATGTCGTCGTCAGCGCGGCGCCGCTGACCGCCGCGACGCGCGGCTTGTTCGATGCCGCCATGTTCGCGCGAATGAAACCCACGGCGTACTTCATCAACGTGGGCCGCGGCCAGAGCGTAGTGACGATGGATCTGGTGGCGGCACTGACGTCGGGCCGGCTCGCCGGCGCGGGACTGGACGTCGTCGATCCGGAGCCGTTGCCCAAGGATCATCCATTGTGGCGTGTGCCAAACCTAGTGCTGACCCCGCACGTATCGGCCCAGTCGGAGCTCACCACCGAGGCTCAGTGGCGCGTGTTGCGCGAGAACCTGCGGCGCTACGCGGCCGGCGAACGAATGCTGTCGGTCGTCGATCCTTCCCGGGCCTACTGAGACAAGGCTGCAAACCTGTGATGCCTGCACTGACTTCCGGCAGCGAGCAGCGAGCGCGGTGGTTTGTGGTGATGCTGTCAGGGCTCGCCTTCGGCCTTGCGCAGGAAGTTGGGGCTTCTGGGGGCAGCGTCGCCGGTGTCGTCGGCGCCGCCAGCACAGCCAGTGTCGCCGATCCATGCGGCGCGCTCGCTGCCCAGGATTTCTCGTCCGCGGTGGGCACTGCGGTCACGCTTCGCGCCGCTGCGGTCGTCGCAGCCACGGCCGCGCTGCCAGCCTATTGCCGCGTGGTCGCCAACGTCGCACCGCGCAACACCGTGGAGATTCGCCTGCCGCAAACCGGTTGGCAGGGTCGGTTGCTGATGGCGGGCTGCGGCGGCCTGTGCGGCGCGATCCAGATGGAGCGCACCGACGACGCGCTGGCGCGCCGCTACGCAGTGGCCCACACCGACATGGGGCACGCCGAAGCCGACATGGCGTTTGCACTGGATCCGCAGGCGCTGGAGGACTTTGCACATCGCTCGACGCATGTGGCCACCCGGCTGCTGAAGGCGGTGGCCAGGGCGTATTACGCCCGGCCGCACCGCTACGCCTATTTCCGCGGCTGCTCGTCCGGCGGCCGACAGGGCATCACGGCCGCGCTGCTCTACCCCGATGATTTCGACGGCATCGTCGCCGGTGCGCCAGCGGCCGGCGCAGCCGTGCCCAACATCGCCTGGGCGCTGCGCGCCAATACGCGCCGCGACGGTTCGAGCATTCTCGACGCCGCTGCGATCCGGCTGCTGCACGCCTCCGTGCTGCAGTCCTGCGACCGCGACGACGGAGTCGCTGACGGTGTCGTCGGTAATCCGCCGTCCTGCGCTTTCGAGCCCCGCCAGATTGCCTGCAGCGGCAGTAATGCGGCGGGCTGCCTGACGGCAGAGCAGGTCGAAGCCGCGCGACGCATCTATGGCGGTGTGCGCAATCCCGACGGCAGCGCCTATGCGAGCGTGGGCTACGCCAAGGGCGGGGAACTCGGCTGGCTGCGGACGCTGGTCACGACCCGTGACGCGCCCGCCGGCATGAGCGGCGTGGCGCGCAACTACCTGATGCGCTTCGCGGACCTGCCGAACCCGCCGCAGTCACTGGCCGATCTCGACTTCTCGAAGCTGGCAGTGCGCCTCGCGCCGGTGGACGCCTTGCCCTCGTTCGGCCCGGACGGTCGGCGCATGGCGGCTTTCCAGAGGGCCGGCGGCAAACTGTTGATGTACCACACGTGGTCGGACGACTCGCTGACCCCGGCAACGTCGATCGATGTCTACGGGGCGCACGAACGCGCGTTCGGCGGCAGCAGGAATCTGGACCCGTTCATGCGCCTGTTCATGATTCCGGGTGTCTATCATTGCCGCGGCGGTGACGGGCCTGATGCGGTCGATTTCCTCGACGCGATTGCACGCTGGGTTGAACAGGGTCGTGCGCCTGCGAAGCTGATCGCGTTCAAGGCTCGCGAACCTGTGCCCCTGCCGCGCGAGTATTCGCTGCCGCTGCCGGCAAATCAGGTGGTTTCCTCTCTTGCAGTCTTCCCGTATCCCGCTGGGTCCGGCTACTCCGGCAGCGGCGATCCCCGGGACGCGGCAAACTGGCGCAGGCGCTGAAGCGCACCGCAACTATCGAACGCCATCAGGGCGGCAGCTTCGGCCGTGAGCCGCGCTGTGTCGGCATGTCCTTGAACAGATCCCCGCGCGCTTTGCGCTTGCCGAGCGATATCACGCAGATCGTCATGCCTTTGTGCATGTCATGTACGGCGCGCAACGCGATGCAGTCCGACCCCAGCGAGATGTAGCAGTTGGGGCTGATCCAACGCACCGTTGCACCATCCGAATTCCTGACGGTCTGGCCGACGCGCGCAGGCGGGTCATCGAACACCCCGACCGGATGCCTGGGTCGCCAAGGGACTGCCTGCCTGTTGCGGTTCCGGGCTCGGACCGCATGGACTTGCGCGAGTTTCCGCCGCACCGGGTGATGGACTCGCATTCGCAGGTTCGTCTAAGGTGCAGCGTGCCCGCCTGTCGGCGGAGTGGGGTATTCGACGATGAAAGGCGATTCCGGGGTTTCACGGCGCGCGTCCGCCCGCGCAACTGCGCGCGCAGCGCTGACGTTGGGCATTGCGCTGGTCATGACTTTCGTGGGCGCCGCTCACGCCAGGGATGCAACTGCGGGTCCGTCTGCGCTGACGGGCAACTCTGCCGGCGTGACCGATGCCAGGGTTGCGGTCGAGGCAGGCAAGGTACAGCCACTGACGAAAGGCACGACCGCTCCCGCGTTCGTCGCGCAGCGCCCCGATGGATCGCGCTACGTGTTCAAGGCGGGACAGCGCGCGGCACCAGCGGTGCTGCTGTTCTATCGCGGCGGCTGGTGCCCGTTCTGCAACGTGCACCTGGGGCAGCTGAAGGCGGCCCAGGCCACGTTGCGCCAGCGCGGCTACGAGGTGCTGTTCCTGTCATCGGACCGGCCGGCGATCCTGCGCAGCAGTCTCAGGGACGACATCGAGAACGAGGTTGCCGACTACACGCTGCTGTCGGACACCGATGCGAATGCGGCGCGCGCTTTCCGCGTCGCGTTCCGGATGGATCCGGCCACCGTCGCGCAGTACAAGGGCTACGGCATCGATCTCAAGGCGACCCAGGGCAATACCGGGCACGTACTGCCTGTGCCGGCCGTGTTCGTGGTGGATCGCGCGGGCAAGATCGCGTTCGTGCACTTCAATCCGGACTACAAGGTCCGCCTGAGCGCGGAAGAGTTGCTGAAAGCTGCGCCGCCCTTGTAGCCGTTGTCCAACCACAACGGAGCGACGCGTCAGCAGCGCCGCGGCGCAGGAATAGACCCTAAGCGACGCGCTGTGCTCTGCGGCCAGCAAGAGACTACCCCGCGCCGCCACATTGATTGACGGCAACCGCCTCTCGGCGGACTCGTCAGCCGCGTTCAAGCTGGATCCAGGTGCCGAAACCCAGATCCAGGAGTTCGTCTATAGGGTCTCCGACCTGGACCGTGTCGTGCCGGCCTTCCGCGACGTCTTGAAGTGGAAGGTGCTGTACGAGGGCCCTGCGAAGCGGACCGTAGCGCGCGCGTGGTGCGCATCCGTGATGTACCGCAGCAGGTCATCCGCCATCCGCCCGCCGTTACTCCAGCAGGGCGGCCCGCGCTGTGGACCACCAGTCCGGTCGCGCGGCCAGCACCACCGCGGCCAGGGTGGTCAGCGTGGCGAACGGCATCGACAGATCAGTCGCCCGGAGGAGCGCGACACCCGAAGACATTGCCGCGGCGACGCGACGCCAGTCGGCATCGATGACGAGCACGACGATCACGGCGGCCAGTCCAAACGTCACCGCGGCGAGAATGGCTGTACGAAGCTGCCGGCTCTGCTGCGCCCGAGCGAACTGATAGGCGTTCTGCGCCTGCCGCCGCGCCGTCTCGCGGTCCATGGCCGCTTGCGGCTGGCGCAGCGCATCCAGCCGCGCCTGCAGACGCGAATCGAAGTCGGCTCGTGGCGCAACCGCAGCCAGCATGCGCGCCAGTGCTGCGTCGAGATCGATCACGGCGTTGCTCCGGATTCATCCGTCCTGTCCAGCAGGGACGCGAGGCGCTGGCGCGCCCGGTGCAGCAGTGTCTTCACGGTGCCCAACGGCATTGCCAGCATCTCCGCGACTTCATCGTAGGAGCGGTCCTGCAGATAGAACAGCGTGATGACCTGCTGCTGCCCGCCTGGCAGTGTACCGACAGCCTGCCAGAGCCGGCGGGTCGCAATTTCACCAACCCCGTCCGCGTCGGCCGGGCTGTGCTCCGCCAGGAACGCTTCAGCCTCCTCCAGCGTCGCGTTGTCCGACAGCGTTGCATGATCTGCGCGTTGCTGCCGCAGCGCGGAGATCGCTGTGTTCCGCGTAATCGCATACAGCCAGGTCGAGAAGCGTGCGCGCTCATCGTAGGTTGGTAACGCCCGCCAGACGCGGATGAATACCTCCTGTGCGACATCGTCGGCAAGGGCGGGGTTTCTCACGATGCTCCAGGCAAGGCTGTGGACCCTGCGTCGGTAAAGCGGCAGCAGCTGGGCGAGCGCAGCATCGCGACCCGCCTCGCGAACGGTCGCCACGATTGCTGCGTCGGTCAGCATGCCAGGCAGACGTTCACCAGGTTGATACGCTACGTCGGGCCACAGGGTTTCACCGCAATTCTGCGCCGGCGCTGAAACTTTCGCCGCGCACCGTGCGTATCAATGGCATGCCGCGCCGTTTGCGTGGTTCGGGAGTCAGGAATCATGGATAGCGAGATGCTGGGCATTCTGGTGCCGTTGTCGGCGATCGTGCTGGGAATCGGCTATGCGATCGTGAGCGTGCTGACTCTGCACCGGCGCCGCAGCCAGGCGCTGGAGCAGCGGCACCGCGAGCGCATGGCGGCGATCGAGCGGGGCATCGAGCTGCCACCCGATGCAAATGACCCGGAAGCGCAGCTCGAGCTGGCCAGATCCCTGCGGCGCCCGCGCTTCCTGTTGCGCGGCTTCATCTACACCGGCGTCGGCATCGCGCTGATCGCATCGTGGAGTGGGCCGGGCGACAACGTGATCCGCAGCATTGGATTTGTCGCGCTGGCGGTGGGCGTGGCGCAGCTGCTTTACTACGTGATCGAGGGACGCAAGGAAACTGGCACGGCGGCACCGCCGGGCTGAGGTGCTCGGATGAGTCTTGTCGCCGGTCCGCCCCACACCTTCACTGTAGCGACGAATTCACTGGCCGAATCGCGGCTGTTCTACGAACGCAGCTGGGGTCTGCGCGTCGTCGGGCGCGTTGCCCTGGCGGAACCGGTGGCTCACGCGCAGCACGAACTCTGGGGCGTGGAGCCGCGCTCGACGCGCTGGCAGACGTATTACCTTCGCCGTGACGGCGTGGATTACGCAGCGCAGATTCGCCTGCTGGTGCTCGAGCAGGCAGCGCCGGCCTATCGAACCAGCTGGAGTCCGACGAGGCTGGGGCCATTCACTATCGGCTTTCCGAACGGGCGCCAGGAGTTGTTCGACCGCGAGCTGCGCTCCCTCGGCTTCGGCGCGCTGAACGCGCTGGAACGCACCAGTTTCACCACCGCCGACGGGCGTCGCTACGAGATCATCGAGACGGTGCACACCGGCCCCGACTTCATCGCTGGCGTCGGCGTTGCGCGCAGCGCCGGCGAGCCGGGCATAACGCCGCTGGATGCGACGGGTCGTGGCGGACCGGGATACTCGATGATGATCTGCGACGACGTCGAGCCGATGGTGCGTTTCATGACCGACGTGCTCGGCTACCGCATCAGGACGCGCAAGGTCTGGCAGTCGACGGGCAGCCAGGGGGCGCTCAACGTGCCGGATGGCACCGAGTTCGACTTCGCGCAGCTGGCGCCGCCGGACTCGCCCTATGGATTCCTGGTTTTCATCGCGTTCCGCAACCTGACGACGACTCCACCTGCGGCACCGCCGCGGCTGCCGAGCCGGGGTCTGGTGCTATACAGCCTGCGCGTGGGGAATCTCGATGACAGGCTGGCGCGGGCCCGCGCGTTCCCTGGCGGCGCGTTGCAGGTGCGCGGGCCGGTTGCACTGGCGGTGCCGGGAATGGACGGCGCGCGGTTCGCGACCGTCGTCGCGCCGAACGGCGTCATGTTCGAGCTGTTCGACTAGCCGGACGTCGACAGCCGTTCAGTCGGCGATGCAGCTCGCCGCGGACTTGCGGAAGCCGTCGCTGCAACGCCAGTCGTTGCCCGATGCATCGAGATAGGCGTTGGCCGGCACCTGCAGCGCGGTACACGCATTGTCGCGGCGCTGAAAGCCACGCTCGCACTCGAAGCCGTTGCCACTCGAGTTCAGGAAGGCGTTGACCGGGACCGGCACCGGCGCGCAGGCATCGCCGCGTTTCAGGAAGCCGCGATCGCACTGCCAGTCGTCGCCGTCGCGAGTCAGGAAACCATTGGCCGGGACGCTGACGACGTCGCAGACGCCGGTGCGCAAGCGGAATCCGCGGTTGCACTGCCAGCCGCTGCCGTAGGCGGAGTCCACCGCGAATGCATTTGGCGGCACCACGATGCGCTCACAGCGATCCCCGGTCTTGCGAAAACCACGCTTGCATTGCCAGCCCGCGCCGCGAAACGAGACGTCCGCATATGCGCCCTCGGGAACCACGACCGCGACACAACGCGTGTCATTGCGGGTGTAGCCGCGCCCGCATTCCCAGTCCCGACCGGAGTCGTTCAGGTAGCCGTGCTCGGGAATGACGATGGCGACGCAGGCGCCGTCGATGAGCCGGAACCCGCGCTTGCACTCCCAACGGTCGCTGTACCGTCCCGACCGGGCGTTCGCCGGCATGGTCGATACGCCGGTGGCAGCCTTGGGCCTGGGGGTGGTTTGAGCCTCAACGGCCGCTGGCGCAACCGGCAGCAGAGCGAGCGCCGCTACAGCAAGGGCGAACAGGCCCGATCGAGTACGCCGCGAGGCGGGAGTGGCATGCGAGGACGGCGCTTTGAAGTGCATGCGGCCAGCATGCGCCCAAGAGGGCCCGATTGCCGGTGTTCCGACAACCGGGCAGCCCGACGGTTTCAGAGCCAGTAGACGAAGATGTACAGGCCGAGCCAGACGACGTCGACGAAGTGCCAGTACCAGGCGACCGCCTCGAAGCCGAAGTGGCGCTGCGGCGTGAAGTGGCCGTTCATGGTCCGCAACCAGATGCACACCAGCATGATTGCGCCCAGCGTCACGTGGAACCCGTGGAAGCCCGTGAGCATGAAGAACGTCGAGCCGTAGATGCCGGTGGAGAGCTTGAGGCCGAGCTCGGTGTAGGCGTGGATGTACTCTTCCGCCTGCAGGCCGACGAACAGGAAGCCGAGCGCAAACGTCAGGAACAGGAAGATGTTCAGTATGCCGCGCTTGCCTTCCTTCAGGGCGTGGTGCGCGATCGTGATCGTGACGCCCGAGAGCAGCAGGATGGCGGTGTTGAGCGCGGGCAGGCCGAACGCGGGAATGATCTCGAAGCTGCCGTCTTCACGCGGGCCGACCTTGGCGGGCCCGTTGGTGGGCCACGCGTTCTCGTAGTTCTGCCACAGCAGCAGCTTGTTGAAGATCTTGACGCCCTCGCCGCCCAGCCACGGCACCGACAGCTGCCGCGCATAGAACAGCGCGCCGAAGAACGCCGCGAAGAACATCACCTCGGAGAAGATGAACCACATCATTCCCATGCGGAACGACGCGTCCACCTGCATGTTGTAGATGCCGCGCTGGTTCTCGCCGATGACGACGTTGAACCAGCCGACGAACAGCCCGACCAGCAGCGCGAGACCGATGAAGAAAACCCACGGGCCGTACCACTCGTTGAGCCAGCCGCACAGGCCGAACATCATCGTGAACAGCGTGACGGAGCCGTAGATCGGCCACGGGCTGGAATGCGGGATGTAGTACTTGTCGGCGTCGGGCGCGTGACCGGCGTGAGCTTCAGCCATGAGATGGGACCCTTGAGTTCAATTGAGCGCGCCGAGGCGCGTGGAGTTGTCGTAAAACACGTAGGACAGCGTGATGCGGTCGAGGTGTCGGGGCAGCGCCGGGTCCACAATGAAGCGGACCGGCATGGTCTTCTGCTCGCCGACGGCGAACTTCTGCGGAACGAAACAGAAGCACTCCGTCTTGCGGAAGAACGCCGTGGCTTTGCTCGGCGAGATGTTCGGGACGGCCTGGGCCACCGTGCTGCGCCCGGTGAGGTTGTGGGCCACGAAGTCGATCTCGTAGAGCCTGCCCGGCTGGACCTGCATCGAGCGTACGAGCGGCCGGAACTCCCAGCTGCCGACGGCGGGCAGGTCGGCCATGAAGTCCACCGTGACCAGGCGGTTGGTGTCCGGCGCTTCGGCCACCACGCTCTGGTTGAGCAGGTTCTTCTGGTTGCCGACCCCGGTGACCTCGCAGATGACGTCGTAGAGCGGTACCAGCGCAAAGCCGAATACGAACGCCCCTGCCGCGATGCCCAGCAGCTTGAGCGCCAGGCGCTCATTCTGGCGGTTGAGCTGCTGTTCGGTCTGCGGGTTCATGCGCCCTGGTGTGTCAGCCGCGAACGCCGGTAACGGCCATTGCGATGAACGCGACGTAGAACGCCAGCGCCACCATGCCGAGCACGATCGCGTTGCGACGTATGCGGCGCTTGCGGCTCGCGTCATCCACCGTCGAGGACTCTGGCAGCATCGAAGGGTCCTAGCTGTGCCCGAACGTGCCGCTGTGCTCGGCGCCGCGAGTGATGACCTGCAGCGACGGGGGCGTTTCCCAGCTGTGATACGGGGCAGGAGTCGGCAGTTCCCATTCGAGGCCGTGGGCGGCTTTACCCCACGGGCGCTCGGCCGCCTTCTCCCCGGACGTTACGCACTTGACGATGACGTAGACGAACAGCAACTGCGAGAAGCCGAACATGAACGCGCCAACCGACGACACCATGTTCCAGTCCGTGAACTGCGTCGAGTAGTCCGGGATGCGGCGCGGCATGCCGGCCAGGCCCAGGAAGTGCTGCGGGAAGAACAGCACGTTGACGCCGATGGTCGAGAGCCAGAAGTGCCACTTGCCGAGGCGCTCGTCGTACATGCGGCCGGTCCACTTGGGGATCCAGTAGTAGACGCCGGCCATGATGGCGAAGATCGCTCCCGGCACCAGCACGTAGTGGAAGTGCGCCACGACGAAGTAGGTGTCGTGGTACTGGAAGTCCGCCGGCACGATCGCGAGCATCAGGCCCGAGAAGCCGCCGAGCGTGAACAGGAACAGGAACGACAGCGCGAACAGCATCGGCGTCTCGAAGCTGATCGAGCCCTTCCACATCGTCGCGCACCAGTTGAACACCTTCACGCCCGTGGGGATGGCGATCAGCATCGTCGACAGCATGAAGAACAGCTGCCCGGCGAGCGGCATGCCCACCGTGAACATGTGGTGCGCCCAGACGATGAACGACAGGAAGGCAATGGAGGCTGTCGCGTACACCATCGACTCGTAGCCGAACAGCGGCTTGCGCGAGAATGTCGGGATGATCTCCGAGACGATGCCGAAGGCCGGCAGGATCAGGATGTAGACCTCGGGGTGTCCGAAGAACCAGAAGATGTGCTGGAACATCACCGGGTCGCCGCCGCCCGCGGCGCTGAAGAAGCTGGTGCCGAAGAAGTGGTCGGTCAGCAGCATCGTGACCGCGCCGGCGAGCACCGGCATCACGGCGATAAGCAGGTAGGCGGTGATCAGCCAGGTCCAGCAGAACAGCGGCATGTTGAGCAGGCCGACGCCCGGCGCGCGCATGTTCATGATGGTGACGATGACGTTGATGGCGCCGAGGATGGAGGACGCGCCCATCAGGTGAATCGCGAAGATCGTCAGCGGGAAGCTGTCACCCGCCTGCAGCGACAGCGGCGGGTACAGCGTCCAGCCGCCGGCGGGCGCGCCGCCCGGGACGAACAGCGTCAGCAGCAGCAGCGTGAATGCGAACGGCAGGATCCAGAAGCTCAGGTTATTTAGACGTGGCAGCGCCATGTCGGGTGCGCCGACCTGCATCGGCACCATCCAGTTGGCAAAGCCGGTCCAGGCCGGCATGACCGCGCCGAAGATCATCAGCAGCGCGTGCATCGTCGTCATCGAGTTGTAGAAACCGGGGTCGACAAACTGCAGGCCCGGCTGGAACAGCTCGAGGCGGATGACCAGGGCCATGATGCCGCCGCCGAAGAACATGATGCAGGCGAACACCAGGTACATCGTGCCGATGTCCTTGTGGTTCGTGGCGAACAGCCAGCGTTTGATACCCGTGGGCTTGTGGTCGTGATGGTCGTGCGTGTCGTGGGCCGCGGGGGAAGTCGTGTACGCCATGGTGCTTTACTCGATGTACTTGATCGGGTCGTGAAACTCGGGAAACGCTCAGCGCCGCGCCATCGCAACCGGCGTTGCGACGGGCGCAGCAATCGGTGCTGCGGCCTGCGCAGGAGCGTTGGCTTCAGGCGCCGTCGGCTCGCTCGCAGGCGCGGCATTCTCCGCCGGCGGTGGGGCCGCGAGCGCCTTCTGGTCGGCCACCCATGTCTTGAATGCGTCCTTGCTGACGACGTTGACGACCACCGGCATGAAACCGTGATCGCGGCCGCAGAGCTCGACACACTGACCGCGGTAGGTGCCGGTCTTGCCCGCTTCCACCTTGAACCACAGCTCGTTGACGAAGCCGGGGATCGCGTCTTTCTTGAGGCCGAACGCAGGTACCCACCAGGCATGGATGACGTCCTGCGCGGTCAGCAGCAGGCGCACCTTGGTGTTTTCAGGAACCACCAGCGGCTTGTCGACGTCGAGCAGGTAGTTCTCGACGCTGGCCGGGTCGATGCCGGACTGCAGCTGGCGGGCCGCGTCGCTCTTGCGGTCGAGACTCGAGAAGAACCCGAATCCATAGCCGTCGTCGATGTACTCGTACTGCCACTTCCACTGGTAGCCCGTGACCTTGATCGTCAGCTCCGTGTTGCGGGTGTCCTCGATCTTGATCAGCGTGCGGGTGGCCGGAATGGCCATCAGCACCAGGATGAAAACCGGGATCACGGTCCAGATGATCTCGGCCTTGGTGCTGTGGAGCATCGTGGTGTCCGGCACCGCTCCCTTCGACTTACGGAAGTTGATCAGCGAGTAGATCATCACGCCGAATACAGCGACGCCGATGGCGACGCACCACCAGAAGATGATCATGTGCAGGCCGTAGATCTCGCGTGACAGCTCGGTCACGCCCTGGGTCATGTTCAGGTCGCCCCAGCCCGCATGCGCAAGCGGAGCGGACACTCCCAGGGCCATGGCAGCGAGGCCGGCGAGCTTCGAGCGGAACGAGTTAGACATCTTGTGCAGGACCCCAATGCTGAATGGCATGCCACCACGCGTTCAGGACGCGCAGCCGCTGCCGGCTACTTCCGATGCGGACTCAACTCAAACCCGGGTGGATCGAACCCTCCGTCTGCAGCCGCGGCGATTCCCCCGTGCGGCCGATCAGGCGGCTGAGACGCTGCGCGAGACCGCGCCTCTCCGGCTCGTTAAGAAAGCTTCCTACCTCACAGCGGCGTCCGTGCGACTCGATGGTGAGCCGGCTCGGGTGCCACGGCGAACCTCCACCATGCATTTTAACTTGCGCCCAGTGCCGCGGGAACACGACATGGCTGGATCGGCGGCGGTCGACTTCATCGATGGCCACGTCGGAGTCGCTGATCGTGATCGTCTGGACGTGATGGCGGCGTTGCAGGCTGTTGTGCAGGGCCCATCCCAGCAGCGCCATCTCGAGGCCGGCGAACGGCAGCACGGGCCAGAAGCCCTGGGCGGCCACCGCGCCGGACACCGCAAACGTGGCCAGGAAGATCGAACCGTAGAAAAGCCGGGCGCTGCGCGGAGTCAGCGAACAGTTCGGCGAGAGGCGGATTTGCGGTGCGGTTTCGGGCATCTATCAGGCGTCAGGTTCGCTCGACTTGAGAGTGAGTCTAGCGAGGGATTTCTTCGTCCTCTCAAGGGCTTAGGACGTAATTGTTGTGCTTGACCGGAGTGCGGTCAGGTGTGTCGCCGCGGCCGTCAGCGCAAACCGCGATGCAGCTGGGTCCGGGTCGAAGGGCAGGTCGGCAAGCGCCGGCACACCGAAGATCCGCCGCAGGGTCTCGAGATTACCCGCGGCGCTCTGCAGGTCGGGGTCGACGCGGTTGGCCACCCAACCGGCTACCTCAAGCCCTGCCGCGCGGGCGCTCGCGAGGGTGAGGGCGGCGTGGTTCAGGCAGCCCAGACGGACGCCGACCACGATGACCAGCGGCCAGCCGAGCTGCGCGGCGAGGTCGGCGATCGTCATCGTCGGCGTCAGCGGTGCCAGCAGCCCACCGGCCCCTTCAACTACCGTCCAGTCGGCTCGCGCAGCCAGCTGGCGCGCGCCCGCAACGATCCGGCCGAGCTCGATTGCGACCCCGGCGGCGGCAGCCGCCAGATGCGGCGAAATCGCAGGTTCGAAGCAATAGGGGTTTATTTCGACGTAGTTCGCACCAATATTCGACACGTTCTGCAATGCCAGAGCATCGTCGTTGCGCAGCCCCGAGTCTGTCCGGGTCGAGCCGCTGGCCACGGGTTTCATCACCGCGACACGCAGCCCCAGGCCGACTGCCGCCGCTGTCACCCCCACCGCGACCCGGGTCTTGCCGATGCCGGTATCCGTGCCGGTAATGAATACGCCGGGGGTAGCCGGGCTGGCGCCGCTCATGGCGAGGGTCGCCGGCGCAGCGTCAGCCGGTCGACGGGCACGATGATCTCCCCGGACGCTTCGGCAGCCGCCCGGACGGGGCCGGCACTGTCGGCGTAGGCGAGGCCATAGACCACTTCCCAGCTCGCGGGCAGCGCCCCGTCCTCGAGCCGGTGTTGTGCGTACGCCTGCTCGAGGCGGCGCAACGTGCTGCGGCCGAGCAGGCTGCGTGGCCGGTCCAGGGTCGCGTTGAGCGCGCCGATCGCGCGCAGTTCGTGCATCAGCGTGAGCACGTCGGGGTACACCGTCTGGTGCAGGTCGACGTCGAGGACGCACTGTGAGAAGCCGGCGCGCGTCAGTGCCGAGCCGAGGTCGAGGATGTCGACGAAGGGGCTGACGTGGCTGTGCTCGCGGCCGGCGGCCGTGTCGACCGCCGCCCAGGCGTTGCGCAGTTCGCGCAGCGTGTTGGGGCCAAAGGTGCTGAAGCAGAGCAGGCCGCCGGTGCGCAGTACGCGGTGCAGCTCCCGCAGGCAGGCGTCCGGGTCGGCGGCCCATTGCAGCATCAGGCTGCTGAAAATCAGGTCGAAGCGCTGCGCTACGAACGGCAGGCGCTCCGCATCGCCGCAGACGCGTTCGAAGCATGGGGCGCGCTCCACCAGGCCGAGTCCGCGTCCGAGTCGCGCCAGTGCGGTGCTGTTCGGCATTCGTCGCGCCGCCTCGACCAGCATCTCCGGCGCGATATCGAGGGCGCAGCACAGTGCCTGCGGGTAGCGCGTGGCCAGCGCGATGGTGCCGGCGCCGGTGCCGGCGCCGAGGTCGAGCACCGCCTGCGGCGCGATCCGCAGCGCGCCGAGGCGCTCGAGCAGTTCATCGCGCACGCGTTGCTGCAGGTGCGCGGCGGCGTCATAGCTGTGCGCCGCGCGGTTGAACTGGCGCGCGATCCGCGCCCGATCCAGCGGCATGCTCATGCGCCGGCCGCCGCGGCGTTCGCGGTGTTCGCGGCTGCGGCAGCCAGGTGCGCGCGGATGGCGGTCGCGACCTCCCCGGCATGGGACAGGAACGGGGCATGGCCGCAGCGCGGCAGCTCCAGTCGTCGGGCGCCGGATATTGCGGCAGCAAGCGCCGCCGCCGCCGCGGGCGGCGTGACGCGGTCGTACTGGCCGTGCAGCACCAGCGTCGGCGCAGCGATGCATGCGAGTCGCGCGCGCAGATCCGTGTCGCGCAGCATCTCGAGTCCGCGCGCCATGGCGCCCGGGCTCGGCAGGCCCTGCTGCGTCAGCGCGTGCTGCAGGGCCTGCAGCGTGAGGTCGGCGGCGCGACTGCCGCGCACCTGCAGGTCGAGGAAGTCGCGGATCGTGACACGCAGGTCCTGCTGCAACAGGCGCGCGAAGCGCGCCAGCACGATCGGGTCGAGGCCCGCGGCCCAGTGCAGCGCCGGCGCGGCCAGGAACCTCGGGGTCGTGGCGAGCAGCAGCAACGGACCGGCGTGCTCACCGGCGCGCGCGGCAAGTTCCATCGCGACCTGGCCACCGAGCGACCAGCCCAGGACTGCCGCGCCGCGCGGCACGCGCGGCGCCACCTGGTCGGCCAGCGACGCCACGTTCCAGCCGGCCTGCTGCAGGACGGCAGCCTCGCTGCTGCGGCCGTGCCCTGGCAGATCGATGCGGATCACCGTGCAGCTGTCGGCCAGCGCCGCGGCGAGCCCATCGAACACGCGCGAGTTCAACGCCCAGCCATGCAGCATCACCAGCGTCGGGCCGGAGCCCTGCCGGTCGTGCCAGAGACAATCGCTCATTCGTTGATCCCGGCCCTGGTCATGCTGCCGCCCGCTCACTGACGCGTGCCAGCGCGTCGACCAGGCCGTCGATCTCGGTCTCGCCATGCGCGGCGGACAGCGTGATCCGCAGCCGCGCGGCGCCCTCGGGCACAGTGGGCGGGCGGATCGCGGTTACCCAGTAGCCGGCATCGGCGAGCGCCGCGCTCGCCGCAAGTGCCTGCTCGGCGCTGCCGACCACCAGTGGCTGGATCGGTGTCGTCGAGCCAGCGAGTGGGATGCCGGCGCGCAGGGCGCGCTCGCGAAAGCGCGCAATGTTCTCGAACAGGCGCGCGCGTCGCTGCGGTTCGGCGCGCAGCGCGCGCAGGTTGGCGCGCGTCGCCGCGGCCACCGGTTGCGGCAATGCCGTGGTGTAGATGTAGGTGCGCGCGCGCTGGATCAGCAGCTCGATGTGCGCGCGGTCACCGCAGACGAAGGCGCCAAAGCTGCCGAGCGCCTTGCCGAGCGTGCCCATCACCAGCGGTACGGCGCGCGCGTCCAGGCCAAAGTGCTCGCAACTGCCGCGGCCGCCTGCGCCGAGCACGCCGAAAGCATGCGCGTCATCGACGACCAGCCATGCCTCTGCCGCCGCCGCGGCGCGGCCGAGCGCGGGCAGCGGCGCGATGTCGCCGTCCATGCTGAATACGCCATCGGTGAACAGCGCCGCTGCGCGCCGGGGTTGCGCGGCGAGGTGTGCCGCCAGCGCCGCACTGGCTGCCGCAGCATCGAGATGCGGATAGCGTTGCAGCCGCGCGCCGCGCGCCAGCGCCGGCGCATCGAGCAGCGAGGCGTGGTTCAGGCGATCTTGGAGCGCGAGATCGCCACGCTCCAGCAGGGCGCAGGCGATGCCGAGATTCGCCATGTAGCCGGTGGAGAACAACACGGCGCGCTCGCGCTGCATGAATTCGGCCAGCTCGATCTCCAGCGCCTCGTGTTCCGGACCGTGGCCGGTAACGAGGTGGGACGCGCCGCTGCCGACGCCGCACTGTCGCGCCGCCGCTGCCATCGCGTCGGCCGCCGCAGGGTGGCTGGCGAGGCCCAGGTAGTCATTGCTGGCGAAATTGACGAAGCGGCGGCCGTCGCGCACGACGTGCGCGCTGCCGCCCGGCCCTGTCGCAGGCGTCAGTGTGACCCGGGCACGGCGCCGCTGCTGCGCGTCGATCTCCGCCAGCGCTGCAGCGACCGCGTCAGGCGTGCAGCGCATCGGCCGCGCCCTGCGCGCGCAGGCCGAGGCGGGCCAGCAGCGCCCGATCGCGCGCGACATCCGGATTGCCCGTCGTCAGCAGCTTCTCGCCGTAGAAGATCGAGTTCGCGCCGGCGACGAACGCCAGCGCCTGCATCTCGTCGGACATCTGCTCGCGTCCTGCAGACAGCCGCACCGCCGCACGCGGCATCACCACCCGCGTCACGGCGATCATGCGCACGAAATCGAAAGGATCGACCGGCGCGCTGCCGTGCAGCGGCGTGCCGGCGACCTGCACCAGCTGGTTGATCGGCACGCTCTCGGGATGCGCGGCAAGGTTGGCCAGCGTCTGGATCATCCGGGCACGATCGCGATTCGACTCGCCCATGCCGACGATGCCGCCGCAGCATACGTTCAGCTGTGCTTCGCGCACGGCTTCGAGGGTATCGAGCCGGTCCTGGAAATCGCGCGTGGTGATCACTTCGCCGTAGAACTCGGGCGAGGTGTCGATGTTGTGGTTGTAGTAGTCCAGGCCGGCGGCCTTCAGTTGCCGCGCCTGGTCCGCGGTCAGCATGCCGAGCGTGGCGCAGCTTTCCATTCCCAGCGAGCGGACTTCCCGGACCATCGCGATGACGGCGTCCAGGTCCTTCTGTTTCGGGGAGCGCCAGGCTGCTCCCATGCAGAAACGGGTGGCGCCGGCGGCGCGTGCGGCGGTGGCGCGCTCCCGCACTTCCTGCAGCGGCAGCAGCCGTTCGCGCTCCAGGCCGGTGTCGTAGCGGACGCTCTGCGGGCAGTAGGCACAGTCCTCGGGGCATGCACCGGTCTTGATCGACAGCAGCGAGCTCATCTGCACCTGCCCGGCCGGCTGATGCTGGCGATGCACGCGTTGCGCGTGGAACAGCAACTCGGGGAACGGCAGCGCGAACAGCGCTTCGATCTCTTCGGTGGTCCAGTCGTGGCGCACGACGCCGAGGGAGTCCACGAGTTCGGCACGATCCATGGGTCAATCTCCACAAACGCAGCCGATTCGGCCGCGGCTTGCCGGCGGCAGCCGGCGCAGGATGTTCGACGCCGGCGTGCCGCGCTGTCAACCGGAAACACCCCTTGAAGTCGACAAGCCCCCGTGCTGCCGAACTCGCCGACTGGCTGCGCGCGCACCGGCCGCGTGGGTCCGTGCTGCGCCGCGCGGTCGATGCGCTGTTCCCGCCGCTGTGCCTGTTCTGCCGCGAGGCGGGTGACCTCGGCGCGCTCGACCTGTGCTCGTTCTGCCTTGCGGCCCTGCCGCTCGCGGGGCCGCCGGCGTCGCGCCATGCCGCCGTGTTCGACTACGCCGCGCCGGTGGATCTGCAGATCAAGCGCCTGAAGTACTCCGGCGACAAGGCGGTCGCGCGCACGCTCGGGGCCGTGCTCGCCGCGGATCGGGCGCTGGCCGCGGCGCCGGTGGATGCGCTGGTGCCCGTGCCGCTGCATCTGTCGCGGCTTGGCGAGCGTGGCTTCAACCAGGCCAGCCACATCGCTGCGGCCACCGGCGCGTGGCTCGGCCTGCCGGTGCTGTCTTCGCTGCTGGCGCGCACGCGGCCGACGCGCAGCCAGGCGGGGCTGCGCGCCGCGGCGCGCCGCGCCAACGTTGCGCGCGCGTTTGCGCTGACGCCGCGGCAGGCCGTCCACTTGTCGCGCTCGTTGCGGCTGGCGCTGGTGGACGATGTGCTGACTACGGGCGCCACGTTTGCGGCGGCCGCGCAGCCGCTGCGCGCGGCCGGATTCGTCGTCCAGCAGTACTGGGCGCTGGCGCGCGCAACTTATGTAGCGCCCGAAGGCCGCGGTTCTCCGGCCGAGTCGGAAAAACTTACGGCTGCGCGGATGCCGGTCGCCGGCGACTGAGAACCGTGTCTCGATCCCGGCGCCGTTGGCGCGACATAGCGCCTGCGGCGAACGCCGGGTCCCTGCGCGCGCGCAATCTGTCTGGTCCGCGAGCCGTGGCGTCAAAGAATGACCTCGCAGTGTCGGCCAAAGCTACAGATCCCGGGCCCGGCAGCGCGCGGAGCGTGGCCTCGCCGCGCAAGCCCCTGCGGCGCAAGGCATTTTCAGACATGGCCCGAAACATGCTTTGTATGGCATGCGGGCGCAGAACGCACCCGCAGCGAATACCAGAGGGAAGTGAAGTTCAGGGGATTTTGGGGCAGGCACACGCGAGTCGCGGTCTAAACAAGAAGAACTGCGACAACAACAAGAAAGGTCCCGACTCGCGCAGTGTCGTTTTTTGCCGGCCGGATCGAATAACAAGAAACCGCGCGCCGCATCAGCGGCGCAGCAGGTCCTGCGCCGCGATGCCGGCGAAGATCACCAGACCTACGTAGTTGTTCTGCAGGAAGGCGCGGAAGCATGCCTGGCGGTCCTGGTGGCGCGCCATCCAGAGCTGCGACGCGAACAGGACCGCTGCGACGGCCAGTGAAATCCAGTACGGCGTACCGAAAGCGCGCGCGCGACCCAGCAGCACCAGTCCCGTCAGCATGATCACCATCATCACGCCGATCGCGACCCGATCCATGTCCCCGAACAGCAGCGCAGTGGAACGCACCCCGAGCGTGCGATCGTCGTCGCGGTCGACGATTGCATAGAGCGTGTCGTAGATGCCGGCCCAGATTACCGCGACCAGGAAGATCAGCCAGCCCTCGCGCGGCACCTCGCCCAGCGTGGCCATGAACGCCATCGGCACGCCCCAGCCGAAGGCCACGCCCAGGTAGAGCTGCGGTGCCGGAAAGAAGCGCTTGAAGAACGGATAGGTCGCCAGCAGCACCACCGCCACCAGCGACAGCTGCAACGTGGCTGGGCTGAGCTGCAGCACGACCAGCAGCGCCAGCAGCATCAGCACGACGAACAGGGCCAGCGCCTCCCATGGCGAGACGCGGCGCGCCGCGAGCGGACGCTCGCGCGTGCGCCTGACGTACGGGTCGATGTCGCGGTCGGCGAAGTCATTGATGACGCAACCGGCGGAGCGCGTCAGCACGGTGCCCAGCACGAACAGCAGCAGCAGACGCCATCCAGGGATGCCGTCGGCGGCGACCCACAGCGCCCACAGCACGGGCCACAACAGCAGCAACGTGCCGATGGGGCGGTGCAGTCGCGCGAGCTGCGCGTACTCGCCGAGCCGGCGCAGCAGGCGCCGTCGTCGAAGCTGCCGCGCGGTGGGGGGCACGAAGGCCGGCTCGCCGGTCGCTGGCGCGGCCCGCAGGCGGCCTTCGTCTGCAGTCGCGGCCGGCTCGGCGTTCATCCGCCGCCGCCGCCGCCGTTGCCGCCGATTTCCGGCAGGAACACCTCGCGCAGATGCAGCGGCGCGCCGTCGATCGAGAAAGTGGAGCGCCGGATCCAGAGGGCGTCATGGCTGACGCGCGCCCGATCCAGCGCGCGCGCCACCAGCTCGAACTGCGGCGTGAGGCGCGCGTAGCTGAAGTCCGAGCGTTCGACCGTGCTGGGATGCTGCGCCAGCGCTTCGCCGAGCGAGGTGCCGCCGATATGCGCCAGCCACGGGTGCTGCGCCAGCGTGGCGGCAGGCACGAGTGAGCGAGCGAACATCCACAGCACGTCGCCGCAGGCCATCTCGACCTCGCGGACGTGGTCCGCGCCGGCGGTCTGCTCCGCAAGCACGGTCATCCGGTAGCTGCTGCCGGCGCTGTTGCGGATGCGCTCCGTCAGCAAACCGGGCGTCTGCAGCCACGAGCGCAGGCTGGCGCTGCCCTCATAGCAATTGAGCGCGTGGCCGGCCAGCCACATCTGCGCGTCGTCGTTCAGTTCACCCGACCCGGCCATAGCGTTCATCACTCCCGATCCAGCGTGCGGCAAGCGGCGCGATTCTATCCGTATGGCCTGCCATGATCAGGTCGGCGGCGCGGTGAACGAGCGGCAGCAGCCGCGCGTCACGTGCGAGATCCGCGACCCGCATCCGCGCCAGGCCGGTTTGTCGCGTGCCCTGCAGCTGCGCGGACCCGGCGAGCTGCTGGGCA
>JANPDV010000371.1:0-3613 GCA_031431655.1 Gammaproteobacteria bacterium | reverse complement strand
CCAGTCGCCCGAAACGTCGGGCACGTGCTGGCCGCCGACGAACCAGGCCCCGGCCAGGCCTTCGGCCGCTGTCGCCAGCAGCATCGGGCCCAGCGGACTGTCGAAGTGGCTGTATGCGATTGAACCGATCGATTGCGTGGTCATGCTCGTCTCCAGAGATGAATCGCTGCGTAGCCGCGCCAGGGTTGCCAGCGCGCGGCGCGCTCGCGGGCGGCCCGGGCGGTCCGCACGTGGAGGGCGCGTTGCAGGGCAACGTCGCCCTCGGGAAAGGCATCTGGCCAGCGCAGCGCCCGCAGCGCGATGTAGTCGCAGGTCCATGGGCCGATGCCGGGAATGTCGCGCAGGACCTGCAGTGTCGCGTCGAGGTCGGCCTCCGGATCGAGCCGCAGCGCGCCTGCGCAGCAGGACTTCGCCAGCGCGATTACCGCCGTGGCGCGTTGCCTGATGATGCCGAGCGCGACGAGTTCGCGCGGCTCGCAGGCGGCGAGCACCGCGGCATCCGGGAACAGCCGCTCGAGTCCATCCGGGGCGTCGGTAAGCGCCGTCCCCTTCCGCCGCACCAGCCGGGTTGCAAGCCGGTTGGCGGCAGCGACGCTGACCTGCTGCCCGAGAATCGCGCGTACCGACAGTTCGAAACCATCGAAGCACCCGGGGACGCGCACTCCGGGTGGTGTGGCGAGCGCCCCCAGCGCCGTGTCTATGGCACGCGGGTCGCTGCCGAGATCGAAGGCACTGCGCGCGCGGGCCAGCACCTGCGGCAGCACGCGACCGAGCGACGCGCTGACCTGCAGGTCCAGCGTGTCGCCGCGCCCCGGCATGACGCTGATCCAGCCCGCGTGCGCCGCGCCGCGATGCACGATACGCAGCGTCCGCTGGTAGCGCCGCGCGTCAACCTGTTCGACGCCGGATAGCGTGCGCTGCTGCAGGAACCGGATCAGGCCCTCCCAGTCATACGGCGGTCTGAACCCCAGGCGGAGGCGGTGCCCGTCATTGTGTCCGCCGCTGGGGTTGGCGGTCCGGCGGCGCAGCGCGGCCGGCGGCATGCGGTAGCGCTGCGCGAACAGCGCGTTGAAGCGCCGCAGGCTGCGAAAGCCAGCCGCGTAGGCGACGTCGGTTACCGGCAGCCGTGTGTCGGTCAGCAGGCGCTTGGCCAGCAGCAGGCGCGAAGTCTGCGCGAAGTCGACCGGCGACACGCCGAGCTCGGCGAGGAACACCCGACGCAGGTGCCGGTCCGAGATGCCCAGGCCGCGCGCCAGCGCGCCGAGCGATTGCGTTTCGAGCGCGCCGCCTTCGATGCGCGCGATCGCGGTCTGCAACAGCCGCGCGCCGGCATCGATGCTCGCATAGCCCGGTGCAAGCTCCGGCCGGCAGCGCAGGCAAGGGCGAAAGCCCGCGGCCTCGGCTGCAGCCGCGCTCGGATGGAACTGCACGTTCTCGCGCCGCGCGGTGCGCGCCGGGCATACGGGCCTGCAGTAGATGCGCGTGGTGCGCACGGCGACGAAGATCCGCCCGTCGAAGCGTGGATCGCGGGTGCGCAGGGCGCGGTAACTGGCGTCGGAGTCCAGGGCCATGGCGGCATCATGGCACGCGCCCCGCGGCGCGACTCGCCGTTTTCGGACATCAATTCCGGGGCGCACGCCGCGCCGGCGCGAAGTGCGCGTGGCTCTGCAGGGCCAGCGAACGCAGCTCCGGCTTGCGCAGCACCCGCGTCACGTCCAGCGCGATCCAGCCGTTGTGACCGACATAGGCGGGGATCGAATATCGTGGGTCGGTGGTCATCAGGCCCTGGGCTTCCACGCCGACCCAGAAGGCGGCGCAAACCGGACCCTCGTAGCGCCAGCACTGCGCGAACACCCGTTTGCCGACGCGCCAGACCGGCTTGCCGAACTGCGTGCCCTCGCTGGTGTCCGGCAGGGCGAGGCAGATTTCGCGCATGCTCGCCACCGCGCGCATGGCCTCGGCCGAGCGCATGGGGTCGACTTCCTCGACGCTGAGCCCCGCGGTCGGCGGTTCGATCCGCGGCGTCGCCGTCAGCTGCGCGCGCAGGGCCGCCGGTGCCACCTGTTCGTAGGCGCTGCGCAGGTGATCGGCGATGACGTTCCAGGACAGGCGACGGTCCAGCCGCACGCCGAGCCAGCCGCTGGTGCCGACGTAGGCGGGCACGAAGTAGTGCGGCGACTTCGCAGCCGCCAACTGCTGCTGCGCGCCCGGCGCGGCCTTCAGCCACAACGCCAGCCGGTCGTCGCCGTGGTGATTGACGGCGAGCGTCGCGAAGCCCTTGCCACCGCGGACGCAGAAGCACGGCATGCCATGCGAAACGCGCTGTTCGGCGCCGGGGAACTGCAATGCAATCTCGGCAACCGCCTCGTGTGCGGTCTTGGCGGCACCCCTGGGTCTGGCTTTCGGCATCGGCACTCGGGTGATTCGGCTAATCTTTGCGGATGGAATCCAACGGCCTCGAGGCGCTCTGGGTCTCTACCGGCATCGTCGCGCTGGCGGAGATCGGTGACAAGACCCAGTTGCTGGCGCTGCTGCTCGCGACGCGCTTCAGGCAACCGTTGCCCATCATTGCCGGCATCCTGGTTGCCACGGTCGCGAATCACGCCCTGGCTGGCACGGTGGGCAGCGTCGTTGCGCGGGCCGTCGACCCGACCGTCCTGCGCTGGGGTGTCGGCCTGTCGTTCCTGGCGATGGCGGCGTGGGCGCTGGTGCCTGACTCGGAGCCGGGCATTGCATCGGATGCGCCGCGTTTTGGTGCCTTCCTGACCACGGTGATCGCCTTCTTCCTGATCGAAATGGGTGACAAGACGCAGCTCGCCACGGTGGTGCTGGCGGCAAAGTATCCGGCGCTGCTGGCGGTCGTGGCGGGCACGACGCTCGGCATGATGCTGGCGAACGTGCCGGTGGTGCTGGTCGGCGAAGCGGCGGCAAAGCGGCTGCCGCTGCGGGTCATTCGGGCCGTGGCGGCCGGAGGGTTCGCGGTGATGGGCGTGCTGGTGCTGCTCGGAGTCGGCGCGCCGTGAACACCTTGAGTCACCTGCAGTGGCTGGAGTCCGCCAGCATCCAGGTGCTGCGCGAAGCGGTCGCCGAGTGCGACCGTCCGGTGCTGCTGTACTCGATCGGCAAGGACAGCGCCGTGCTGCTGCACCTGGCGCGCAAGGCGTTCTACCCGGCACCGCTGCCGTTGCCGCTGCTGCACGTCGATACCACGTGGAAATTCCAGGCGATGTACCAGTTCCGCGAGCTGATCGCGCGGCAGGGGGATCTGCAACTGCTGGTGCACACCAATGCCGAGGGCATCGCGCAGGGGGTCAACCCGTTCACCCACGGCGCGGCGGTCCATACCGACATCATGAAGACGCAGGCGCTGCGACAGGCGCTGGACCTGCACGGCTTCGATGCCGCGATCGGCGGCGCACGCCGTGACGAGGAGAAGAGCCGCGCCAAGGAGCGCGTGTTCTCGTTCCGCGCGGCTGGTCATCGCTGGGAGCCGCGGCGCCAGCGTCCCGAGCTCTGGTCGCTGTACAACACTCGCAAGGCGCCGGGCGAGTCGTTCCGCGTGTTCCCGTTGTCCGACTGGACCGAGCTCGATGTCTGGCGCTACATCCAGCGC
>JANPDV010000370.1:0-3063 GCA_031431655.1 Gammaproteobacteria bacterium | reverse complement strand
CACTTTCTGGCAGGCGAGAGGACGCTGTCCGAAGTGACGATCCAGACGTCTCAGGGCTTCCGGATCGTCCAGGCGTTCAGCGCCATTGCACCTGAGCTCGACGCGCTGGTGGTCGATACCGCCGCTGGCATCGCGCCTGTGGTTCTGCAACTCGCCCAGGCCGCACAGACCGTGCTGGTCGTGGTCTGCGACGAGCCGGCCTCTCTGACCGACGCCTACGCACTGATGAAGGTGCTCAGCCGCAATCACGGGGTCAAGCGCTTTCGCGTACTCGCCAACATGGTGCGTGATGCCGTGGCGGGGCGGCATCTCTACGACACGCTGGACCGGGTGACCGCACGCTTCCTGGACGTCACTCTGGAGTACGCCGGGGAGGTGCCGGAGGACCCCTGGATGCGGCGCGCGATCCGGGAGCAGAAGCCGGTGGTCGAAGCCTACCCGGCTTCGCCCTCGGCCCGCGCCCTGAAGGAACTGGCTCGCAGGGCGGTGTCGTGGCCTCTGCCCGAGACACCGGGCGGGCACATCGAGTTCTTTGCGGAACGCCTTGCGCCGCGTGCGCAGGCCCGCCTGGAGGTGGTCCGATGAGTGCTCTCGAAGCCTATGCGAGCGCCTCCGGGGCGCGCTCGGACCAGGACGCGCTGGTGCTGCGCCACGCCGACCTGGTGAAGCGTATCGCCTATCACCTGGCAGGACGCTTGCCGCCTTCGGTCGACGTCGATGACCTGATCCAGGCCGGCATGCTCGGACTGCTCGAGGCCGCGTCGCACTACGTGACAGGCCGCGGTGCGAGCTTTGAAACCTATGCAGGAATACGCATCCGGGGCGCCATGCTCGATGCACTGCGCAAGCTTGACTGGGCGCCGCGCTCGGTACACCGCAAAGCCCGCGATGTCGCCCAGGCAATTCGCGCGATCGAACTCGAGACCGGCCGTGAGGCCCGCGACAGCGACGTCGCGCAGCGCATGGGACTGTCGATGACCGACTACCACCGCATCCTGCAGGATGCGGTGTGCTGCCAGCTCGCGAGTCTCGATGACGCGCTCGTCGGGGAACAGGGAGATCCAGGCAACGATCCGTTCATGGAATCGGCAGATGAGGGATTTCGGATGGCACTCGCAGTAGAGATAAAGCAGCTTCCCGAACGCGAACGGATGGTAATGGCGCTGTATTACCAGGAGGGACTCAACCTGAAGGAGATCGGCCTGGTGCTGAAGGTGACCGAGTCAAGGGTGTGCCAGATACACGGCCAGGCTCTGCTGCGCCTGCGCGCGAGGCTGATGGAGTGGCGCGAGCATCCGGACACGGCACGCCGCTGAGCACCTCGGCAACGCCAGGAAGAATCATGGACATACTCACGCTGATTGGCTTCGTCTGCGCGATCCTGGCTGTCGTCGTCGGCGCCATCCTGAAAGGCGCGGGCGTCAAGGCGCTGCTCTCGGCCGCGGCGTTCATGATTGTCATCGTGGGCACGTTCGCATCCATCTTCATCCACACACCGCTGCCGGCGTTCAAGCACGGCATGAAGATGTTCGGTTGGATCGTGCGTCCGCCGACCATCAACGGCAGCGCGCTGATCACCAAGCTGATCGAGTGGAGCAACGTCGCACGCAAGCAGGGCCTGCTGGGCCTGGAATCCGTGATCAACGGTGAGCCGGACCCATTCGTCAAGAAGGGCCTGCAACTGGTTGTCGACGGTACCGAGCCCGAGCAGATCCGTTCGATCATGGAGGTCGAACTGTCGGTGCGGGAGCATACGGATCTCGCCGGTGCCAAGGTGTTCGAAGCGATGGGCATCTACGCGCCCACCCTTGGCATCATCGGCGCGGTGCTGGGACTGATGGCCGTGATGCAGAACCTGGCCGACCCATCGAAGCTCGGCACCGGCATTGCTGCGGCGTTCACCGCCACCATCTACGGCATCGGTTTCGCAAACCTGCTGTTCCTGCCTGCCGCGGCCAAGCTCAAGGCGATCATCGGCCAGCAGACCCAGGTACGCGAGATGGTCATCGAGGGACTGATCTCGATTGCACAGGGCGAGAACCCGCGCGCGATCGAGTCGAAGCTGCAGGGCTACGTTCATCACTGAGCAGGCGGCGTAAGCCATGGCACGCAAGAAGAAGCACGAAGATCACGCCAATCATGAGGCCTGGGCCATTCCCTATGGCGACCTGGTAACGCTGCTGCTCGCGTTCTTCGTCGTGATGTATGCGGTCTCGTCGGTCAATGCCGGCAAGTATCGCGTGCTGTCGGATGCGCTGAATTCCGCTTTTCGCGGTACCCCCAGAGCGCTGGACCCGGTGCAGTTCGGCGACCGACAGGTCGGACCCGGTGCCCCCGTCTCGGTGCCGGTCGTCGAGCAGCCGCGCTTTGCCGGTCGGCCGGTCCCGTCGTTGCCGCAGGCTCGCCTGGACCGCGCTGGTCCCGGCGCCGCCGGTCCCGGTCCCGGCGGCAACGTGTCGGAAGGCACGCTGGCGCAGCTCGGCGGGATCGCCGACGCTGTCGAACGCTCGATGAGTGACCTTGTAATGCTCGATCAACTCGTAGTGCGGAACCACGAGAAATGGGTCGAGGTGGAGATTCGCAACGACCTGCTGTTCGCCAGCGGGGCGGCCAGCCTGTCGGCACCCGCCGAAGAAATCATCGCACGGCTCGGCGGCGTACTCGGCGGTGCCAGCAACCCGATACGTGTTGAGGGCCACACGGACAACGTACCGATCCGCACGGCCAACTTTCCCAGCAACTGGGAGCTGTCGGCGGCGCGAGCGGCGAGCGTCGTACGCGTCCTGTCGGTCAATGGCGTGTCGCCCGACCGGTTGGCGGTACTCGGTCTCGGTGAGTTCCGGCCCGCAGCTCCCAACAATACTGCCGACGGCCGCACTCGCAATCGACGGGTGCTGCTGGTAATCCTGCCGCTGACGACGGCGCCGGAGGGAGCCTACTCGGCGGAGCGCGGCGCGGAAGCGGCAAACGCCGTGAAGCTGCCCGGAAGCGAAACCGCCGAACGGCCGCGAAGCGCGCCGGCGGCGCCTGCCTCCCGCCCGTGAACAGGATCGACGAGAAGCG
>JANPDV010000369.1:0-24922 GCA_031431655.1 Gammaproteobacteria bacterium | reverse complement strand
CGCGCCAACGGCGTGCTGCCGCTGGCGCCAACCCGCTGCCTGCAGCTGCCGCCCTACGGCGCGGCGCATGAAGCGGGCTGCGAGGCAGTGCGCAACGGCTGATGCCGGTTGCCGCGGTGCGGCGCTAGCGGGTGGCCACTGCGGCGCAGTCCCGTTGCTCGAAGAACTCGAGCCAGGCGCCGTCAGGACTGCGCACAACGAACGCTTCCACCGTGCCGTAGGGCGGCAGCTGCAGGCAGCGGGTTGGCGCCAGCGGCAGCACGCCGTTGGCGCGGATCCGCCGTTCATAGGCCGCCAGGTCCGGAACGTGGATGCGATACGCCAGGATCCCCAGGTTTGGCGGTTGCGCGCGCGTGGAGTAGTCGCGCCCGCGCAGCCCCTCGAACGCAAAAATCTCCAGGCTCCCGCCAGTGGCCTGCGGCTCGATCCGGAAGCTCGCGGCGCGCTCGCGCACCGTGCCGCTGCGCAACAGGCTCTCCGGCAGGCCCATGTTGTTCGAGCCGTCCGCGGGCCACGTGGGTGAGGCCTGCCAGCGAACACTCCAGCCGAGCTGCCGGGTGAAGAAGTCGAAGCTGCGGTCGAAGTCGGCGACCATCTGCGTCGCGTTGGTCACATGGCTGATCGTGACGAACGGTGGCTGGTCGTCATAGGGTTCGTCGATCCGCTGCAGCAGGTTGATGACGACGCCATCGGGGCCGCGCAGCAGGGCGCCCGCGTAGCGCTTGCCGAACAACACATAGCGGTTGGGGTCGGCAAAGCCCTGGAAGCCATTCGCCTGCAGCTCGGCGAAGCGGGCGTCGATGTCGCGTACCAGCACGTTGAAGTTGAAGATGCCGCCAGTGTCAAACGGACGGGCGCTGGAGCGGATCTGCACTGCGGGCTGCGGTGCGCCGCGAATCTGCGAGAGTCGCAGCAGCCCGCCATCGTGCTGCGGCAGCCCGAGCAACTGGCTGCGCACCTGCGCCTGCGGGGGTAACTCCCACAGCCGGGCCAGTGCGTTTGACTCGGCACCCTGCCACTTGGTCCGGTACCCGGCGACGCCGCGCCAGAGTCGGCCGGAGGCCTCGAGGTCCGATACGCTCAGCACGATCTCCTGTACGCCGGCGCGGCCGCGCAGCTGCAGCTCCGCTGCAGGCAGGGAAGCGCTCGCGCTGCCCGCGATCGCGACGACCAGCGCCATCGCGACGATCGGTCCGCGGCCGCCACGCCGGCCCGGCCCGAGGCCCTGTCCGGCAGCCGGAGTCACCGGAGAGTCGCAGGCAGTATCATCGAGTGCATTCTAGGCCCGTCCCGGGCGCACCTTGGAGACAACCGCATGACTCGCAACTTTGATTCGATGCGCCGCGCCAGCGGCGCGCCCTGGCTGTGCGGGGTGTTTGGCGTGGTCGGTTCGCTTGCAGCCGCCGTGCTGGCCGCGCAGGCAACGGGCACGGCTGCCCGTGTGCCGCCGGCGCCGGCGTCGCTGCCAGCGCCCGCCGCCGTGCCACCGCCGCCGGCGACGACCGCGGCGAACCCCCTGCGCTCGGTGCTGGATCGGGCCGCTCGCCACGGCAACGTGCTGGTGGGCGCACAGCCCTCCGCCGCGGATATCGGCCTGTTGAAGC
Source organism: Gammaproteobacteria bacterium (assembly GCA_031431655.1). Lineage (GTDB taxonomy): Bacteria > Pseudomonadota > Gammaproteobacteria > Steroidobacterales > Steroidobacteraceae > UBA964. The sequence goes on along the minus strand of JANPDV010000369.1, from coordinate 23,318 downwards.
CGCGCGGCATCACGCGCGTGATCAACCTGCGCACGCCGGAGGAAATGAACGACCGCGCGGTCGTGCCGTTCGACGAGGCCGCCCTGCTTGCCGGCGCCGGGGTGGAGTACGTGCAGATTCCGATCGGTGGCAATACCTATCCTTTCCGGCCCGAAGCGCTCGAGGCCTACGCGAAGGCGATCGAAGGGGCGAAGGGTGAGGTGTTCCTGCACTGCACCTCCGGCAATCGCGCCAGCACCCTGCAGGCGGCCTATGAAGTGAAGTACCGGGGCAAGGACCCTGACGTCGCGATGCGCGAGCTGCAGCCGTTCGGCGGCTGGCCGTTGCCGATCGAGCGGCTCACCGGCATCGAGCTCAAGGTGGAGCGTCGCGCCAGCCCATGACGCTGCGCAATGTCGTCGCGGTGTGCGCGGCGCTGCTGCTGGGCGCGCTTGGCTATCGGCTGTACCTCGCGCGCAGCGGCGCGGCGGCGGTGGATCCGCTGCTGGTGATGGTCACGCAGATGCGCACCCGGGCCATCCTCGAGCACGAACGCGAAATCACCGTCTGGTACCGCAGCTGCCCGGAAGTGCCCGGCGTCAATCCGCAGGTGCTGGTGATCTGGCCCGGCAAGCTGTCCTATGAAATCGACCTGGCAGCCACCCGGCTCGAGCTGCGCGGCGACGTGCTGTACGCCACTACGCCGCCGATCCGCGCCGACGAGCCGGCGGTGCCGACCGAGCTCGGTGAGTACGTGGCGAGCAGCTCGGTGTGGACGCTGCCGAGCGATCAGCAGCTGGTGCTCGACGAAATGCGCAAGGCATCCCCGCTGGCGCGGCACCTGTCTGTCTACTATCTCCGGCACGACGCCGGCCTGGTGCAGCGCTTCCGCGACGAACTGGAATCATTCCTGCGCGGCCTCACGGGCGCGCTCGGCGTGCCGGTCAAGCGCATCGAGGTGCAGATCCCCGCCAGCGACGTCGTGATACCCGCGCGGCCGTCGCTGTCACTGTGCTCCGGCAGCAGCGCGCTCGCCAATGGCGCGCCGTTCGCCCGACGACTCGCGGATGGCAGCGAGGCCGGCGTCAATCCTTCGCGTCCGCTGGCGCCGCCGTGAGCCTGCCTCCCGACGCGGCGCCGGACCGGCTGCCCGCAGGCCTCAAGCTCAGCTGGGCCACCGGCGCGTTCGGCGTGGCGATCCTGCTCAATGGCATCAGCGCGCTGACGTTGTTCTTCCTTACGACGGTGGTGCGGCTGGAACCCGCGGTGGCGGGGTTCCTGATCTTCGCCTCGAAGCTGTACGACGCCATCTCCGACCCGATCTCGGGCTACATCAGCGACCGGACGGCTTCACGCTGGGGCCGGCGCCGGCCATACCTGTTCGCCGGTGCCCTGGTATCGGGCGCGTCGTTCATCATGGTGTTCACGGTGCCCTTCAGCGGACCGTTCGACACGGTGACCAGCGGTCCCGGGCTGGTCGCGGCGGCCTATGTGCTGCTGGCGCTGCTGCTGTACACCACGGGTTATTCGCTGTTCAACGTGCCCTACATGGCGATGCCCGCGGAAATGACGCGCGGCTATCACGAGCGATCCAGCATCCACGGCTATCGGGTCGTCGCTGCGGCGGCGGGCAGTTTTGCGGTGCAGACGATGATCGGCCTGATCCTCGAGAGCTATGGTCGCGGGATCGAGGGCCATCGGATCCTGGCCGTCGTCGGCGGCTCGCTGATCCTTAGCGCCATGCTGGTGACGTTCTTCGGCACCGCGCGGGCACCGTCGGTACCGGTCGACACGCTGCGCATTCCCTGGCGCGACCAGTTGATGGGCTTCGTGCGCAACAAGCCGTTCCTGCAGATCCTCGGTGTGAAGCTGGCGCAGCTGTTCGGTGTCTCGGCGAGCACCGGCGGGCTGGTGTTCTTCCTGGCCACCGTGGTGGACCAGCCGCTGACCAATCTCGTGGTGATCGGCGCCGCGACGTCGATCGCAGTGCTGACTGCGACTCCGCTGCTGATCCGGCTGTCGCGGGTGGTCGGCAAGCGTGGCGGCTACGCCCTGTGTGCCGCCATCACGGGCATCACGAGTCTTTCCTGGGTGCTGGCGCAGTCGGGTGACCCGGTGTGGACGCTGGGCGTCCGCGGATTCTTCCTGGGTGTCGCGTTCGCCGGCAATGTGCTGTTCGCGATGTCGATGCTCACGGATGCGATGGAGATGGACTCGCACGCCACCGGCCTGCGTCGCGAGGGCATGTACTCCGCGCTCTACAGCTTCATCGAGAAGTGCGCCGGCGCACTCGGGCCGCTGATCATGGGCCTCGCACTGTCGTACGCAGGTTTCGATCCGGGCAATCCGCCGAAGGTCGCCGACGAGAACGTGCGCCAGGCCGTGTTGCTCGGTATTGCGTACATTCCCGCAGCGATGGCTTTCGTGGCCGTCGGTATCCTGGCGTTCTACGGGCTCGATGAGCGCAAGCTCGGCGAGGCGCGCGAGGCGAGTGCGCTCAGGCGCAGCGGCGGGCAAGGCCCCGCCGCCAGTGAGCCCTGACCGAGGGCCCTCGATCGGTTCGGCAATCCGCACCCGGCCGGCTGCCTGCCCGCGCTGTAGTTTTCGCGCTACAACCGTGCCGTCCCCTGGGCGGCAGAGTGAGGAATTCCTCTTCGGCTGAACGCATCGGACGGCATAAATTGACCCCGCAGGAGCCGTTGCGCATGTACAAATAGGATGCATTGCCCCGATCTCAGGGCGTATTGTTGCGAGCGGCGGCCGGCAGCATCGCGTCGCCATCAACGCCGATGATCCGAAACAGATTGGGGGTTTCCTGTGAATCGAATTAGCAAGGTTTCGACTGACAGCCGTGCACGCCGGATCGGCCTCGGCGCCTTCGTCCTGGGCGGTGCGGTCGTGCTGGCGGCGCCGGTTCCGGTGCAGGCCCAGGCGGAGCTCGAGGAGATCGTCGTCACCGCGCGCAAGCGCGAAGAGAGCCTGCAGGAGATCCCGGTGGCTATCTCCGCATTGAGTGCCGCGCAGATGGAGCGCGCTGGCATCACGCGGCTCGAGGAGCTGACGCTGCAGGTGCCGGGCGTGCAGTACCACTCGCTTGGGCTTGCGATCCCTGGCCGCGTCAACTCGTCGATCCGCTTCCGTGGCATGGACGTCAACAGCCAGGTGCCGACGTTCCAGCTTGGCACGCTGTTCGTCGATGGCATCTACGTGCTCGGCGGGACTCACGCCATTCCGCTCGACGACGTTGAGCGCGTCGAAGTGGTCAAGGGGCCGCAGTCGGCATACTTCGGCCGCAATACGTTTGGCGGCGCCATCAACTACATCTCCAAGCAGCCCTCGATGGAGGATTACGCCGGCGAATTGTCGGTCACGGGCGCCGACTACGCCGAGTACGAAGTGGCGGGCGCGTTCTCGGGCCCGATCATCCCCGGCAAGGTCGCGTTCCGCATCGCGGCGCGTTCGTACGAGACCGGCGGCATGTTCACTGCCAGCGATGGCGGCAAGCTCGGCGAGCAGAGCACCAAGACGATCAGCGCCATGATCAAGGCGACGCCCGCCGAGAACATGGAACTGTCGGTGCGCTACTTCCGCGGTCGCGACGAAGACGGTCCGGCCGCGGGCGGCGCGATTCCGGGCCGATTCAACGACAGCTGCAACCAGGCACCGCAGACGTTCTCGGGCGTGCCGGTGCGCGTCGGCTGGTTCTGCGGCAACGTGCCGGAACAGGGTCAGGCCATTTCGGCCGTCGGCACCAGCCGCATCATCGACAGCAACACACAGACCGCTTCGGCCCGGGCGCTGGCCTCCAGCGGCAATGCCAACTACATCCTAACGGCCCTGGTCCAGGCGCCGCAGCCGGCGGCGATCGCGGGCCGGGTGCCGAATCTGGAGGAGATCGAACTCGAGCGCGTCGTCGAGCGTCTGTCTTTCAAGGGCAGCTATGAATTCGCCAACGGCTGGACCGTGGATGCGGTGGCGGGCGACAACTCGCTGGCCGCGAACTGGGTGCGCGATTTCAGTTTCACCGCATTCGACAATGCATATTCCCGCGATCCGCAGGACACCGAGGACCGCTCCTATGAGTTGCGGCTGGCGTCGGGTCAGGACCAGAAGCTGCGCTGGCTGGTTGGCGCTAACTACTACGAGCAGGAGTTCCGCTCGTCGAGCACCGGCGGCGATGCGCTGTTCCTGTGCGTGGACGCCATTGGCGGCCCGGTGATTGGCGGCTGCCGTCCGGGCCCGGCTCCGAACGCGGTTGCCGTGTTCCCGAATACCCTGCCGAATACGGATCAGGTCGAGACCGTTGGCTACTTCGCGGCCGTCACCTACGATTTTTCGGATCAGTGGAACGTCAGCCTGGAAGGACGCTATCAGGACGACAAGTTCCGCCGTGGTCTGACCGTTTTCCAGACGCTGGAGAGCAAGGAGTTTCTGCCGCGCGCCATTCTTCAATACAAGCCTACGGAGAACACCAATCTGTACGCTTCCTTTGCCCGTGGCCTGATCCAGGGCGAAATCAACCAGCTGGTCGTCGACGCGGATGCGCGCGAGAAAGCGCAGTTCGACGCGCTGAGCGTGGCCGGGACGGTCGATCCCGAGATTCTCGACAGCTTCGAGATCGGCTGGAAGCAGCAGTTTCTGGATCGTCGCGTTTCGCTGAACTCCGCGTTCTATTTCGGCAAGTGGGAAAACAAGAAGAGTCGCCAGATCTTCCAGATCAATTTCACCTGCGGCGACAGCCCTGCCATACCCAACGTGACGCCCGGCTGCCGTGGCGCGCTGCCCGGATTCGCTGGCGAAGGGTTGGTCGGCCAGCCGGCTCGCAATGCGGATGGCAGCCCGGCTATCACCAACTCGAATCTCGTGTCCCAGATTCCGGTCGAGATCTGGGGCGCTGAATTCGAGGGTAACGCGGCCGTGACCGAGCGTTTTCAGCTCGGCGGCGCCCTAACCTGGGCCAAGAGCGAGATCCAGAGCGGCCAGTTCGCGACAATTGCGCCGCTCGTGGGCGGATCGGCGAACATCGCGGGACGCGCTAATCCGCGCTTCCCGGAGTGGTCCGGTGCGCTCAACGCGACCTACACCGCACCGCTCAGCGGGGACTGGAAGTGGTTCGCCCGCGGCGACGTCAACTATTTCGGCGAGACCTTCGTGGAACTCGACAACCGCGCCACCTGCGCGGCCTACACGCTCGCGCATGCGCGTGCCGGCGTGGAGCGCAATGGCTTGCGCGTCGAGTTATTCGTCAAGAACCTGTTCGACGACGACAGCTGGAGTGCCTGTGCACGCTTCCTGGAGTTCGATATCCCGCAGGATGGCGCCGGCAACCCGAACATCTACCAGACGGTGATCGTGGCGCCGCAGAACAAGCGCCAGGTGGGTCTGCACGCCAGCTGGAAGTTCTGATCCTCTGGTCGGGCCAGGGCAGCGAACGCGCTGCCCTGGGTCTGGTGTTTGCTTCGGGACTCAGGCGACTACGACCTTGGTATCGGCCAGCATGTCGTGCAGGCAGCGCTGCTCGGTGCCGAAGATCAGGCCTTGGTCGATCAGTGTGTAGAACACGCCGAGCACGGGGATCAGTCCCGGTAGCGCATTGACTACGTTGCGCAGCCAGAAAATGCGGCGTAACGAAGCCCGGCTGCCGTCGGTGCGCACGACCTTGATGCCTTGCCAGCGCTTGCCAATGGTCTGGCCGTTCAGCCTGACGTAGTGAAACGTCGGAATGCCCCAGGCCACATACCAAACGGCTGCACCGGCAGCGACCCAGCCGAGCGTCGATTCCGTGCTGCCTGACCCCAGAGCTTCCAGCACAAGACCGCCGAGTCCCGCAACAGCGAGTGTGTCGGGTGATGCCGGGCCCGCCGCGACAATCAGGTAAACGGCAAACACAGCGATCACGACGATCGGCATGAGGCCGATGATTGAGTCGACGGACGCCGCGAGCAGGCGCGCGCCGCGCGTCGCGAGAACAGGTTCGGCCGCGCTAGATGCGACGCCGCGGACCCCGGCCCGCCGCGTCGCGGGCAGCTTCGGCGCTGACTTCGGCGGCGTGTTCAATCGGGCACTCCCTCGGGCCGTTGCGGACCAGCATAGCATTGCCCTGCCGGGCCGCCGGCTGGCGCAGGACACTGAGCGCTCCGTTGGCGTACCCTTCGCAAGTGCAACCGACAGTCGACACCAACTCGCCGCCGGCAGACGAAGTCAAGACCACCACCTGCTACATGTGCGCCTGCCGATGCGGCATCCGCGTGCACCTGAAGGACGGGCGCGTCCGCTACATCGATGGCAATCCCGACCATCCCATCAATCGCGGCGTGATCTGCGGCAAGGGTGCGGCAGGCATTCGCCAGCACTACTCGCCCGCGCGGCTGCGTGCGCCGCTGCTGCGCGTAGGCGAGCGTGGCGCCGGCGAGTTCCGCGAGATCTCGTGGGATGAGGCGCTCACTCTCGCGAGCCAGTGGCTCGGTGACGTCCGTGCGCGCGATCCGCGGCAGCTCGCGTTCTTCACCGGGCGCGACCAGTCGCAGTCGCTGACGGGCTGGTGGGCGATGCAGTACGGCACGCCCAACTATGCCGCGCACGGCGGCTTCTGTTCGGTGAACATGGCCGCGGCCGGGCTGTACACGTTTGGCGGTTCGTTCTGGGAGTTCGGCGAGCCGGACTGGGAGCATACGAAGTACTTCCTGCTGTTCGGCGTCGCCGAGGACCACAGCTCCAACCCGATCAAGATCGGTCTCGGCAAGCTCAAGGCGCGCGGCGCCAAGATCGTCTCGATCAATCCGGTGCGCACCGGCTACAACGCGATCGCCGATGAATGGCTCGGCGTGCGGCCCGGCACCGACGGCCTGCTGGTCGGCGCACTGATCCATGAACTGCTGCGCACACAGCAGGTGGACCTCGAGTACCTGGTGCGCTACACGAATGCGGGCTGGCTGGTGCGTCGCAGCCCGGGCGCGGCTGACGACGGCCTGTTCGCGCGCGACGCGGCCGAACAGGTGCTGTGCTGGGACAAGCGCACCGGTACCGCCGCGCCGGCCGATGGCCTCGAGGTGGCACCGGCGCTGTCCGGCGTCTTCACGCTGGCCGATGCGCGCGAAGCCGTGCCCGTGTTTCAGCTGCTTGCCGAGCGTTATCTCGCGGACGAATACGCGCCAGAGGCGGTGGCGGAGCAGACGGGCATCGCCGCCGCGACCATCCGCCGCATTGCGGCGGAGGTTGCCGAGGTCGCGTTCCGGCAGACCATCACGTTGCCGATCCGCTGGACCGACTGGGCCGGACGCACGCACCAGAGCGTTACGGGCCGCCCGGTCTCGATGCATGCCATGCGCGGCATTTCAGCACACAGCAACGGCTTCCAGACCTGTCGCGCGCTGCACCTGCTGCAGATCCTGCTCGGCACCATCGACGTGCCGGGCGGCTTTCGCTACAAGGCGCCGTATCCGAGGCCCGCGCCGCCCGGCAACAGTCCCGCCGGCAAGCTCGCGGACCTCGCGCCCGGCAAGCCGCTGAGCGGCATGCCGCTGGGGTTCCCCGCCGGGCCGGAGGATCTGCTGGTCGACGCGCAGGGCGGCGCGGTGCGGATCGACAAGGCCTACAGCTGGGACGCGCCGCTGGCCGCGCACGGCATGATGCACACGGTGATCGGCAACGCCGCGCGCGGCGATCCGTACCCGATCGACGTGCTGTTCATGTACATGGCGAACATGAGCTGGAACTCCTCGATGAACACCGAGGGAACGCAGCAGCAGCTCACCGCCAGGCGCGCCAACGGCAGCTACGTGATTCCGAAGATCATCTATTCGGACGCGTATTCGTCCGAGATGGTGGCGTACTCGGACCTGGTGCTGCCCGATACGACCTACCTCGAACGCTACGACTGCATCTCGCTGCTGGACCGGCCGATCTCCGACCCCGACGCGCCCGCCGACGCGATCCGCCACCCGATCGAGACGCCCGATCGCAACGTGCGCCCCTTCCAGGACGTGCTACTGGACCTGGGTGCGCGCCTCAGGCTGCCTGGCTTCGTCGACGCACAGGGTGCGCCGCAGTATCCCGGTGGCTATGCCGACTATCTCGTGAATCATGAACGATCCCCCGGGATCGGGCCGCTGGCCGGCTTTCGCGGCGTCGATGGCGCGGCATGGGGGACGGGCGCGGTCAATCCCGGCCAGCTCGAGCGTTACATCGCGAACGGTTCGTTCAGTGTCCACCCGCTCGCGCCCAGCCAGCGCTGGATGAAGCACGCCAACCGCGACTACCTCAGCTTCGCCAGGTCGGTGGGCTTCGTCGACACCACCGAGCCGATCGTGTTCCAGCTCTACAGCGAAGTGCTGCAGAAGTTCCGCCTCGCCGCGCGCGGCCATGGCGCCGTGCAGCCGCCGGCGACGCATCGTGCGCGGATCGAGCGCTACTTCGATCCGCTGCCGTTCTGGTACGCGCCGTTCGAAGGCCAGCAGATCGACGCAGCGCGCTATCCGATGTACGCGCTGACGCAGCGGCCGATGGCCATGTACCACTCATGGGGCTCGCAGAACTCCTGGCTGCGGCAGATCCACGGCAGCAACCGGCTCTACCTGCACCGCGTGCGTGCCGCCGCGCTCGGCGTTGCCGAGGGCGACTGGGTGTCCGTGTCGAGTCACCTCGGCGCGCTACGTGCGCAGGTCACGCTGATGGAGGGCGTCAATCCCGACACGGTGTGGACCTGGAACGCGATCGCCAAGCGCCCCGGTGCCTGGGGCCTGGACCCGCAGGCGGGCGAGGCGACGCGCTCCTTCCTGCTCAACCCGCTGATCTCCGACCTGCTGCCGCAGCAGCAGGACGGCTACCGCTATTCGAACAGTGACCCGGTAACCGGCCAGGCCGCCTGGTACGACCTGCGCGTCCGCATCGAAAGGCTCGCCTCATGACTGCCCTGCCTCAAGCCGCACCCAACCAGAAGAAACTCGGCCTGGTCATCGACCTGGACACCTGTGTCGGCTGCCAGGCCTGCGCCACCAGCTGCAAGGAGTGGAACGACGGTGGCGCTGCTTCCGGACCGCTCACCGACGTCGACCCTTACGGCAAGGACCCTTACGGCCCCTGGCTGAACCGCGTGCATTCCTACGACGTGGGCGAGGGCGACACCAGCCGCACAGTGCATTTTCCTCGCAGCTGCCTGCACTGCGAGACGCCGGCCTGCGTCACGGTGTGTCCGACGGGCGCCAGCTACAAGCGCGCCGAAGACGGCATCGTGCTGGTGAACCCCGAGACCTGCATCGGCTGCAAGCTGTGCTCCTGGGCCTGTCCCTATGGCGCGCGCGAGTACGACACGAGCGGCGGCGTGATGAAGAAGTGCACGCTGTGCGTCGACCGCATCTACAACACCCACCTGGAGCCACAGGATCGCCAGCCGGCCTGCGTCAAGGCCTGCCCCACGGGTGCGCGACACTTCGGCGATCTTGGCGACGCGGACAGCGCCGTGTCGAAGCTGGTGCGCGAGCGCGGGGGCTTCGACCTGCTGCCGGCGATCGGCTATCAGCCGGTGAACAAGTACCTGCCGCCCCGCGCGCGCCGCGACGTGACGACGGCGGCGCCGTCGCCTGTCGCCGCTCACGACCGCCCGGCACCACAACCCGATGGCACGCCGATCGAACGCCTGTTCTCGTGGGCCGACCGCCTGCTGTCGCGCTGAGGCCGGTGTTGCCGGTGCATGCGCCGCGTCCATTCAGATGAATCCAGCCTACTCCGTCATCTTCTTCACCACCGCTTCCGGCGCCGGCTACGGCCTGCTGGCATGGCTGGTTGCGCTGGCGGTCATCGGCGATGCGCCGGCGCCCGGCGAGATTCCATGGACCTGGCTGGCGGCGCACGCAGTCGCGTTCGTGCTGGTCAGCGCCGGCCTGCTTGCCTCGACGGCCCACCTCGGGCACCCGGAGCGGGCGTGGCGGGCGTTCTCGCAGTGGCGCACGTCGTGGCTGTCACGCGAGGGCGTGCTGGCCGTGCTCACGTTCCTGCCCTGGCTGCTGCATGTGGCCGCCGGCGCAGGCTTCGGTGCGAGTGGTCGCGGCCTGACTCTGGTGGCCGGCGCTGCGGCCGCAGGTGGCGCGCTCGCCACCGTCTGGTGCACCGGCATGATCTATCAGTCGCTGCCAACCATTCGCGCCTGGCATCAGCCGCTGGTGGCGCCGATCTACGTGCTGCTGTCGCTGGCCACGGGCGGCGTGCTCGCGCTCGCCGGACTCGCCTGGTTCGGCGCGGCGACGCCCTGGGCGGCTGGTCTCGTCATCGTGCTGGTGGCACTGAGCGGCGCGCTGAAAATGCGCTACTGGCGGCAGGTCGACACCGCCGGGCGCAGCTACACGGCTGGCGCCGCGACCGGACTCGGTCGGTACGGCGCGGTCCGCGTGCTCGATCCGCCGCATACGCAGGCCAATTTCGTCATGCGGGAGATGGGCTTCGTGGTGGCGCGCAAGCATGCGCGTCGACTTCGTCGGCTCGCGGCGCTGCTGCTGTTCGTGGCGCCGCTCGCGTGTCTCGCCGCGCTGGTCGGCACCATGGCGGTCGCATCGCCGCCCGTGGCATCGGGTGGCCCAGGCATGGCGCCCGTCGCGGCGGCCTCGCTTGCGTTGCTGGCGACGGTCTGCGGCGTTGTCGTGGAACGCTGGCTGTTCTTTGCCGAGGCGCAGCACGTCGTCACGCTGTTTTACGGCGCCGACCGCGCCTGACCCGGCTGCCGATTGGCAAGCCGCGGGCGGGTAGGCCCTCGCACCCGCAAGGCCGGGATCCTGGACAGCAGGGCGGCTGCGTCGACCCACCTCAAGGAGCGGCCAGGCCCAACAACTGTTGACCGGCGTCCGTCGCAGCGCTAGCGTGAAAGCCCCGCCACAGAATCTGTCGAACTCAGGAGTTCTCCATGGCTGCTAAGAAGAAATCGGCCCGCAAGTCGGCCGCTGCAAGAAAATCGGTGAAAAAGACGGCAAAGCGCCTGGTCGCCAAGCCTGCCGCTCGAGCTCGCGTGGTCGCGCGCAAGACCAAGGCTGTCGTCCGCAAGGCCAAGTCCGCGGTGCGCAGGACCGCTGCCAAGGCACGCGGTGCGTCCCGACCGGTCGTCGCCAAGGCCAAGAGCCAGGCCCGGCAGGTCGTTCGCAAGGTCGCGGCCGCGACCCGCAAGGTCACGCGTCAGGCGCAGACTGCGGCCAAGAGCGGCATTTCCAAAGCGTCGTCCGGCGCCCAGGCCGCCACGCAGAAGGTCGAGAGCGCTGCCCAGCGGGCAGTCGATGCCACCGCCCATGCGGTGCAGAATGCCGCTACGTCAGTGGAAGGCATGGCTTCCACCACGCCGGCCAGCGTGCCCGGCAAGGGCTGAAACTCAGCCAGACACTGCGGTGCCCACTTTCCGTGGGCACCGCAGCCTGAGCTTCACTGACGTGAACCGGCCTGGCCTGGCCTCGGTTCAGGGCTTCCAGGCCACGTTGACGAAGAACGTTCGCCCGACGTAGCCGTCGTAGTACTGGCTGGACAGCGGCACACTGCCGAGACGCTGGATGCTGCCGACGTCGTCGCCCTCGCCGATGATCGGCGGCACCTTGTCGAACGCATTGGTGGCGCCAACGACGAGCGACCACGTGTCCCGCTCAAACCTTACCGAGAAGTCGTGCGTCATCCAGGAGGCGACGTCGGTCCGGTTGGTCGACAGCACCGTGAGGCCCGCCAGTGGATCGACGATGCCGTCCTCGCCCTCGTACCCGAAGTTGTTGCCCTTGCCGGTGTAGTTGAGCGTCCAGGCAAAGGTCCAGTCCTTGCGCTTCAGGCGGGTCTGGACCTGCCCAACCCACTCAGGCTCGCCGACCGTGCCGTTCGGCAGGAACGTGCGGCCGGCGAATAGCTCGGTATCGTCGTCCTGCGAGTAGGTGATGTCCGCGTCGACCTCCAGCTTGCCGAAGGTGAAGTCCTTGTCGTAGCTCGTTGTGACGTCGAAGCCCGTCACCCGCTGGTTCACGATGTTGCGGTAGCTGGCGTCCACCTGCGCGATGCCCCGGTCCGGCGCCGGATTGCGTGTAAACAGGTCGCAGAATCCCGGCTGCGAGCGGAAGGCTTCGGAGGAATAACAGGCGCCGATCGCTGCAAACGCAAAGCTCGTGATCTGGTTGTCGACATTGATGTCGAAGTAGTCCACCGCGACGCTCAGGCCCGAGCCCGGCGGCGTCAGCACCAGGCCGACGGTGGTCGAGTCGGAATCCTCGGGCTTGAGGCGGCCGAGGCCGCCACCGCGCAGGATCTCGGCGCTGGTCGAACCGCCGGCGAACAGCGGGTCCGTGATGCCGTCGCGACGGCAGTTGGCCTGGATCGTGGCGTTGGCCGGGGATTCCGGGTCGCCCCAGCGAATGCAGGGATCAACCCGCTGCTGCGACAGGAACGTGATCTGGTCCGCCAGATACAGTTCGTACAGCGCGGGCGCGCGGAACGAAGTGCCGTAAGTGGAGCGGAATCGGATCAGGTCGTTGACCTTCCAGTTGGCGTTGATCTTGTAGGTTGTCGCATCGCCTACCGAGTCGTAATCGGAATAGCGGCCCGACACGTTCAGCGACAGGTTCTGCGCAAGCTTCGCGCCCCGCAGCAGCGGAATCTCGAACTCGCCGTAGGCCTCGACCAGGCTGTCGTCACCCTTGGTGCGGCCCGCGGTCAGGCGCGCCCATGAGTTGCCGCTGATCGTGACCGGGCCCGGTGTGTCGTCGATCTTGTCCTGCCGCCAGGTTACGCCCAGCGCCGCGGCAAGCGGGCCGGCCGGCATCGAAAGCAGGTCGCCGGTGAACTGCGCTTCGACGATCGACTGGTCGTACTTGGTGTTGCCCCGATCCTTGGTGAAGAAGTAGGCCTGCTCGGCGGGAGTGAACTGGCCGGCGAGGCCGGCGCTGGTGAACAGGCTGGTGAACGGGATACAGCCGGTCGGCGCCATCGAATTGCAGACGCCGACGGCCCCGAAAGAGCCGTCCTGCAGTGTGCCCGTGCCGGCGATCAGCCGGTCCTCCGGGACTACGTCGTCGAGGTAGTCGCCGCGGCTGCGCGACTGGATCGCATAGACGTCATAGGACCAGCCGGAGCCGCCGATGTCGCCGCGCACGCCGGCGAGAACGCGGGCCACGTCCACATCCTGCTCCTGATCCGAAGGCACCAGTACGATCGGCGTGGCGAAGCGCTGCAGCGGGCCGAGCGTGGCATTGAACGGATTGATCGACGATTGTGAATTCACGTCCGGGAACAGCTGGCGGAAGCTCGTGTTCGACGACTCGCGCCGGTTGGCGAGGATTTCCGTGTACAGCTCCGCTGAGCCGAGGCCCTCGGGACGCCAGTCACCCTGGATGAACACGCTGTAGCGATCGGCCGGGGAGATCGCATCCCTGGTGAGCGAGCGCGGATCGTCGAAGGTGCGCTCCTGGTAGGGGATGAACCGCCAGCCCGGGATCGGGTTGTTGGCCGCCCCGTTGAAGGTGAGCCCGGCGATCGGAGCGTTCGGGGTGCGCGAGGCAACGCCGAAGCCTGCAAAAGGGTTGTAGGTGATCACGTATCCGGAGACGCCGGCCGTGAAGCATTTGAACTGGCCCGTGCGTGGATCGATCAGGTCCGAGCGATCGCCCGCCGACACAGTACGGGCCGGCAAAACGTAGCCGGTGACCGCAGGCATGAGACTGGTGGCGGCGGCGTAGGTATGGTCCTGCGGGCAGGCGAAGAAGCTGCGGTCGCCGTACTGCAGGGACTTGCGCTGATTGAACTCAAACGATGCGGAAAGCGAGGCGCGGTCCCATGTCCGGCCCCAGCCGCCCTCGAACTGGTATTCGTCGCCGCCGCCGCGCGCGGCCTTCACGTTGGCGGTCACTTCCGCGCCCTCGAGCCGCGTGCGCGTGATCACGTTGACGACACCGGCAACCGCGTCCGACCCATAGATCGATGACGCCCCGTCCTTGAGGATCTCGTAGCGGTTGACGATGGAGTTGGGGAGGATGTTGAAGTCGACGGCGCCGACCTGGCCGCCCACGCCGGCAGGTGGCAGGCGACGGCCGTTCAGCAGGATCAGGCTGCGCTGCGCGCCGAGGCCGCGCAGCGACACCGTGGATACGCCCGGACCGCCTTCGACCACGAATCCGGTGAAGGTGCTGTTGATCTGGCCCGAACCCGCCGCGGCGGCGCTGCCCTGGACGATCTGGCCGGCATTCGACAGGCCGGCGAGAGTCGAACGGTCGCGCGTGATCGCCTGGACCGGCGACGCCGACGTGAACTCATCGCGCGTGATGCGCGAGCCTGTTACGACGATGGTTTCGGTCTGGTCGCTGCCCGTGGTGGCCGCTTCCGTGGCGATGCGCTTTGGCGACGGCGCAGGCGTCGCAGCGGGCGCGGAGGGCGCCCCGGCTGGCGGCGGTGCCACGGGTGGAGTTTGCGCTGCCGGCACCGCCGGGGCCTGCTGGGCGGAAGCGGCGGCGGCGATGCGGGCGGCGGCGAATGCCGCGATGAACGACACTGCCGATGACGCACGATGGACGCGACTGCGCATGATTGCCTTTCCCCCTGCGATGAGACCGATGTGGCCAGCTTGCGGCGCAACTCTCCCGGCAGGACGAGCGCCGCGCTGGCTTCGTTTCGCCCATGCTACGACGTCAGGCACCGGCACCTCAATCTCCCTGCAATTCAATCGTGAGTCTTGCGGCGAGCGTGTCGCGGGCGTACAACATGGACCTTCCGTCTGGCGTTACCGGAGCTGCGGCTCATGATGATGAGGTTACGGACCCGTCGATCGTCGCTGTGGGTATTGGCTTGCTCGCTGGTGTCGCTGGCGCCGGCTGCATTGGCCGGACCCCTGCCCATCGAAGCGCTGGCGCAGTTCGAGGCCGTCACCCAGCCTGCCCTGTCGCCGGATGGCAAGCACCTGGTGGGCCTGGTTGCCGCGCCCGGCCAGAAGTGGCCGGTGATATCGGTCTGGAATGCCGACGCGCTCGACCAGAAGCCGGTGTGGATTCCGAGCGCGACCCAACGGCCGGTGTCGGTCAGCTTCGTCGGCAACAACCACATCCTGTTCATCACCGAGCAGGAGATCAACTTCGCGTCGGTGAAGACCTTCACCCGCAAGGTCTACATCACCGACTTGAAGGGCAGCTTCTTCGAGGAGCCGCTGCGACGCGGCGGGGCCGCCGATGACGCGGTTCGCAATGCCGAGGCGGTGCAAAGCGTCACGCGGGTGTTTGCCCGGCTTGCGGATCAGGAGAGTGTGTTGATCGAACGGATCAACCTCGACCAGGGCGGCACGCAGCAGGTTTATCGCATCGACATGCGCACCCGGCGCGCAACCCTGGTCGCCGAGAGTTCCGAGAAATCCTCATACCTCGCGAGTGGCGTCAATGCGGAAACCGGCGAACTTCGCCTGCTGCAGAAGCTGGAGAACGTGGGCGGGGACTTCTGGCTGAAGCGCTACGCGCGCAGGACTTCGAAGGACCCGTGGGAGTACCAGCCCGAGCTGAGCTTTGCGATCAAGAAGCGGCGCACCATCGAACCGCTGGACTTCGACACCGATCCCAACAGGCTGATCGTGACGACCGATCGCGATTCCAACTTCCAGCAGATCCGCAGCTACGATCTGCGGGCAAAGCGCTTCGATCCGGAGCCTTTGTTCCGCAACGAGCGCTACAGCATCGACCGGGTCTACCAGGGCAGCGACTCCCAATCCGAGGGCAAGACCGAGCTCATCGGCGTACGAGTCATGGGGCCTTCGTACGAAACGGTCTTTACCGACGACTTCTGGCAACCGATTCTCGCCGCCCTCAAGCAGCAGTTTCCCGGCCAGGTGATCACGATGTCCTCACGCCAGCGCAGCAACAACCGCGCGCTGGTTCGCGTCGAGAGCGACGCCTTGCCGCCGCAGTACTACCTGCTGACCACGCAACCTCAGCTGAAACTCTCGCCCGTCGGCGCACAACGTCCGTGGATCGATCCAGCGACTCTCGGTGCGACCCGCTGGGTCACCTACAAGGCGCGCGATGGCCTCGATGTCCCTGCGATCCTGACGTTGCCGCCCGGCTGGACCCCGGAAAAAGGACCGGTGCCCGCCATCATCCACCCCCACGGCGGACCCTGGGCACGCGACTACATGGAGTGGGATCAGTCCGGCTGGACCCAGTTTCTCGCGACGCGGGGTTATGCGGTGCTGCGCCCGCAGTATCGCGGCACGCAGGGGTTGGGCATGGCGCTGGAGCTCGCCGGCGATGAGAACTGGGGCGTGAAGATGCAGGACGACAAGGACGACGGCGCACGCTGGCTGGTCGACCAGGGCATCGCGGACCCGCGCAAGATTGCGATCTTTGGCTACTCGTATGGCGGTTTTGCGGCGATCGCCGCCTCCGTGCGCCCCAATGGCCCGTACGTTTGTGCGCTCGCGGGTGCGGGCGTCTCCAGCCTCGAGTTGATCCAGAACGAGTGGGGTGACGACCCGATAGGGCGCGAGGTGCAGGCCTGGACGGTCACCGGCATGGACCCGATCCGTAACGTCGCCAAGGCCGACATCCCGATCCTGCTGTATCACGGCGACCGCGACCGCCAGGCCGACACCGAGCACTCGCGGATGTTCTACAAGGCGATGAAGTCCGCTGGCAAGGATGTGCAGTACGTCGAGATCAAGGACATGTGGCACACGCTGCCCTGGCGTCCGGAGTGGCACCGGCAGACGCTCAAGCTGATCGAGGACTACCTCGCCGGGCCGAAGTGCTTTGGCGGCGCCGGCAAGGCACAGGTGGCGGCGCGCTGAACGGGTCCGAGGCCGAGGTCGCCGGCTGCAGCGATTTCCTGGCCGAGGCGCTGCAGCGCGACGCGACGCTGCGCGACGATCTGACTTCCCAGCAGGCGCTCGCGCAGGGCTTCGCGGCGCGACCGTGCTGGCCTGAAGGCCAGCCGCTTGCGGCGCACGCCGACGAGGCCACCGCAATGTCGTGGCTGCGGCGCTGGCGCCGTCGCGAGATGGTGCGCGTCGCGTGGCGTGACCTTGCCGGTTTCGCGACGCTCGACCAGACACTCGAAGACCTGTCCGCCTTTGCGGATGCGGCGGTAAAGCTGGCGCACGACGTCGCGTGGCGCGAAACCACGCAGCGATACGGCGTGCCGCGCGCCGCGGACGGCTCGACCGTTCCGCTGCTGGTGCTCGGCATGGGCAAGCTGGGCGGGCGCGAGCTGAACTTTTCCTCCGACATCGACCTGATCTTCCTGTTCCGCGACTACGGCGAGACCGATCATGCCTCGCCGGTCAGCAACGATGAGTTCTTCGTGCGGCTGGGGCAGGCGCTGATCCGGCTGCTGGCGGCGCCCACGATCGACGGCTTCGTGTTCCGCGTCGACATGCGGCTGCGACCGTTCGGCGACTCGGGCCCGCTCGCCTGCGGGTTCTCTGCGTTCGAGGATTACCTCGCCCAGCAGGGCCGCGACTGGGAGCGCTATGCGTTCGTCAAGGCACGGCCGGTGGTCGGCGAGGAATCCTGGGGCGCCCTGTACGCCAATGCAGTGCGACCGTTCGTCTATCGCCGCTACCTGGACTTCGGCGTGTTCGAGTCGCTGCGCGAAATGAAGCAGCTGATCGAGAAGCAGGGTGCCCGGCGCGACATGGCGGGGCACATCAAGCTCGGTCCGGGCGGCATTCGCGAGATCGAGTTCATCGTGCAGGCCTTCCAGCTGATCCGCGGCGGGCAGGATCGTCGGCTGCAGACGCCGCGGCTGTTCCAGGTGCTGCCGCAGCTGGTCGGTTCGCGCCTGCTGCCGGAGCGTACGGTCGCTGAACTGGAGACGGCCTACCGTTTCCTGCGCACGCTCGAGAATCGCCTGCAGATGCAGCGCGACGCGCAGACGCATCAGCTGCCGGCTGATCCGGCGGCGCGCGCCCAGCTGGCGCGGGCGATGGGTGCGATCGATTGGGATGCGCTGCAGGCGCAGATCGACGCACAACGCGAGATCGTGCAGGCGCATTTTCACGCGCTGGTGTTCCGGCCCGGCGGCGAGGAGGCTGACAATGGTGCAGCTCCGCCAACTCCGGCGGCGTCGAGTCCCGCGACGACCCTGCAGGCGACGCTGTGGGACGACGGCGCGTCCGGCGCGCAGCTCGCGGAACAACTCCAGGCACAGCAGATTGGCGACGCGGCGGAGGTGGCGCGGCTGCTGCTCGAGCTGCGCAGCAGCGGCCTGGTGCGGCGGCTCGATGGCACGGCGCTGAAGCGACTGCAGCGCCTGCTGCCGGAGCGGCTGGCGGCGCTGCGGCCGGATGACGCGCACCTGGCGGTGCTGCGCCGGCTGCTGCGCGTGATCGAGGCTATCGGCCCGCGTTCGGCCTATTTCGCCCTGCTGAACGAGAACCCGGCGGCGCGGGCGCGCTTCGTCGAACTGTGCCGCGGCGGCGATTTCCTCGCCGCGCAGATTGCGAGCCACCCGCTGCTGCTGGACGAACTGCTGGACGAGCGCACGCTGGCGGCGCCGCCGTCGCGAGCGGAGCTGGCGGCGGACCTGGCCGACAGGGTCGAGCGGATCCATGCAGACGAGCCGGAGCGAATCGTCGAGGCGCTGTGCCAGTTCAAGCGCGCGGCGGTGTTTCGCGTCGCGATTGCGGACCTCGCCGGCAAGCTGCCGGTGATGCACGTGTCGGACCGGCTCACCGACATCGCCGAACTGCTGATCGAGCAGGTGATGCGGCTTGCCTGGGAGCAGATGACGGCGCAGTTCGGTACGCCGCGTTGCGGCGAATCGCAGCTGCGTGACGTCCAGGTCTGTGCGGTCGGCTATGGCAAGCTCGGCGGCATGGAGCTCGGCTACGCCTCGGACCTCGACCTGGTGTTCCTGCACGATTCCGCCGGCGCCGTGCAGGAGACTTCGTCGACGCCGCCGCTGGACAACCAGGTGTTCTTCGTGCGCCTCGCGCAGCGCATCGTGCACCTGCTGTCGATGCACTCCGCCGCCGGCCGGCTCTATGAAGTCGACATGCGCCTGCGACCCAGCGGCAAGGGCGGCATGCTGATCACCCAGCTGGGCGCGTTCGCCGAGTATCAGCGCAACGAGGCCTGGACCTGGGAGCACCAGGCGCTGCTGCATGCGCGTTCGGTCGCCGGCTCGCCGCCGCTGCGCGCCGCGTTCGAACGCACGCGTGTCGAGCTGCTGCAGCACCACGTGCGTCGCGACACCCTGCGCGATGAAGTGCGCCAGATGCGCGAGCGCATGCGCCGCGAACTCTCGAAGGCGGGCCGCGGGCCGTTCGACCTCAAGCAGGACCCCGGCGGCATCGCCGACATCGAGTTCCTGGCCCAGTACTGGGCACTGCTCTGGGCCGGGCAGTACGACGCGGTGGTGATGTTCCCGGACACCATCCGCCAGCTCGAGACCCTTGCCTCGGGCGCGCTGGTCCCGCAAGAGACGGTCGACCAGCTGACCGCCGCCTATCGTCGCTACCGCGCGCGTGGCCACCATCGATCGCTGCGGGACGAGGGCGCCGTCGTGGACGCGACCGAGTTCGCCACCGAGCGGAGCACGGTGCGGTCCATCTGGGACGCCACGTTCCCGGCCTAGGCTCGGCGGGGCGTATACTCGCCGCAGCCTCAGCAACCGTTCCGACGTATGGCCGGCTCCACCTCCACACCGCTGCTCACGCCCAACGCGCAGAACCAGTACGAGGTCGGCGCGGACGACCTGCCGCTGTCCTGCCCGATGCCGCAAATGGCGCTGTGGAATTCGCATCCGCGTGTGTATCTGCCGATAGAGCAGACCGGCTGGGCCAAGTGTCCGTATTGCGGAGCCGAGTACACGCTCAGGCGCTGACGAAATGCGCCGGTCGGTCGGCGCGACAAGAACTCGCCGCGCAGGCGGCAGATGGGGGGATGAAGATGTCGAACGTATCGCGTCGCCGCGCAGTCCGGGCTGCCGCTGCCGTACTGGCCTGCCTGATGCCGGCGCTGGCCGCCGCCGCTGCGCTGGATCCGAACAAACCCGAAGATGCGCTGCTGCTGAACCGCAAGATGACCTGCACCCTGGAGGACGGCAAGCCCATCATCCACTGGTGGAAGGGTTCGATGATGAGCCGCGTGCCCGGCGAGCGGGACCGCGTGCTGTTCAACGTCCAGGGCATGAACATCCGCCAGTGCGGCACGTTCAGCGACCCGAAGCGCGGCCCGGGCTACCGCTCGGTGTCGCGCGAAATCATGCTCTACCTGAATCCGCAGACCAACGAAGTGCTGCGCAAGTGGAAGAATCCCTGGACGGGCGAAGAAGTGGAGGTGATCCACGTCGCCAACGACCCGGTCAACATGCGCGCGCCCACGTACGCCTACAGCGCCGACGGCAAGGGCATGACCTTCCGCGGCACCTTCATGAAGAACATGGTCTGGACCAGCGGCGAGGCGCCGCTGTGGTACGACAACCCGCTCGCGGGCGACTACCAGGACTATGTCGGCAACAAGTACCTCGCGATGGAGATGCTGAACTCCTACACCGAGGCGAAGTGGCTGCTGGACCCGAAGGTCAAGACGCTGCCGTCTGTGTCGATCAGCTGGGCGCGGGTATCGGACTGGATTCCGTGGATGAAGATGGGCGGTCACGCCGGCGTGGTGGTGTTCACCACCGTCGGCAAGCGCGTTGTGACCATGGACGACCTGAGCGAGCCGCTGCTCACCGAGATCAGGACCCGCTATCCGGCGTATCTCGCGCCGCCGCCGATCGACGACGCGCGTCCCAACGAGACCTCCTGGACCTACATCAAGAAAATCATCGACGGGCGCCGCGCGTCCGGCAGCAAGTGAGGCAGCCGTCATGAGCATTCACAGGAGAATTGTTGCGATCACCTCCGGCGCGGCGTTGCTCGCCGCAGTGGCCCTCGTGTCCGTTGGCGCCGGCGACGCGGGCGCCGCAGGCGCGGCGAAGCCGGCCATGGGCGGCAAGGCTGCGGGTACCTACGATCCGGCGAACGTCGACGACCAGCTGCGCGTGTCCATCAAGATGGCCTGCTCGCTGGTCGAAGGCACGCCCACGCTGTACTGGTGGAGCGGCCGCATGTGGGCCCGCGTGCCCGGCGAACCGAACCGGCTGCTGTTCAACGTGCACGGCATGAACATGCGCCAGTGCAGGACGAAGCAGGACCCGGTCCGCGGGCTGTGTTACCGCTCCGTGTCGCGCGAGGTCATGTTCTACCTCGACCCGGTCACCAACGAGGTGGCGCGCAAGTGGAAGAATCCGTGGAGCGGCAAGGAAGTGGACGTCGTGCACGTGGCCAACGATCCGGTCAACGCGCGCGACTGGATCTGCGCCCGCGACAAGGACGGCAAGCCGATCGACCGCAGCGAAGGCCAGTTCATCAAGGACGACATGCTGCTCGAGGGTGGCGGCGCGGCGCGCCTGTTCTACAAGAACCCGCTCGCCGGGGAGTACCAGGACTATGTCGGCGGCGCGTATCACGCGATGGAGTTCGGCACGTCCGCGGTCAGCGCCAAGGAAGCGATGAACGCCAGGGATACGGAGCTCGAGAACGCGGTGCTTTCCTGGGGTCGCATCTCGCGCTGGCTGCCGTGGATGGAAATGGGCGACCGCGACGGCGTGGTGGTGTTCCATACCGCCGGCATGCGGCTCGACAGCTACGAGCAGATGCCGGAAGTGGTGCGTCGCGAGATCGAGCTGAACTACCCGACCTACCGCAACCCGCCGCCGCTCGATGATCCGCGCCCCAACGAGACCTCGTGGACGGTGTTCAAGAAGTACATCGACGAGAAACGCGCCAGGGAAGCCGCGGCGAAGTAGCGCTCGTGCGCAGGCCACAGAGGACCGGAGCAGGACCTGCGGGGCTCGCGCCCGCCGCGCCTGCGCTCGCGGTTGCGCTGGCAGTGGCGCTCGCGCTCGCCGGCGCCGTACATGCGCAGGGTGGCGGGGCAGTGCCTGCGGCGGCACCGCCAGTGCGTCCGGCGGTCGAGCCGCCCGGCATGGTTCGGCGCACCACGCTGATCGTCAACGACATCGACGCGTCGATCCGCTTCTACCGCGATGTGCTCGGCTTCGAGCTGTGGCTGGAGAACCGCGGCAAGGTCACGGCCTCCAGCCTGCCGAACGAGGCGCCGCTCGGGGCACCGAGCCGTTTCGCGATCATGAAGGGCCGGCACCCCTGGATCGGCATGGTCGGCCTGCTGCAATACGGCGAGCCGCGCGCGTTGCCGCCGCCGCCGAAGGCCCTGCGTCCCGGCGACAGCGTGCTGATGATCGAGACCCAGGACCTCGCCGCCATTTACGCGCGCATGCAGCGCGCACGTACGCCGATAAACAAGGCCCCCGAGACCAGCGAGGTCACCAGCAACGGCGGCCGGCGCTGGGAAGCGACGTTCCTGTTCGCGTTCGACCCGGACGGCCACATGCTGGAGATCAACCAGCGTGGGCCTGAGCGCGCGCCTGCGGTGGCGAACGCCGCCGGGGCTGCGGCCGCAGCGGCGCCGAGCGCCGCCACCGCAGGTTCCGCGCCGGTGACGGCAGGCGCCGCTCCTGCAGTGCGCGTGCAGCGCGCCTTCTTCGACGGCCGCTTCGGCCAGATCCACTACCGTCGCGCCTCACCGCAGCAGGCCGGCGGCATGCGGCCCCCGGTCGTACTGCTGCACCAGTCGCCGCTGTCGGGGCGCATGTTCAGCGAACTGCTGCCGCAGCTGGGTACGGACCGCGTGGTCTATGCGCCGGACACGCCCGGCTACGGCGAATCCGATGCACCGCCGCGGGTGCCCACTCTCGGTGACTACGCCGACGCCCTGCATGACTTCATCGCCGACCTCAAAGAGCCGGTCGACCTCGTCGGCTATCACACCGGCGCAATGATTGCGGCCGAAATCGCGGCACGCTATCCGCAGGACATCCGCAAGCTGGTGCTGATCTCGGTGCCCGTGTTCAGCGCGGAACGCCGCGCGCAGCTGGTCAGCACCACGGTGCAGGCCGAAGACGGCTCGTCGCTGCTCACCGAGTGGAAGAGCACGATGGGTGTGCGGCCCGCCGGCCAGTCCGTGGAGCAGGCCGCGCGAATCGTAGCCGAGAAGCAGCGCGCCGGGCTCAAGGCAGGCTGGGCGATGGCGGCGCTGTCGGGTTACGAACCCGAGCCGCGGCTGCGCTCAATCCCTCGGCCGACGCTGATCATCCGGCCGAGGGACGGCCTGTGGGATGCCGGTGCTGTCGCAGCCGCGCTGATCCCGGGCGCCGAGCTGCAGGACGCGCCGGAGTACGGTTTCGGCCTGTTCGACGCCTTCCCGGTCGAGATTGCGTCCCGGGTGCGTCGATTTCTCGACGCACCCGGGGTTCGCGAGTGAGTTTAGGGGGGGGGGGCGGCGCGGGAGGCGGGG